>MUCP01000029.1 GCA_002816875.1 SAR202 cluster bacterium Io17-Chloro-G2
AGCGCTTGAAGTACAACTTGTTCTTTTCCAGTCCCCGCCACCAGATCTTGTCGCGCATCAGGGCGCGGCCGGGGCAGCGGTTGACGCAGACCTGACAAACCTGGCAGAAGGCGTGGATGCCGTAGTCGATGGGCTTGTCGTGGGTCACGTTGGCGTCGGTGGTCACCGACACCAGGCGGCACCGGCTGCCTTCGTGGGGGGTGAGCAGGTAGCCGCAGGCGCCCAGCTGTCCCAGGCCGGCGTCCACGAACATGGGAATGTAGGGTCCCGGTGAATCGCCAGAGCCGGTGACCTGGGCGTGGTAGCCCAAGGCCCGGATGAAGTTGCCCAGTTCAAGGGCGGCCGCGCCTTCGGTCCGGTAGGTGCTGGAGTGGACGATCTCGGCGTCGACGCTGGGAATGGTCTGGGTGGGCTCGAAGTCTTGCTCGTAGGCCAAACATATGATATGGGGGTAATAGGTAGCGGCATCCCTCTTACTGGTGAAGGTGTACCGGTGGTCGAAGTTGGTGATACCGACTTCCAGGAACCCCAATTCCCTGGCCTTGTTTTTGATGAGATCGGTGAGGTCATCTCCGGTGGGTTCGGACGTGGGCTCCATATCGGAGGTTTGGCGGCAAGCCATGACCAAGGCCCTGTTCAGCTTTTCGTGCTCCTTTCGGATCTCCCGCATTTCGGCGTGGTTGTCCCGCAGGGTGTTGGCCCATTCCCTGGAAGCCCGCTCGGTCAAGTTCATGCTTTCCAGAGGGTATTCCTTGGCGTACCAGTCAACCTCCCGGTTGTTCAGGGGAATACCAGGAGTGGTTTCCAATTCCTCTGGGATAGAGATGTTTACTTCGGGGTCGCCTAGGTTCTTGCCGGGACGGACGATTTCATGGCCGATCTTTAGCATTACCGTTCTCCTTGATCCTTGATGGATTTTTATTTAGATACCTAGTTGAAGAAAGTCTGGCTGGGACTTTCGCTAAACGATACCGGTGGCGCCGTTTTTTGTCAAGGCAAATCAAGTGTGGCCCCAATCTACATCCTAACGTGCTACTTGCCCTTTGATATTTACGTAAGTCGTCAAATCAATGGCGAATAATGGTTACTTGGAAGACGTAAATTTCGTATTTCATTGACTGAAACTTTGGTGGCCTGAATTTTGGTGGCCGAAATTTTCGTGGCCTGAATCTTGGACCGGAGTTTTCACCCGCCTGTGCGGCGCGCAATCATCGCGTCGGCCAGGGGGCTTGCACCGGGGCGCACTGAGATGTTGACCAGGGATGGCCTGCCGGATGCCAGGGACCTTTCCACGGCGGGGCCAACGCCGTTGGGATCCTCCACGTACTCGGCGTATCCGCCGATCGACTCCACCACCTTATCGTAGCGAATGAAACGGAGGTCGGTGCCCACGGCGCGGTTGTAATAAGCCAGTTGGAAGGTCTTGTCGATGCCCCAGGTGGCGTCGTTGCCCATTACCACCGTGATTGGAAGGTTGTGGCGGATGCAGGTGTCGAACTCCATGGTGTAAAACCCAAAGGACCCGTCTCCAGTTATGACCAAAACCTTGCTGTTGGGATTCGCCAGCTGGGCGGCCATTCCGTAAGGGACTGCCGCCCCCAGGTGGCTTAAGGGCCCCAACCGCATGAAATGGCCGGGCTTGCGGGCCTTGAAGTAGCAGCGGCCCCACTGGACGTAGTCTCCGCCGTCCATGACTATGACCGTGTCTTCGTCTATCAGATGCTCGATGCGGGTGAAAACGTCCAACGGATGCATGGGTTGTTCGCCGGTAGCCCTGGCTTTCAGACTATCGGCCCAACCGGCGCGGTCCTCCCGCAGCTGATCCAGCCACGGGGTGATGCCGTTGCCGGGCAGATTTTTCGCGGCCCGGTTGAATTGGTCCACGATCTGGTCGACGATCGCGCCCAGGTCGCCCAAGAGTCCCACGGCCACGCCGCGGTTGCGTCCGATCTCCGCCGGCGAAGCATCGGCCTGGATGATCTTGGCGCCGGCGCCGAATATCTGGCCGTACCGGTACCGGTGATCCAGCCGTTTGCCCAACAACAGCACCACATCGGCTTCACGAAACCGCCGTGCCGCAGGATTGAGAGAACCGTCGGCGTAACCAAAGCACAGCGGATGCTCGTCGTCCAGCAGTCCCCGGGCTTGCTCCACCGTGAAAACGGGTATGCCGGTGGTTTCAGCCAAGGCTTGGAGCTGTTCGGGCGCCACCGAATACCGGGCCGGGTTCCCGGCGATGATCACCGGGCGTTGGGCCTGACGCAATAATGACGCCGCTTGGCTGATCAATGCCTGGTCGCCCATGGAGCGGCCCTGATTGCGGTATTCCTGGGGCAAATAGGGTGGCAGTTCCTCTTCACCGATCTCCTGCTCTTGTATGTCGATGGGTAATGTGAGATGCACGGGGCCCGGCCTGCCGGACATGGCGGTGCGGAAGGCGGTGGCCACGTATTCCGGAATGCGCGTGAGGTCGTGGATCATCCACGAGCCTTTGCTCACCGGCGCGGCCATCTCCACCTGGTTAATCTCCTGGAACGTGGCCATGCCCTTTTCCGGCAATTCGGCTGAACCGGCGATGAAGATCACCGGGCTTTCCGAGGTATAGATGGCGGGAAGGGCCGAGACCGCGTTGGAAAAGCCCGGCCCGCCGGTGAACATGCCCACGGCGGGCTGCCCGGTGATGCGGGCGTAACCGTCGGCCATGTGCATGGCGGCGCCTTCATGACGGGTGTCGATGAATTCGATCCCTTCATCGGCCGCGGCATCCACCAAGGGCAGGATGGTGTCGCCCACGATGGTGAACACCTTCCGGATTCCCTCCTGTTTCAGGCAGCGGACGAATAGGTGGGCGCCGGTGAGCTTGGGCATGGGGTCTCCTTAACTATAGCCAACCCCCACTACGGGGGTGAAAATTTCCGTAGAGCTTACAGGCCGCGCGTTGGTACGTCCAGGGGCCGGCTTTTCTCCGAGTCAGAATTACCGGCCTCCCTTGCTATGACTAAGTTGAACCACCGATGAGGAACAATGGCGGTGTGGTAACCTGAGCTTCCAGATTCGGCGCGGGCCGCTTATCTTGTACATCGCGCTTGTTGCACCGGGCTGGTTGCGTTGGGCTTGTTGTGTTGGCATGGGCACTCTATACGTAGTTGGCACACCCATAGGGAATCTTGAGGATCTGACTATCCGGGCCGTCCGCGTGCTGGGTCAGGTCAGTCTAGTGGCGGCCGAGGATACCAGGGTGACCCGCCGCCTGTTGAACCATTTGGGGATCCGGGTCCCTCTGACCAGCTATCATCGGCACAACTGGGAAAGAAGGCTGCCCGCTTTGCTAACGGCCCTGGAATCGGGAGACGTGGCGTTGGTCACCGACGCGGGCATGCCCGGAGTCAGCGATCCCGGAAGTGAACTGGTTGCCCAGGCCGCGGCCCTGGGATTTTCTGTCGACGTGGCGCCGGGGCCTTCATCCGTGACCACGGCCATCGCCCTATCCGGGATGGGAGAGGACGGGTTCTTTTTCATGGGGTTCTTGCCCCGGAGACGCAATGACCGCCGGGCTCAACTGGAACAAGTCAAAATCCTTGGCGCCACGCTGGTGATATTCGAAGCGCCTCACCGGGTAAAGGCGGCGGTGACAGATATACTGGCCACTCTTGGAGACCGGGACATCGCGGTTTGCCGGGAGATGACCAAGCTGCATCAAGAGGTATTCAGGGGGACGGTGTCCGGCGCGTTGGACCATTTCACCGAGCCCCGGGGGGAATTTGTGCTGGTAGTAGCCGGGGCTAAAGCGCCAACCGGCGGTTCGAGCCTTCCCGTAGGAGACGGGCGCCAGGAAGCCAAGCAACAGCTGGTGGACTTGCGTGCCGAGGGAACGAATTCCAGGGATGCCATCGCCCTAGTGGGACGGGAGACCGGTCTACCCAGAAACGTGCTCTACCGGTTGTGGCTTGAATGTGGAAAGCCGGTTTGACCATGAAGATTTGATAATGCATATCCCATAATATTACGTTGACCGATATTCCCGCTTGCTTGTACCATGAGACTTCAGTTTCCCACGGCATCGCCTCCTGTTCTCTGGTCCGAGTCTATGGTCCAAGACAACTGAGTTTTCTTGGAGTCCAGGCGTGATCGTGGGAATATCTCACAGGTCCTACGGATAGATTCGCCGGATTGAATACATCGCATAGGCGTTCCTCCCTGGGGTTGAACAACGTGTTTTATGGCTGGTGGCTGGTGGGCATCAGCGGGTTCGCCATGTCCGTCGCCACGGTCCCCCTGTTTCACGCCATGAGCCTTTGGGCGGTGGCTTTGGAATACCAGTTTCAATGGACCAGGACTCAGTTGGGATTGGCCCTGGCCTTCACCCGCATCGAAGGCGGTGTCATGGGTCCGGTGGAAGGGTACCTCACCGACAAGGTGGGCACCCGCCGGATGGTGCTGGTCGGATTCATCATCCTGGGACTGGGGTTCTTGCTGTTTGGCCGGGTTCAAAACCTGTGGATGTTCTATGTGGCCTACATGGTGATGGCGTTGGGCCAAGGCCTGGGCAGCTGGCTCCCAATGATGACCATGTTGAATCAGTGGTTTCAGCGCCGGCGGGCCATGGCCATCGGCTGGGCCAACGTCGGCAGCCGGGTGGGGGCGTTGGTATTGGTTCCCGCCATCGCCTGGGCCGTAGACCCCACGGCGGACCGCATCGGGTGGAGCACGACCGCCACCATTATCGGGATTTTAGTCATCGTTTTGGCAATTCCCATCTCTCGGGTGATCCGCAACCGCCCCCAGGACTATAACCTACGGCCAGATGGTGACCCCCCCGAATCTCCTGAACACATTGGGCAACCAAGACCGGGGCAGGCCCCACCGGTCAAACCTGCTGCATTAGACTTTACGGCCTCTCAGGCTTTGAAGACCCCGGCCTTTTGGTTGATATCATTTGGGCATGGATTCACTTCCATGGTCATTCTGGCCATCATGGCCCACTTGGGTTTGTTGATGAAGGACCAGGGGTTCCAGGTGCAGGACACCGCATGGGTGGTGGCGGTTTACACTGGGGTGGCCATGGTTTTCCAGTTGGTGGGTGGTTACCTGGGAGACCGCATCCCCATCCGTCTGGCCTTATTTTTGTTCACCACGATCCAGGCCGGGGCGGTTTTCCTGCTAACCTTCTCTACCAACCTGGCGATGTTTTACGCGTTTGCGGTGTTGTTCGGCATGGGATTTGGCGGGCGCAATCCTCTGACGGTGGCGATCCGGGGCGATTATTTCGGCAGAGCTTCATTCGGAAAGATATTGGGCCTGTCTACCGTGCCAATGAATTTTTTGCTGCTGATCTCGGCCCCGATGGCAGGATACTTTCGGGACATACAGGGAAGTTACACCAGCGCCTTCCTGCTGCTGGCGGTCCTTAACTTCCTGGGAGGGGTCTGTTTCTTGATGGCTCGCAAGCCCCAACTGGCGGCCGCGAATACCGGCGTTCCGGAAGCGGTTTCCAACGTGGCGTAGCATCCTGCTAACGGTTGGGTTTGACCACGGCAAACACTACGATTCGGTAATCTCTATGTTCTGGATGCTCAACTTTTCCGTGGGGGTGGAATTCTCGCCCCGCCCGCTGCTGGCCACCGGTGAATTGGCCAGGGCATCCAAAACGTCCATGCCATCGGTCAGCATGCCAAAGATGGTGTAGTTGGGTGGCAGGCCCACGTTTTCGCCGTGGACGATGAAAAACTGGCTGCCGTTGGTGTTGGGGCCCGCGTTGGCCATGGCCAAGGTGCCTTTGACGTAGGATTTGGTGACCGGCTCGTCTTGAAAGCGGTATCCGGGACCGCCGGTGCCGTCGCCCTGGGGACAGCCGCCCTGGACCATGAAGTCCTTGATCACCCGGTGGAATCCCCCGTCCTCGTAGAATCCCTCCTTGGCCAGAAAGACGAAATTGTTCACGGTCAACGGGGTTTCCGAAGCCAATAACTCCAGGGATATGTCGCCTTTGCTGGTATGGACGATGGCGGTGTAGGTCTTGGACAGGTCGATGGACATTTCCGGCGGGTTGGAATACTGCTGTGGCATAACTACTCCATTTGATTCGGTTTGGTCAGGCTGTATGCGGTTCCGGAATGTGTAGGGGCGCACGGCCGTGCGCCCCTACGGTAGTTCTAGGCGGCCGGAGTGATCTTTAGCCCCGGCGGTGGGTCTTGGTCTCCGCCCAGGCGACGATCTTGGGCACCGCGGCGTCCACGTCACGCTGATCGATGTTGCGGGCGATCTCGTCGGCTTCGCAACGCAAAAGCATGGTGGGCAAGCGGTTCTTGATCTTGTCCATCGTCCAGGCGAGGGGATCTCCTTCCGCAGTGAAGTCTAGCATCAATCGCTCGTTTTTCTTCACCGTGGAGTTGCGGTAGTGGTAGTGGGGGGCTACCCGGAAGCAGTCGAACCGGAGCAGTTCCTTGTCCTCGTTATCCAGGGAGTTGCCATAGACGTGGATGCAGATCCCTTCCTCTTCTCCGCCGTGGAGCGTGCGGTATTCCAAGCCAAAGGTCACCGCGCCGGCGGGGCTTAGCTCTTCTTGTCCTCCGGTTTCTCCTCCCATCTGTGCGTGCATTGCTTGCTGGGTCATGGTGTGAAACCTCCTTTATATATGATGTCCTGTTTGGCGTGGCAGCCTGCTCAGCGGGCAGGCAGAACGGGCACGGCTTCCGCCGCTTACCAGCGATTATACCCCCCGACGCAAGAGTACCAAGGCGCGGCTACGGGGAATGCCGGTATGGCCTCTATCATGCCGGGATTAGCCGCCCTCGGCATAGCGTATGCGTTAGGGATAATTCCCATCGGTTTATAATATATATACGGCCAGGGTCATTGACGGGGAGACGGTGGAATCGCGCCGCGGTATTCTCGAATCTAACCGGTCAAGAGTCAAACACCGGTTAAGGCGGGAGGTCCCTTCAGAATGGACGTTTTGACATACATGGGCGATTGGGGCCACGAACAGATCATGATGTGTTCGGACCCGGCCGTGGGGCTGAAGGCGGTGATAGCCATCCATGACACCACACTGGGTCCGGCGTGCGGTGGACTGCGTATCTGGCCCTACGAAAACGAGGAAGACGCCGTGAGGGATGTGCTCAGGCTTTCCCGGGCGATGACCTACAAGTCCGCGGCGGCCGATCTGGCCCTGGGTGGTGGCAAAGGGGTGATCATCGCCGATCCCCATACCCAGAAAACCGAGGCCATGGTGCGGTCCTACGGCAGATTCGTGGAAACCCTGGGCGGACGGTATATAACCACCACCGACGTGGGGAGCACCGGGCGTGATCTGGAATACGTGCGGCTGGAGACTGCCCACGTGGTGGGGTTGCCCACCACCGCCGGCGGCAGTGGCGACACGTCGGTGATGACGGGCTTGGGTATCTACATGGGCATGAGGGCCTGTGCTAGGCAGATTTGGGATTCAGATTCCCTGGCCGGGAAAAAGATTGCCATTCAGGGCTTTGGCAAAGTGGCCTTCAACCTGGCCCATCATCTGTTGAAGGAAGACGCTCAGTTGGTGGTCACCGACATTTATCCCGAAGCCTTGGACCGGGCCCGAGACATGGGCATCAAGGTAGTGGAACCGGAAAAAATATACGATTCCGCCTGCGAGATTTTCTCGCCCTGCGCCCTGGGCGGTATTCTGAATGCGGACACGATTCCCAGGCTGAATTGCCGGATCGTCGCAGGAGGGGCCAATAATCAACTGGCCGGGGATGCCGACGGTGAGGAATTGCACCGCCGCGGCATCCTTTACGCGCCCGACTACATAATCAACGCCGGGGGGATCATCAACGCTTCGGCCGAGATCGGGACGCCATACAATCTAGACCGGGCCAGGGAAAAGACCGAACGCATCTATGAGACCATGGGCCGGGTGGTGCATATCTCCAAGGAAGAAGAGGTCCCAACCTCCCAGGCCGCCGACCGTCTGGTGGAGCAAAGGCTGGGATCGGTGAGGTCTGTCAAGAGCTTATACCGGCCCGCCGGCCCCATTTAATGCCTTGATGCTGGCCCTCGACATGGGCCGTAACGATCTGAGGCCGCCTAGGGAATAAAGAAACAGGGACGAGGATTTCCTCGTCCCTGTTTCTTTTAGGCTAACAAATGCCCTTGGACTGGGGCCTGCGTACGCCTGCGAAGGCGGCGCCAGAATCTAGCGGGCGCCTAGTTAAGCCTCTAGTAGGCCTTAGATTCGGCCTCGAAACTGCACTCCCGGTGGGCAGTGTCGCAGAAGGGCTTTTTTGCGGACTGTCCGCAGCGGCAGAACGAAACCCACTGGCCTTCTGGAACGGTGTAATTCTTACCGTCTACGTCGACTATCTCGATCTCCCCATATACCCGCAGGGGACCATTGAGTCGAACTTCTACTTTAGCATCAGCCATTTGTTCCTCCTATCGTCTGACCAGAGATTCGGAGAGGGCCAGCATCTGGACGCTGACGGCGCTCCAAGATTGTGATTGGCAAGTAGTCTGACAGTTAGTGTAAATGGTGTCAAGCATGATCTAATCGTTGGACGTTCTCGATACCGCCTCCGGCGCCGGGCAGGCGTCCGATGTGGCCGCGGGAGACCTGGCCCGCTCACCCCTGAAAACACAGATGGCCCCAGCCACAGCCAGCGCGCCTCCCATGAAGATGAATGCCCAGCGTAACCCCGCGACGAAAGCGTTGGCGATTTGAGGATTGACTGCGTCTAGGCTGGGCTCAACACCCCGGGAGCCCATGACCATCACCACGATGGTGGTCGCCACGGCCACGCTGGTGACGTTGGCCGAGTTTCTGATCAGTTGTGTCAACGATGCCACCACGCCGTAGCTGGAACGTTCCACCGCGCTGAGGATGGAGCTGTTGTTTGGCGAATTGAACAGCCCCGTGCCCGCTCCTTGGAAAACCAGCATCAAGACGATCAACACGATCAACCCCCAAGGGGGAGCGCCCCCGGTTTGCGCATCCCCCGATAGCAAGAACGCCATCACGAACCAGGCGATCGTGGATAAGGCCATGCCCCCTACCGTGAGGTTTCGCCAGCCGAATTTGTCGGACAGAAGGCCGCTGAACGGTCCGACCAGCACTAAGCTCAAAGCTGGTGGAATCATCAACAGGCCGACGTCTCTGGGACTGAAGTCCAACACCCGTTGCAAATAGAAGGGCATCAGGAACCGCGAGGCCGAACTTCCCAAGAAAGATATCCAGCCCGCCGCCACTCCCAGGGCAAATAGCTTGCGGCGGAAGAGCCGGAGGTCCAGCATCGGATATGGGGTCCGCAGTTCCCACCAGATGAACGTCGCAAACAAAAGAACCGCAACTACTGCGCCGGTCAAGATGGGCGGCGATGTCCAGCCCGTCTGCGCCCCGTTGCTCACCGTCAGCAAGGAGGCCAACAAACCCGCTCCGGAAAGGAAGGCTCCCAGCCAATCAAAGGTTTGACGCTGACCCGGTTCGTCCGCTTGCAGACTTCTTTGGTCCTGCAGCACCAGGGCGGAGATGGCGATGGTGACGATCCCCACCGGCACATTGACGAAAAATACCGACTGCCAGCCCCAGATGCTGATCAGCAGGCCTCCCAAAGCGGGACCGGCGATGGCCCCGGCGCCCACCACGCTCAGGTGGTAACCCAGGGCTTGGCCCCGTTGGGCCCCTGGAAAGGCGCCGAGTATCGTGGCCATCCCATTGCCTTGGATCATCGCTGAACCGATGCCCTGCAAGACCTTGGCGGTGATAAGGGTGGGGAGGTTCAACCAACGGGAAGACCCGGCCAGGGCGGCGGCCAAGACGAATATGCAGAAACCCAGGATGTAGATCCGGCGGCGGCCGGCCAGGTCACCCAGCCGGCCCATGGGCAGAAGCAATACGCTGATGGCCAGGGCGTAGCCTATTACCACCCACTGGACGGTGGGCAGGTCGGCATCGAAATACCGCTCGATCTCCGGAAGCGCTACCATGACGCTGCCGTGGTCCACCACTGACAAGAAGCTGCCGGCGGCGATCGCCCAAAATACCCACCACCGGTAACGGGGACTGCTGGTTATGTTGGTTTTCAACCGATTCAAACAGAGGTCCCTGCACGCCCCGGGTTAGGCCAGAGGGCGAACTCTTCCCAGGGTGGCGATGGCCAGGATGGACAACGCCAATCCGGCCCCTCCTACGGCCATTATGCCAAAAGTCACGTTGGTGAGGTCAACCACCCAGCCTATGGCCAGACTGGTGAGCACCACAAAACCGGAATTATACGATTGCAGGCTGGTCACCCGGCCACGTAGAACGTCCGGTGTCAATCCCTGGATCAGGGTCCCGTTAGCGGTGCGAAACGACGCCTGGAAAAAGGCCATCAAGCCTATGACGACAATGGCCAGGCCCAACCAATGGGACTGGGCGAACATGATCACAGACACTGAACTGGCCACTACCATTCCCAAAGCAAAACGCCCCTTGGGGAACACAAAACCCACCGATGCTATGGCCAACCCGGACAGAAAACCACCCACGCCCGTTGCCGCCAATAGAATTCCCCCAACGTCCGGACCCAGGTGAAGCACATCGGCCGTGAACAGAGGCAGAAGGAACCAGGTGGGATGCAGAATAACGTTGGGGATGATTCCCAGGATGATCAAGTTCAGAATGGTCCTTTCCCCCCGGAAAATGAAACTGATGCCCTCCTTGAGGTCGGCAAACACCGATACCTTGGCGGCTTCCCTAGCCAGGCTATAGGGCGTCTTCATTGGCAATAGAAATAGGATCGCCGCGACGTAAAGGGCCGATTCCAAGGTAAAATTCCAGGCGAACCCCAGGGTGGCGATCAGAAAACCTCCGATGAAAGGACCGATGATGCGGGTGCCCGTGATGGTAAATACGTTGGTGGCGTATGCGTTGCCAAAGGACTCCCGAGGCACGGTGTTGGCGATAAGCGTCTGGCGAAGGGGTTGGCTGACGGAAGTGACCAGACCAGCAAAGAGGACGTATATATAGGCGTGCCACCATTCCACCAAGCCCCACCGGATGATCATGGAAAAGCCGAAGGCGGCTACGGCCATTATGATCATGCATGCCATCACGATCTTCCGCCGGTCCAGGCGGTCTCCGAGCACTCCGCCCCAAGGCCCTACTAAAAGGCGGGGAAGGGTGTTGATGCCCCCTACCGTGACTACCAACAGAGCAGATGAGGAAATTGACGAAGCTGCCGTCAGGTCCCGTACCAGCCAACCGATGCTGAGAAGCTGGAACCAAAGGGCCGTGTTGGCGCAAAAGTTGCTGGTGAAGAGGAACCGGAAATCCCTGTAGTTCTTCAACGAGTCGAAGGTTTGCAGCCGGGGGACACGAGTAAACCTGGGCAGGTTTCTTGGCTGGCTAATGGAAGGCGCTCCTAGACCCAGCCCCGGTGGGGCGCCCTCCGGTCCGGAGTTTTGCCGCTTGGGGTTTCCTAAGAATGAGATCCGCTGGTTAGGTGGATCAACGGAATGATCAAAAATCCATTGTCGGTCAAAAATAGACCATGTCAAGCGTGGGGCTGTCCTGGCCAACCCAATGGCGAGCGGTGAGGATCAATGGCCCGCTAGTTAATGATTGCTGATGCTTTGAGGCTGTCAATAAGACTGAAACTACATTTGGTATAATCTGATAGAATCACGCCATCAAAGAATTGCCTAATCTACGAAAAGCCTAATCTACAGGGAAGGTCACCAAATGCCGCTATACGAATATCTGTGTCCAACCTGCGACCACAAGTTTGACAAGCTACAGCCCATGAGCTCTCAGGGCGCCGACTGCCCCAACTGCGAACAGCCTGCCAAACGAGCGATCTCTGTTTTCGCCCGAGTGGGGAAGGGTGGCGAAGAGCACCCAGGGTTCAGCCCGCTGCCACCCCTGAGCGGCGGTTGCTGCGGCGGAGGCTGCGGCTGTGGCCACTGAGGTTTAAAGGTCCCGGCATAGGTCGAACTGAATCAAATGAGGCTTCCCCCATGACGGGGAAGCCTCTTTTTGTTGACGTGTGGTTGACCTAGCAGGTTGCTGGAATTCCTATGTCCCTGTTGGCTGATGTGAAATTACCTCATCGCGTCCGCGGCGGCGCCACATAAGATAACCTCCGGAGACAACTGACGTCACGACCGAACCAATAATGATGATGGAGGCCACCAAAGCAGTGGAGTCAAACCAGAACCCCTGGGGAAACATCTTCAGAAGATAGTCGGTGTTCGGGTTCCCCATCCACAGATCGTTCGTGAATGTGATCTGATGGAATTTGAGGAACAGTGTGTCAAAGTTCACCACGGAAAACAGCCCGACGGCCAGGATCAGCGCCAGGGTGAGGATCCCGCCCCGGAGGTAGAAACGCGCCAGCCAGGGGGCACACATCCGGGGCCGCCAGACCAGACCGGCTACGGTGAGGGCGAATAGATAAACCCCGGTGATTCCACCCACTGCGTATACCCCCCAGATCCGGCGCTTTACGTCGCCCATGTGGTGTATCTCGCGCGGGTTGAACAGTTCCTGCTCCAAGCCGTAGACGCGGGCGCGCACCGATAACGGCTCTCGGCGGGAATTGAAATACCGCCGAAATTCCGCGCCCGCCTGAACCAAGTCCGGGCCGGTGATGCCTGTTGCCGTGGAAACGTTGTATCGCTGAAATCCGCGGTTGTAGAGACCGGCGTCGTTGAAAGCATAGGTAACGCTGGCCGCGATCAAAAACAGAGGGACAGATGCCACCAATAAAATCCCCGGTATCCAAGACACACGCGACAGCCGGTTCATGACCCATCTCCAATATAGTGCAATCTAAGTTAGCATCGCCTTCCCTTGTGGGGCAACCGCTGGCGTCGTTATAATCCAGCCATGTCATCACAAGAGTTCCAAGAAGGTGAGCTGGACCAATTTCAGACCTTGGTGGCTATTGTGGAGCGCCTCAGGGCCCCCGGCGGCTGCCCGTGGGACCGGGAGCAAACCCATGCCTCGCTGAAGCGCAACCTGTTGGAGGAGTGCTATGAGGTTTTGGAAGCCATCGACGCAGAAGACCCCCAACTC
Source organism: SAR202 cluster bacterium Io17-Chloro-G2 (assembly GCA_002816875.1). GTDB lineage: Bacteria > Chloroflexota > Dehalococcoidia > Lucifugimonadales > UBA3495 > Io17-Chloro-G2. The sequence continues at coordinate 13,043 of MUCP01000029.1, forward strand.
TTGGCCGAAGAATTGGGAGACCTGTTGGTCCAGATCGGGTTCCACGCCGACATCGCCCGGGAAGCCGGCCGGTTCGATCTCGGCGACGTGCTGACCAAGATCAACCAAAAGCTGATCAGGCGCCACCCCCACGTTTTCGGTAATGCCATCGCGGCCGATGCCCTCCCGGCCGATGCCAGAGAGGTGGAGCGAAACTGGGAGAAGATAAAAGAAGCGGAAAGGTTGGAGCGGGGCGTCAAGAAATCGCCAGTTGACGGCATTCCCAAAGAGCTGCCGGCCTTGACCGCCGCCCAACTCATGCAGGACCGGGTGGTCCGTGCGGGATTCGATTGGGACGACATCGGCCAGGTATTGAATAAACTGACCGAAGAGGTGGATGAGCTGCGCCGGGCGGAGTCCCACGAAGAAAAGGTCCACGAATTGGGCGACGTTCTCTTCATGATCGTGAATCTATCCCGCTGGCTGGACATACACGCGGAGGACGCTTTGCGAGTGGCCAATCAACGATTTAGGTGGCGGTACATGAAGATGGAAGAATTGGCCGGAGGCCGGGGCCAGGACTTCGCCCAGCTGCCCATGTCAGAGAAAGATTCCCTGTGGCGGGAAGCCAAAATCTTGGAATCCCAAGGGATGGGGTCCAGCCAAGATAACCCCTGACGGCTGTCTCAGAAATTAGCCGCCGGCATAGTCACCCATCAGGAATTCGGGCTCCAGGTAATAGATTCCGCCGGACAGGAGCCGTTGTACCGGCCCGGTGATCATATCTAACCCCGAAGCGCCGTAAACTCCGCTGGCGGGCCTGCCCATGAACCGGTCGGAGAACGAGCGTTTAGGCTGGACGAGTAGGGACCGGGGCTGCACGTCTCCTAAGTAGGCCGCTGCTTCCAACGCCTGGTCGAAACCGCCAAGCTCATCCACCAACCCCATTTCCAGGGCCCTCCGGGCGGTAAACACCTCTCCGGTGGCCAGCTCCTTTACCCTTGCTTCTTCCATCGACCGGCCTTGGGACACCACGGAAACGAAATTCTCGTACACTTCGTCGATCAACCCTTGGAACTTCCCCTCCTCCTCGGCGGTTGGACTGCGCCAGAAGCCAGTCATGTCTTTTAGCGACCCACTTTTGAAAACCGAGAATTGCACCCCCATCTTTCCCAAAAGTTGTTCTAGCACGGGGCGAAGGTAGATAACTCCGATGGAGCCCACCATGGCCGTAGGGAGAGCCATCACCTTGCTGGCGGCGCAACACAGGTAGTAGCCTCCGGAAGCGCCCATACCCCGGACGTAGGCCACCACCGGTTTGCTCTCGGCCACTTTGCGGATGCTGTAGTAAAGTACTTCAGATCCCGATGCCGAACCGCCCGGGGAGTCGATGTCCAGCAACACGGCGCGAAAACGCTTGCTCTTGGCTATGGAGTCGAACAGCCGGGAATAGGTGTTGGTCCTGATCCTGGTGCCGATGACGCCGTGCAGTTCCACCACCGCGACCCCGCCGCGCCTGCTCAGACCGAAAGGCATATTCATCTCCTTAGACCATGGTTAGTGATTCGTGGTTGACTATTGTACAAGGGGCCGATGGTTCTTGGGATGGTGACGGGGTGGATTAGAGACATTCGACTATCTACGAGCATTGAATCCGGCTGTTGGATCCGCGGCTATTCCGAACATTGGCGTCGGCCGCCGCCAACGACCGGTCCTTCGACGGGCTCAGGATGAGCGGTTTTGGAGATTTGATCGCTCTTTTGGGCGTTACCGCTATTTAATCCAAAGATCTAACTAAAAACCCCCGCTCATGGTGAGCTTGTCGAACCACAAACGGCGGTGTGGAGCCGGTCCGGCACCAACGAAACCGGGACTGTTGGCCGCGAAAAGCTAATAAACCTGGGTTGAATCGAGGAGTCGAGATCGCCCAAAGAAAAACCGGCTGGGATGACCTTCCCAGCCGGTTTCCGGTATACGTGATTTTGTGCGAGCCTAGTCGTCGGCCGGCGCGCCGGCGTTTTCGGCCAGGCGGTTGTCCACGAACTCAGTGGCGCATACCGACTGGTCCAGCAAGTTCCAGCGGACCATCCAGTGGTAGGTGTCCGCCACGATCTCATCGGTATACGGGGCTTGTTTGGTGTAACGCAGGCGCGGCAGGTGGAAATCTTCTGGAGCCAGGCCGCCCCACTTGGCCGCCAACGGGGCGAATCTGGGTTCGTCGATCAAATAATGGATATACTTCCGTTTGTCGGCATTGATCATGTCGATGGCTCTGGCCACCGCCCGGTTGATGGCATTGAACGTTTCTTCGTCCATGTCGTCGCTGGCGTTCTCGGCGCCCAGGTAATGGCCTTCGCAGACGGCGCGGCAGCCCAGCTTTTCGGCCAGGGCTATGTATGGCTCCATCACGGCAGCGGCCTCAATCTCCCGGTTCATCAGCGCTTCGAAGCGGTGTTGGGGTGATCCGTAGTGCACCACCTTGATCTTGTCAGCCGGCAGGTAGCCCTCCAGCAGGCGAAGGGCGACGTAATGGGAACCGGCGTGGAAATTCACCGCCACAGGCACGTTTCCTAGAGTGCCTGGGTAGTAGTGGGGCGAATCCGGATGCACCATGATGGCCTGGCTGGCCACTGCGGAGCGCAGGGCTACCACCTTGGCTCCGGCTTTGCTTTCATAGGCCCGACGGACCTGACCCTCCTCTCAAGCCCGGTATATGGACACCCGCCCTTCTTCAAAGGGTGTGTGGCCCAGGATGGGATTCACCTGTTCCGGGTTGTCGGTGTGTTCCACGACGCCGCTGATTGGTGAATCGACAAACTCCATCTCAATACCTTCGGCCTCGAAGAAACCCTTGTCTTTGGCCACCAACCAGGGAAGGCTGAAGAGAGCGCCGTTGGTTTCGCTGACTACCTTTTTCATGCGGTGTTCCTCGTGTCCATAACGGTTGGAACCTAACGTCTGACTACGGCCAGTCTAGCAGAACCGCCGGTTACCAGGCAACACGGGAAGGCGGTACCGCGCTCACGATCTCTCCTAACCGGTGCGGCGCATCGTAGGTAGGGCCAGGCCCCCGCCGCCAGGTACGGGTGTCCTTGACACGCATTTGGGGCTGCCGTAGCATCAGCCAAAGGCCGGCCTAAACTCAACCAATTCAATCCACGGCCCTGACTATGGTCAAGATTCAGGAGATACTAATGCAGTTCGGACTTTTTATGATGCCATTGCATCCTCCCTACCGTTCATACGCCGACTCCTA
>MUCP01000030.1 GCA_002816875.1 SAR202 cluster bacterium Io17-Chloro-G2
GCAGTTAAGTTGATGGCGTCAAAAGGAGACCGGGCCAGGATGATGGCCGGCGGCACTGACATAATAGTGCAGTTGCGGGGCGGACGCCGCAGCCTGGATCTTGTAGTAGACGCCAAGGGGATTCCCGAGCTTAACGAGTTGAGCTACAGTGCCCAAAACGGGCTGACCATGGGGGCCGCGGTCCCCTGCTACAAGATCTACCAAAACCAACAAGTCGCATCGGCCTACCCGGGCCTCGTTGACGCCGCGTCGTTGATCGGCGGGATACAGATCCAGGGCAGGGCCAGCATCGGCGGCAACCTTTGCAACTCCGCCCCAAGCGGCGATTCGATTCCGCCGGTCATAACCATGGGCGGGGTGGCTCACATAGCCGGACCAAATGGAACTAGGGATGTGCCCGCGGAAGAGTTCTGCACCGGTCCCGGACAAAATGTCCTGCAACCCGGTGAGATCCTGGTGTCCATCCACCTTCCGGCGGCCCAAGCCCATTCTGGGACAAACTATCTAAGATTCATACCCAGAAACGAGATGGACATCGCCGTGGCTGGTGTAAGCAGCTCGGTGGTGCTGGATGCCTCGGGCCAGAATTTCGTTTCGGCCCGCATCTCCTTGGCCTCGGTTGCTCCCACTCCGGTATTCGCCAAAGACGCCGGAGACAGTCTGGCGGGGAAGCCTGTGTCGGAAGCCACCATTCAAGAAGCATCTGAAAAGGCAATGGCTGACGCCAAGCCCATCAGCGACATGCGCGGCACTATACGGCAACGAGTCCACTTGGTGGGCGTCCTTACCCGCCGTACTTTGAATACCGCCGTCGAAAGAGCCAGGGGAGGATAGACATGCCCGGACTAGTCCACGTACAAACCACTATCAATGGCGTTCAAACCGACTTCCTGGCCGAACCCCGGCAGAGCCTGCTTGAGGTCCTGCGGGACGTTCTGGGGAAGACCGGCACAAAAGAGGGATGCAATGACGGAAACTGTGGCGCCTGCACGGTGATCCTAGACGGCCGCATCGTAGACTCCTGCTTGGTGCTGGCAGTGGAAACCCAGGGATCGGAGGTCACCACGATCGAAGGTCTGGCCACCGCCGACGGCCTTCATCCCATCCAGCAGGCTTTCCTGGAACAGGCCGCGCTTCAATGCGGCATCTGCACTCCGGGGTTCATCGTGGCCTCCAAAGGCCTCTTGGACCAGGAACCGGATGCCGACGAAGCCCGGATACGCCACTGGCTGGCGGGCAACCTGTGCCGCTGCACCGGCTACGACAAGATCATCAGAGCGGTATTAGAGGCCGAAAAACTGTCCAAATAGACCCCTGTAGAATAAATCCCCAAACGGCCTATACAAAATAGACCATCCTTCGACAGGCTCAGGGCGAACGGTCATAAAGAATGTCTTCCGTTCGTTGTGAGCTTGTCGAACCGTTTTCTGAGACGGTAAATTAGCACAAAAGTATTAAGCGAGGTGGACTTTCGTGACTTCCAACCAGGTTCTCTCGGAGGTTGAATATAGGGTCGTTGGGAAACGCCCCGTCCGGCCTGATGGCGTCGATAAAGTCACCGGACGCGCCCAATATGGGGCGGATGTTTATCCAGCAGGATTGCTGCACGGCAAGGTCCTGCGTAGCCCCCATGCACACGCCAAGGTGGTATCGATCGATACCAGCCAGGCGGAAGCTTATCCAGGCGTGACCGCCGTGGTCACCGCCGCTGATTTCCCATTCGCTTCGATGAGCCGTGAGGAACTGGGAGGCGGATACCAACGCTTGAAGTTCGCCACGGATCTCATCATGGCCAGCGATAAAGTCCTTTTCAAAGGCCATCCCGTGGCGGCCGTTGCCGCGGTCAACCCCCACGTGGCTGAGGAAGCGGTCCGGCTGATCAGAGTCGAATACCAACAACTCCCGGCGGTGATCAACGTCCAAGCCGCCATGGAGGAAAAGTCCGAACTTATTCATGACGACCTCTATACCTCTTACCTGGGCGAGAATTCCGAAAAGCCCAGCAACGTCGCCGCCCATCTATATTTTGATAAGGGCGACATAGAGCAAGGCTTCGGTGAGGCTGACGTCGTGGTGGAGCGGGAGTTCCACACGGAGATGGTCCACCAGGGGTATATCGAGCCCCAAAACTCCACCGCCTTTTGGAACACCGACGGACATTTAACCATCTGGTGCAGCACCCAGGGCAGTTTCATGATCCGCAATGCCGTGGCCGACGTTCTGCAATTCCCAATCTCCAAGATCAAAGTGGTGCCCACCGAGATTGGAGGTGGGTTCGGCGGCAAGATCTCCACCTACTTGGAAGCCCCCGCCGCGCTGCTTTCCCGCAAATGCGGCCAGCCGGTGAAGATGGTCATGACCCGCACTGAGGTCTTCGAGGCTTCGGGACCCGCTCCCGGAAGCTGGATGAAGGTAAAGATGGGGGCGGCGAAGGACGGGCTGATAACCGCCGCCCACGTAACCCTTGCCTATGAAGCCGGAGCGTATCCCGGCTCACCCGTTATGGCCGGCACCTCGTGCGCGCTTTCATGCTACGACCTGCAAAACGGCCGCGTCGAGGGGTATGACGTCTTGGTGAACAAGCCCAAGACTTCGGCTTACCGCGCGCCGGGATCACCTCAGGCCGCGTTCGCCGTGGAGTCGGTGCTCGACGAGATCTGCGAGAAGCTGGCCTTGGACCCCTTGGAGGTTAGGATCAAGAACGCCGCCAAAGAGGGCACCCGCAGGGTGGAAGGACCGGTGGCGCGCAAGATCGGCCTGATAGAGTGCCTGGACGCCGCCAAATCCCACGACCACCTGAAAAAACCTGTCCAGGGCAAAAACAGGGGGCGCGGCATCGCCTGCGGTTTCTGGATGAACCGGGGATTCCAATCCAGCGTGACCATGACCGTCCAATACGACGGGACCATAAGCCTTTTGATGGGCTCCGTGGATATCGGCGGCACAAGGGCGTCCATCGCTCAACAAACCGCTGAAACCCTGGGCATAGCTTATGAAGACGTTCACCCCACCGTGGTCGACACCGACTCCATAGGTTTCACCTTCGTTACCGGCGGCAGCCGAACCTCCTTCGCCACCGGCTTGGCGGCGATCGGCGCGGCGGAAGACGTTAAAGAGCAGATGGTCAAGCGGGCGGCCCAGATATGGGATACGCCGGCGGAGAACGTAGAATACGCTGACGGCGTTATCCGGCACCGTTCAGACCCTGAGCTGCAGATGAGTTTCCAAGCCCTGGCAAAACAGCTGGGCTCTACCGGCGGCGGCATCACCGGCCGCAACAACATAGACCCGTCGGGTGAGGGCAACGGTTACGCGGTCCACATCGTGGATGTTGAGGTCGATCAGGAAACCGGGAAGGTCGATATCCTCCGCTACACGGCGGTTCAAGACGCCGGCAAAGCCGTCCATCCCAGCTACGTTGAAGGCCAGATGCAGGGAGGAGTGGTCCAGGGCATCGGCTGGGCGTTGAACGAAGAGTATTTCTTCAACGACCAGGGTCAAATGATGAATTCCAGTTTCTTGGACTACCGCATGCCTACCAGCTTGGACTTGCCCATGATCGACACGGTTATCGTCGAGGTCGCAAATCCCGGTCATCCCTATGGCGTGAAGGGCGTGGGTGAAGTTCCCATAGTCCCCCCGATGGCAGCCATTTCCAACGCGATCCACCAGGCCACCGGACTTCGGATGGCCAGCTTGCCCATGAGCCCCGGAAAGATTTTGGAAGCGTTGTGGGAGAACGGGAAGTCATGATTGACGGGACGCCACGCCACGGCGTCCCCGGAAAATTCCGCCAGGCTTCCAATCCAGGCCCTGATTCGCATTGAGTTAGACCGCAACCGGGCACGCGCAGCCAGGTGAAACATGCCCATAGTCTTCATTCCCACCATGCTTTTGCCCGTCAGCGGCGGGGTCAAGCAAGTAACGATTGACGCCGCCAATATGCGCCAAGTCATCGACGGTCTGGATCTGCTTTACCCAGGCATGAAATCCCGCTTGATGGATGAAGGACAGATTCGATCGAATCTAGCCGTGGCCGTCGACGGTGAGGTGGCCCGGCTGGGGCTAATGGAAAAAGTGGGGGAAGAGAGCGAGGTGCACTTCGTCCCGGCCATCGGCGGCGGCGCGGCATGGTGGGTTGGGTGGCGTCTATAGCTTTCCCTGAGATGACGGGAGATGACGGTCCGGGCGATGTTCAAACTGCCAAACCCATTGACCGACAGCATGCGCAGATCTGGAAATGTTTCCAAATCGCGGCAGATTCCGCCATGGTATGACAAATCCCCACCTGGCCTCTGTTTGCCGGCATAGGCCGAGTTCACTACGGCGGTGATCCTCCTAATCGTTGGGAAGCCTCCTTGCCTGAGAACCGGCGTAGGTTGAGACCATTCTCGATCCGTTGGCGCTGATGATTCAACCCACACTTCGAGGGTTCGCCGGGCTGATTTCATATTCTCCGATAACTCCGGTCGTTGTTTTGATCCTTCAGCAGGTTTTCAGGGTTTTGAGATTCAGGCCTGCTGGCGTAAAATCTCACCAGGCGACGCTTTGGGGAAGAATTGAAAACCATAGCGACAATGCTATCCTCGGCAATGTTGGGGTGGCTGTTGCTCGCGTCCCCGCCGGTGGCTTTGGGGCAGCCGGGTCCGCCGATGCTTTCGGCGGTTAGCGCCACGGTTGACGGTGAGAATGTACCAGACGGCACCGTGATATCCGCCTGGATAGATGGCGTGCAAGTCGCAGAGGAAGCCATTGCGGGCGGCATCGCCATCATGATCATCCCGGGGAAGAATGGGGATGTCATCGGCTACAAAATCGGGAGTCTGGACGCGGCGGAGACCGATTCTTGGGTGTTGGGCGGGCACGACGATCCTGAATTTTCCATATCAGCCACCAGTGGCGGCGCGGTAACTCAAGACAATTCAGGAACCGGGGCCAGCACCCCAGAACCGGTGGCCGGGACTGGTGGAGAACCTGCGACACCCGTTGCCGCGGCGGCCACAACCGCGCCTGCCCAAAACGCCGGGACCACCGTGGTCACGTCTACAGGTGAGCAAGGGCCAAGGGGCGCCCGTGGCCGCGCCGGGGTAAAGGGCGACCCAGGTGATCCAGGTGCCCCAGGGTTCAAGGGTGACCCTGGTATACCAGGTCCTCCAGGTCATAGGGGCGCCCCTGGCGTCGTCGGCGACAGAGGCAATAGCACCATTGGAATAGTTGCCTTGGTAGTGGCCTTAGTGGCGCTGATGACTAGTCTCGTCATGCGTCGAAAATAGGGTAATCTCGCCAGTCCGGAATAAGATTTAGTCCGCCCGCTGACATCGGAGATTTCTTGACTGGATTAAACAGGCACCCTTACAATGAATTGAATGGCACAGCACCACGCCAAAGTGAAGCGAGGGGATTGATGGGTAACGTGGCTAAGTCTCCAGTGGAGAGACTTGTTTCTGCGGGAGGCGTGGTTTACCGGCGCTTAAACGGGCGGTTGGAAGCCGTTCTCTGCGGCAGGCACTTGTTTACAGCGCCCCCTTCTAAAATGGCCGACGGCGCTGGTTCCAGCCCGAACCCGGAGGCCGGAAATAAGATCCGGTGGAGTTTGGCCAAGGGAACGCCCGATGCCGGTGAGACCCTCGAGGAAACCGCCTTACGGGAAGTCCGAGAAGAGACGGGTCTGGAAGTGGAAATAGATGCTCCCATCGGCAGCATCGAGTACTGGTTCACTGAAAGGGCAACCAAGGACCGGTTCCATAAAACGGTCCACTTCTTTCTGATGGCCCCCCGGGGTGGAAGCACCGACCAGCATGACCCGGAGTTCGACGTGGTTCAGTGGTTCCCGTATGACGAAGCGCTGGCAACGGTGGGATACCCCAACGAAGCCGAAGTGCTTCGCAAAGCGCTGGCCCTGATCACTGATTCGATTCCTGACTCAATCACTGGTCCGGAAGAGAAGAGTTAGAATGGTAGAACTGCGCGGCGCCCGCATCATCCTTCGGGATAAGCGTCTGGAAGACGCTGAGCAGGACTATATCTGGCGCAGCGACCCGGAATTGGCGCGCCTTGATGCCGCCTACCCCCTTACCATGAGTTATGACCGGTACCTGAAGATCTTTCAGGACCAGGTGAACTTCCCCACCCCCGGTTCCCACCATTTCGCCACCGAGACTTTAGAAGGCAAATTCATTGGGAACTGCATGTATTACGACCTGGACAGCGTCAATCTTGAAGCCGAGTTGGGCATTGTAATTGGGGACCGGGACCATTGGGGCAACGCATTCGGCTACGACGCGGTGACCACCCTTTTGGAGTACATGTTCGGTGAGAAGGGATTGAAACGGGTTTACCTGCATACCCTGGAATGGAACGAGCGCGCCCAACGCTGCTTCAGCAGATGCGGGTTCAACACGGTGCGGCCGGTGCGCCGCATGTCCCACGACTTTCTCCTAATGGAAGTGCTGCGGGCCGACTGGCTGAACGACGCTAAACGGATACTGGACGCAAGGTGGTCCTACCGGGAACAGACCCCGGCTCCCAAACCAACGGAAACATCCGGCACCGGCGTCTAGAATCAGCCCTGAGCTGGCTTAGGAGCCGATTTCATGTGGGCGTTTGAGCCCCGGCCGCCTCGATCGCCTCGGCTAGGTCTAATGCCCCGGTATAAAGCGCTGTTCCTACGATAGCGCCCTCAACGCCCGTCCTTTTCAGCCTGTACACGTGCTCCAAAGCGGCGATGCCTCCTGAAGCCAGCACTGCCATCCCAGAGCTCTTGGCCAGTTCTCGGTTGGCTTGGTAATTGGGCTGAGTCAGTGTCCCATCCCGGGAGATGTCGGTATACAGGAGCCGGGTTACCCCCAGTCCCGCCATTTTACCCGCCAAGGCCAGCACGTTCACGCTGGTGTCCTCGGTCCATCCGCGGGTGGCAACCTTTCCATCCCGGGCATCCAAGGCCACCACGACCCTTTCGCTGCCCAGACTGGCACATAGAGTGCGCACCATATCCGGGTCCTCCACCGCAGCCGTGCCGATGACAACCCGGCCTGCACCCTGCGTTATCAAAGCTTCGGCCGTGGCCACCGACCTGATGCCTCCGCCGATCTGCACCGGTATCGACAGGCAATCGAGTATCTCCGAGATGGCTGCCTTGTTGGCGGGTGTGCCCTGAGCCGCCCCGTCCAGGTCAACCAGGTGCAACCTGGTAGCGCCCTGGTTTTGCCATTGCAGGGCTACGGAAACAGGGTCTTCGGAAAAGACGGTCTCCTGTTGAAAGTCTCCCTGAAATAACCGGACGCACCGCCCAGACTTGAGGTCTATTGAAGGAATGATCTCCATCGGTCAGGCGCCAGCTGACGGTCGAGCCCCGGCAGCCGAGCGCTTCCCGGCCATGGCCACGAAGTTTTGGTAGATACGCAGTCCCATGGCGCCGCTTTTTTCCGGGTGGAACTGGGTGGCCACCAGGTTCTCCTTGGCCAAAATGCTGCAGAAAGTCACTCCGTAATCCGTGCTTCCCGCCACCGCGGAGGCGTCGGAGGGTTGAGCGTAGTAACTGTGGACGAAATAGAAATAGCTGTCCTGGTCCACGCCGTACAAGATGGGGTGTTGGGAGGCAAGATGAACACTGTTCCAGCCCATGTGGGGGATCTTCATGCCCCCGGGCATTTCATTCGAGCCGTCTGGAAGCCGTTTCACCCGGCCCTCCACGATGCCCAGACACGCGGCGTCGCCTTCTTCGGTGCGTTCCAGGAATAGCTGGAGACCCAGGCAAATACCCAAGAATGGCTTACCAGACTTCGCGTAATCTCTGATCGGCTGGACCAACGCTCGCTTTTCCAATGCAGCCATGGCAGCCGGGCCAGACCCCACCCCCGGCAAGATCAGGGCATCGGCCTTGGCGATAACAGCTGGGTCGCTGGTGACAACTGGAGAGACGCCGGCGGCCTCGAGGGCTTTGGCCACGCTGCGCAGGTTGCCTGATTCGTAGTCGATGACCACGATATTTGGCGTGCCTGCCACGGTGGGTTAGCTCCGGTCGCCGGTAGCCCGTTCGATAGGAAGTTCCCGGTCATGGTAGCGGGCTAGGACGAACAGCAGATCGCCCAGCCGGTTCAGGTAAGCGGTGATCAGATCGTTGGTAAGAAGACCGGCCTCCGCCAACGCCACCACCCTGCGTTCGGCCGTGCGTATAATCGTCCGGGCCATATCGATGGCAGAGGAGGCGGGCGTCCCACCGGGCAGCACGAAGACGGTGGGCATCTGAAATTCCTCTTCCAGGGAGTCGATAGTCGTTTCCAGGTTCTCAACCATGGACTCGGTCACCGGAGCGAAGTGTTCCTGAAAAAGCTCGTACTTCCCGGGATCGGTGGCCAGTTCCGCGGCTATGGTGAAAAGCTCCCGCTGCAGGTCCCGCAGAATGTCTTTCACTTTCTGGTCGTCCGTGGTGGCCCGAGCCAAACCCATGACGGAAACGGCCTCGTCGGTGATGCCGTAGGCCTCGCTGTGGGGATTATTCTTGGAAACCCTCCCGCCATAAAGCAGGCTGGTCTCCCCCTTGTCCCCGAACTTGGTATAAACCCTTTTCCTAAACGATGACGATGAAGACGTCACGGTATTTTTCCTTCGCCCTGAAATAAGTGATTTCTTGCTTCGGACAATCCGAATTCTAGCATAGGGGCGGGGAGCGGGATATATAGAGCGTCTTGCACAATAGGATTCAAGCCACTGGCGTTCGGCTCGCCAAGTTAGAGGCCCCTAGCCAACCGGGCCTGCAAGCGGGATGACCCTTCTTTTTTGACGTCACGTTGAATCTCAGAAAGCCAGCTTCGCAACCTGTTCACAAAATGGTAGAATTCCCAAAACATGGCTGTCATTCGTCTGGGCCTGCGCCAAAATCCGGGGCGGAACAGACGCTGCTGACGGCAGCACAAGAGGGATGCGGCGTTGCTAAGATCAAGTTGTTAAGATCAATGGGTGAAGCGTAATGGCCAACATCCTGCGATCCATTACCCCCCAGGAGTGGGTAGTCAGGGGTTCAGTGGCTCTGTGCATCATCAGCTTCTTGCTGGTGGTGTCTTTGTTATTGTGGCACCTGTACGACCAGGTCCAAGTGGTAGATTCCGCAAAGGACACCGCCACCCAAAAGGCTTTGGGCGCGGCGAACGAGATCGCAACGGTTCTTGCCGGGGTATCGGCACTGGCAAATACCGTAGCGGACGACCTCTCCGCCGGCCGCCTGAGTGATGACCAGTTGGAAGAGAGACTGATCAGGGAGCTTGAGCTTAACCAAACCCTCGGCGCAGTTACCGCTTGCTATTCTCCCGAATTCGTGCCCGAGGCGGTGGCGCAGAAAAACCAGACGCTCTATTGCCCGTACTCTTACACCAATCCGGAAGGGACTGTCTATATCGAGAGGGTCGAGGACTATAGCGATTACACTAAACCAGACGGTTCGATCGGTCCTGCGGGCACACCCATTCGCACCTCATGGTATCACCGGCCTTTGAACGAGGGCCCCGTTTGGGGGGAACCTTACCTCGGGTCCAGCGGCGAAATATACTGGGGAGGTTTCGGCGCGCCTTTCTATCGAACTGATCCATCCGGTGGCGGGCGGAGTGCGGCGGGGACGGTCGACGTGTCCATGACCTTGGGCGGATTTCAAGACCTGGTTAGCGCCGTCGACTTGGGCAAACCCGGGGCGGGCTACGGATTCATCATTTCAAACGCCGGCGCATTCGTCTACCACCCGATCGTTGATTTTATTAAAAATAAAGAGACGATCACAGACTTCGAACCTTCACTGAATCCCGAAGTCCTTCTCCAGATGGCCGAAAGGTCCCCTGATGAGAAGATCGTGGTAGTAAATCATCTAGACCAGAAATCGGCAAAGTCTTCATGGATATTCCTCGCCCCGGTCCCATCGTCTGGCTGGTGGGTTGGGATCGTGTTGGACCAAGAGCAGATCTTTAACACCAAGGAGATCATCCAACGGCGCCAGCGGCAGCTACTGGGGATTGCGATGGGGACGCTAGCGTTCCTATTTTTCCTTTCTGTCCTTTTGTTTCGGGCCCAGAGCGGGGCTGTCTCGAGTCTTTGGGCTGTTTCTTGTTCGTTTTCCGTCGTTTGCATAGCGGGTATCGCCTTTTTGTGGATCACTAACATTACCGCTGAGTCCGAGGCAAACAATCGAAACATATCCCTGATCGATCAAGCCATTGCCGCGAAGGTGGCGTCCGACTACGCGTCTACCGCGGAGAAAGATCCAATCTACGTGCCTACCGGGATGTATATCCAGTCAATCGAGTTCACCAGCGCCAACAATGTGACGCTAACTGGATATCTTTGGCAAAAATTCTCCGAGGATACGCCGGATTCGGTAAAGGATATCGCTAATGGAGGCGCCGCCGGATTCATCCTGCCGGAAGCCACCAAGATCTCTGTGACTGAATCCTACCGCGAAGAAGACGGCGGCCGCACATTAGTCGGTTGGAACTTCAACGCCGTGATTCGCCAGAATTTCGACTTTTCAAAATATCCATTTGACCGAGAGGAGTTATGGATACGCATCTGGCCCCAAGACTTTGGGCAAGGGGTCGTGTTGACTCCGGATTTGATCTCTTATGGGTCCACCGACCCCAACGACCTGCCGGGTCTGGAGAAGGAGGATTTTGTTATCGAAGGGTGGGACCTTGCGGGCGCCTTTTTCAGCTACCGCCAAAATAGCTATGACACCAATTTCGGAAAACAGAGCTTCGTGGGGCAAAAGGATTTCCCAGAACTCTATTTCAACGTAAGACTGAAGAGACAGTTCCTTAACGCCTTCGTTTCCAATCTCATTCCACTCTTTTCCGTGATTCTGCTTTTGTTTGCAGTGTTGATGTTGATCAGGGCTAGTGAAGCAGGAAGGCAGGTGTTCGGGTTCAGTACCGCCTCTGTTTTGTCATTTTGTGGCGGTCTATTCTTTGTTGTCATCTTGGCGCACCTCAATCTTAGATCCAGTATCGGCGCTCAGGGCATCATCTATTTGGAATCTTTTTACTTCGTCACCTATTTCGCTTTACTCTCAGTAGCCTTGAACTCGATTTTGAGTGCATCGCCCGTAGAATTTAGATTGATCCACTTCCGGGATAATTTCATCACCCGACTCTTATATTGGCCGTTGTTCTCAGGGGCGTTGCTCATCATCACGTTGTTCGCGTTCGCCTAACAAGGGGCCCCTTCGGCGGTGGCCCATCCCGTGTAACCCTTGAATCACATTCCCATTATATGTATCTGAGTCGTTGGCGCCCGGTGGAGTAGAACATTACCACGACTATACGGCTGGCTACGGAAGAAGATGCTGAGCAGATGCTGGCGATTTACGCTCCCATCGTGAGGAATACGGCCATCTCCTTCGAGTTGGAGCCTCCAACAATCGCCGAGTTTAAAAGCCGGGTAACGGAATACCTAAATGTGGCTCCGTGGGTGGTTTGCGAGTCTGAAAATATCATTGTTGGATACTCCTACGCCGGCCGGCACCGGGCCAGGGCAGCCTACCAGTGGTCGGTGGACGTTTCTGTTTACGTCGCTGCGAATCAACATCGGCGGGGTGTCGGGCGGGCTTTGTACACTTCCCTGATTGAGTGCCTCCGGCTCCAGGGGTTTTACAACGCCTACGCCGGCATCACATTACCCAATCCGGCCAGCGTGGCCCTTCACGAAAGCTTGGGGTTCCAGCCTGTGGGGGTCTATAGGGACGTAGGCTACAAGTTAGGTCAATGGCACTCGGTGGGGTGGTGGGCCTTGGCTTTACGGAATGAATCTCCCCCGCCGCCTCTTATCGCATTGAGGGACCTGACTGAGACTGCCGCATGGAAGCAGGCGATGTCCGCTGGAACGGCGCTGCTGATCCGGTGAGGCCTGGAAGCTGTTCAACAACGGTATCAGCGTCAAAGAGGCCAAAGCCAGAGTGATATTGTCCGGGGATGAGTCACTGGGGTTGACCGTATTGCGGGCAGTCGCAATAATCGCTTAAGGATTCGCAACTAGAGGCCGCGGGGAGGTACGTAAACATGCCGCCGGAAGTGCGCGTTATCGGAATAGAGGGTGTGCCGGAGATCCAGCCCAACGATGACCTGGGAGGAATGCTGGTAGACGCCTGTCACGGCCAGGGAACGCCTTTGGAATCCGGCGATGTGTTGGTGGTCACCCAGAAAGTCATATCCAAAGCCGAGGGGAGGGTCATAAACCTGGAAGGGATCGAGCCCTCGGCCCTGGCCCTCCAGATTTCCGAAGGCCACCGGCGGGACCCCCGGCACACCGAGATGATCCTTCGGGAAAGCCGCCGCATCGTGCGCATGGACCGGGGAAACATCATCAGCGAGACCCACCACGGGTTCAACTGCGCCAACGCCGGCATAGACGCTTCCAACATCCCCGGCAGCGACACCATCTGCCTGCTGCCAGTCGATTCCGATGCCTCGGCCCGGGTTATCAAGCAGGTCGTCAAGGACAGGACCGGTGTGGACGTGGCGGTGATCGTTTCCGACACCTTTGGGCGTCCGTGGCGCAACGCCGCCGCCAACGTGGCCATCGGCGTGGCTGGCATGAACCCCTTGCTAAGCTACGTGGGCCAGGAAGACGTCCACGGCAATATGATGTACACCACCGTGATTGCCGTCGCCGACGAACTTGCCGCCACGTCGGAACTGGTCACCGGCAAGCTGCTGCGCGTTCCCGCCGCCATCGTCCGGGGATATCCCTACGAGCCCATGGAGGATGCCAGCATACAGGCCTTAGTGCGGGACCCGGACAAGGATTTGTTCCGGTAGAGTTTGCGACGAAATCCAGTGTTGTGATTGACATAACAATAGTTAAACAACACGATTTGACCAGGAATTCGATAAAATGCGATAATCGACTCGATTATGGCTTCAGAGCAAAACAAACCCGACGCCGTGGTGTTTATCCCGGGACTTGGAAAGCCATGGGATGGCGATGATGTGCAGGGGTTGGGAGACCGATTCGTCACGGCCTTGGAGCGTAATCAGCCCCTTGAGTCTAGCTTTGACCAAACACGTGGATCCAGGATCTTACCTCAGCCTTTCGGAGACACACCGTACGTAAAAGTATCAACCAACGGCCACGACCTTGTGCATCTCTACTACTTAGACCTTCCATCCCTTTTAATCGCACCTTACAACAACGCTGGCAACATAAAAAAG
Organism: SAR202 cluster bacterium Io17-Chloro-G2; assembly: GCA_002816875.1. Taxonomy (GTDB): domain Bacteria; phylum Chloroflexota; class Dehalococcoidia; order Lucifugimonadales; family UBA3495; genus Io17-Chloro-G2. The sequence continues at coordinate 13,188 of MUCP01000030.1, forward strand.
AGTGTGTTGCTCGCCTACCATATCCTCCTGCTGACGCCCAAAATGGTGACCGGCTTCTTCAATCGCGACAAGGAGCTAAGAACACAGATTCAGCTGATTCTTTGGGTGGGCGCCACCATGGTTATGGTGTTAAGCCTTTTGATACTGTTGGCCACTTTGGCGACGGGGTTTGTCGCCCTATCGCCGGTTGGAACGCCTACAGATGACCTTTGGGCATGGTTATTTCCAATCGCGGCGGCGGCGACGGCACTGCTTGGGTTGATTCCAGGAATCTGGCGTTCAGCCCTGGATTCAGCGACAAATTTCATCTTAGCGATTTCCGGTTACGTGGCCGCTGGCGCCCAAAGGGATGTGATGGTGGGAAGATTTGCCAGCTTCGTGAAACGCTTGGCACAGGAGGAGGGGTACCATGAGGTACATATCGTCTCCTACAGCATGGGTTCTATCATTGCCTTGGACGCTCTTTTCCCATTCGCGCCGCCGATACTGGGTTTTAACAAAGTAGCAACTCTCTGCACCATAGGATGCCCGGCCGACGTCATTCAGACGTATTGGCCCGGCTATTTTGAAGAACGGCACAGCCTCAAAGGGGCGCCTCAACATTGGGTCAACATTTTCTTCCCCTCGGATTTGTTCGCTTCGAACTTCATCGCCGGGGATACCAGGTCAGAGACTCCACGGGAGGCTTGGTCCCGCGGCACAGCGACCCGGTTAATCGTAGGTACCCTTTACCTCGCCGGATTCCGTTGGTCCGGGTTGGGATTGATCCAACAAGTGACCGGCGGCCGCTCTGGAGACAAATCCGAAAGTGGCCCTCAGCCGTTAGGCCAGGATAGCGCTCCGGTTGGGCAAGTCAATGACAACCAGGGAGCTGAATCTGCGCAACCGCCGGACGACGATCCGAAAGATGGGCAATTGCGGCACACCGATCGCCCGGTAGACGACGGTTTGTCTGGTCAGATAGGTGGAGATGGGCGCCAGATACCCATTCATCCTAGAAATTTCCGTCACACTTTGGTTTCCAAGACCGGCGGATCAGGGCTATCGTTAGCCACCGCCGGAGCCCACACGGCTTATTGGCACCGGTCGGACATCCATGCCGCCGGCGCATTTGACACAGTAGTCCAGGAGTTATTCTCGTACGATGAGGTTGCACGCTAATTGTAACCCGGCACACCCTCCAACAACGGCAGCTGGTACTCCAGGGGTTGCTCCGGCTCGTAGAATCCCGAGACTCCCACCCCCAAAAGACGGAAGCTGCGGCCAGGCGTCAACTCCATTGAGAACAGCCGCCAGGCGGTTTCTTGGATCACCTCCGCCGAATCCGTGCCCGCGTCAAGAGTGGTCTGGCGTGTGAATGTGGTGAAATCAGCAAGACGCGCTTTCACCGTTACGGTACGGCCCTTGAAACCGTGGCGTTCCAAACGCCCGGCCACATGAGAAGCCAACTGGTCCAACTCTGCTTTCAGTTGTACCTCGTCCGCCACGTCGGTAGAGAAGGTGTTCTCGGAGCTGACTGATTTGGTTTCACGTTGGGTTTGAACCGGGTCGTTGTCCGCCCCAGTGGATTTGGCTCGTAGGCTTTGGGCGCGTTTTCCGAATTGCCGCTGAAACCACTCTTCGGATTGTTCCGCCAATTGACCGATGGTCTCGATCTTTGCCCGGCGGAGTCTCTCGGCGGTCTTCGGCCCGATGCCCCACAGTTTTCCCGCCGCCAACGGGGCCAGGAACGTGGCTTCGTCACCGCTCTCCACGACCACCAAACCGTCGGGCTTTTGCAGGTCCGACGCGATCTTGGCCACGGATTTGCTGGTCCCGGCGCCCACCGAGATGGTCAGGCCCGTTTCCTGGTTGACCCGCCGTTTCAGGTCCAATGCCACCGCCAGCGGCAGCTTGCCTTCTTCCACCGCGCTGGTTATATCCAAGTAGGCCTCGTCTAGGGACAGTGGTTCCACCAGC
>MUCP01000031.1 GCA_002816875.1 SAR202 cluster bacterium Io17-Chloro-G2
CCATCCGGCGGACGGCTGGCAAGGTGATGCCAACTTCGAAGAAGGCATCCTGTTTGGCCAGCGCCGGTCCGCCAATATGTCATCGGCAAACAAGGGAAGGTTATCTACAAGGAGGGGCCAGACCCCACCTCTTGGACTTGGACTAAGGGAGACAGCCATCATAACCGCTATCAGCTAGGGAGACTATCTCCCTCCACGAGAGCCGATGGCGGCTTCGACTGTAGATTGTTATGAGAATCCTGTTGATCGCAACCAACCGGCACGGGCGCTACATGAACCGCATCGAAGCCCGGCCCCTTCCCATCGGTCTGGCTTACGTGGCCGGGTACCTGGACCCCGGCCAGCACGAGACCAAGGTGTTGGACCTGATGTTTGCCGACGACTACCTGGCCGAGGTGGCAACAGCGGTTAAAGACTTCCGGCCAGACATCGTCGGATTATCTATCCGCAACCTGGACAACGGCAGCTACTTGGACCCCCAGTCGGTGCTGCCTATCACCAAAGAGGTCACGGGCCTGGTCCGGTCGATCAGCGAGGCCACCATCGTTTGCGGGGGCCCAGCCTTCAACGTCCTTCCCAGGGAGTGCTTCGACTACATAGAACCGGACCTGGGCATAGTTGGCGACGGGGGCGAAACCTTTGCCGGCTTGGCCGGGCGGCTGGCCGTCTCCCAGGATTACCGGGACTTGCCCGGCCTGGTATACCGGGACAATGGTGAGATCACTTTCACCGGGGAGCGTTCGTCCTCTAGCCAAATGAAGCCTCCCCGCCTAGAGGACCTCGACCTGCCCAAATACTCGCAGGCAGGATTCGGCATAGGTGTGATCACCAAACTCAGCGTGTTTGCCAATCCCGCTCCATCCTCCACAACGCCTGAGCAAGATGCGGACTGGCGATTCGTGCGCCCCATTCAAGAAGTGGTAGACGAAGTGAGAGACTTGGAGCATCGCCTGGGGTTGCGCAAGTTCTTCTTTATCGCCAACGGTTTCAACGTCCCTTTGGACCACGCCAAGTCTTTTTGCCGAGCGCTGATCGATGCCGGGTTGACCATCGAATGGAACACCGGTCTTGCCCCACGTAGCTGCGATTCTGAGTTGATCGGCCTGATGAAGCAGGCCGGCTGCAGCCTGGTCATAGTGGGCGACCTGGTCATCGACGCCTATGACGCGGACCTTCTAAATGATCAACTTGATCAGATGCGCCAGGTATGCCGCATGTGTGAGGATGGCGGCCTCCAATACACCGTCGGTCAAACCTTCGGAGCGCCCGGGGAGACCAGCGAAACCGTGGAACAAAAGCTGGCGTTTCTCCGCGGCATCCATCCGGCAGTGGCCAACCTGAGGGTGGGGATACGCATGTTGCCCGGTTCTAGGGTGACGGCCCAGGCCAGAGCAGAGGGGCGGACATTCGATGACAGCGAGTTGATCCAGCCCACCTTCTACATCGCGAAACCAGTAGCGGACTGGATCGTCGATCATTTGCAGGCTGAGGCCGGCCATAATCCCAATTGGAGCGTTGACTGACGCCGGCCTACACCCGCCGAGGCGCCGCGGCAGCGCATCGGGCGATCAGGAATTAACCACTCATCGCCATCACGCCCTCCGAACTCGTTTGTTGCCCGGCTAGGGGACTGTCGCTGCGGCCGATCCTGAAACGCTAAATCACATTGGGATCGAAAGATCACCTGACACCATGAACCCGTGGTGCGCATTCTTCAGGCGTACCACAGGGATGGGATGATATATTTCGTCATCCCGAGACCAACGTAAGGGACCAATCCCGTCAAAACTACGAATGCCACGGTAACCTGGGATATCGCCGGATTGTAAATGGTAAAGGGGTAAATACGATGGCAAATCAGACACCCACAATTGACTCCCAAGTACATTCCTACGAGAAGAACAGCCCTGCGCGTCCTTGGAGTGGATTCTTGCAGGGTCCAGATTCGGCCACCGGCGACGAAATGGTGGCGGCGATGGACGCGGTAGGCGTCGACGGCGCCTTGCTGATTTCGCCGTTTAGTTTGTATAGCTATGACGGCAGCTATGCACTGGAGGTATACGCCAAACATCCCGGCCGGTTCGGTTTGATAAAGCCCTTCGATCCCCAATCAGGGGCGGTTGCCGAGGAGATTGCCGAGTGGGCAGCTACACCTGGTGTAGTCGGGGCACGCATCATGCTCACCGCCCAGCCATTCGAAGCGGACGATCTGGGCCTCAATCAAATCCTCACCGCCAGCGGCCAAGCTGGTATTCCGGTGAATGTCATGTGTTCCAGCAAGCTGCCTTTATTCGGCGAGCTGGCCCGCCGCCATCCCGAAACCCAGATGGTGATCGATCATGTGGGTCTGGTCCAGCCCAGCGAGCCGCCAGCCCCTCCAGACACCTTCGGCGATATGGCCAACGTGCTTTCGCTGGCGCGATACGACAACGTGGCCATCAAGATTTCCGGTGCTTGTACCCTGTCCCACCAGCCTTTCCCGTACCCCGACATCTGGGAGCCCCTGCGCAAGGTATTCGACGCCTTCGGCTTCGAACGGTGCTTGTGGGGCACCGACTGGACCCGAACAAGCCCATTGCTCACCTACGAGCAGGGCGTTGAGTCGTTCCGAGTCACCGACCAGCTCTCAGCTTCGGAGCGGTCCGCCCTCATGGGTGGAAGCCTCACGAAGATCTACAAATGGTCGCCTGGCACGGGTAGTTAGGACAGCGGGCCGGCCGGCCGGTTTCCCTTGCCCCACGGGCGATGATAGCATGCGGTCCGTCCGGACGGCGCCACCGGTTGGATGTAGCGCCTAGACTTCGCCGGTAGGACCCGGGCAATCTTAAATAACAGGGTGAAATGACATGGCTAGAGTTCATCTGGACCTGGAAGCCAAAGAAAGTCTTCGAATTTTGTCAGCCGATGGCTGGCGGCGGGGGATGGGTCTGGTTCCGGGGGAGCCCAACCAGGGCCTGGTGGCCGAGATGTTGGGCAGCCCGGCCCGCCTAGCCGAATATGATGACTCCAGCTGGGAACAGGACGTGAATGTCCAAGAGCGGTTGTCGGTGGGGTTCACCTTCGCCTGGTACCGGCTGGCCTTCACCATGCCTGAGGAGGTAAACGGTCAAAAGGTGGCGGGGAACCGGGTCTATTTTGAGACCAACGTGGACAACTACGGCGAGATATATATCGACGGCAAGATCGACGGCAGCATCGGCGTGGTTACCGGCAACAATACGCAAAAAAGGGCGATGATCGAGGAACCGGCAGTGCCCGGCGCCAAGCACGTGATCGCCTTATTGGTGGCCAACGCCCCCTTGGGAACACCCGTGGGAGCCATATTCGTACGCTACGTCACCATGGCCTTTGAGCAGGCCCCCGCCCAGGCAGCAGCCGCCTAGTTTGCGGATAGTCGCAAATAGTACTTGGTTTTGCAAATACCCACTAAAATTCTCCGTTCGCCCTGAGCTTGTCGAAGGGTCCTCGCCAAGATGGATGGTTCGACAGGTCCCCCGATTGCATCGGGGCGACTTGCGACCTCCGGTCGGAGCTCACCACGAACGGGGTTGATAACGTTGAATTTTGCCACGAGATCCTAGTTTTCAGGCATTCCGGGGCCGGTGTCTCCGGTGCGCCCGCCTCGGCCCCGCCCCGGCTTAGATTGCGGCTTGGCTTAACTTATCGGGAAATCTATCCTGTCCTTGACTAGCTGTTTGGGTACCACCTGATAGCATGAGACAGCCAGAGGAAACCCAACCCGCATCCTTTCGCCCGGGGCGGTCTTCTACGATGAAACGCTACCTGATATTTGGCCTGCTGGCAGCATTGACCGCAAGCCTGGCCGCCTGTAGCCAAGCGGAACCTGCTACGGAACCTACTACGCAACCTACTACGGAAGTTGAGGCTCAAGGGCCCGCCACGGCCGTTCCTCCAGGCCTACCCGGCCGGACCCCGCCGTCAACCGCCGCCCAGCTTGCTTCCCAGGCCGTTACTCGAACGCCGGCAGGCATCGCCATCGAGAACGGGATCACCCTTAGGGGCCGGGTCAGATGGGAGGGATTGGCCTCGCTTTTTAGCCAGCGGAACCACCCGCTGCAGAGAGAAGTGGAGCGGTTCTCAGTGTTGACCCTGTCCGGCGGCCTGCTGGGAGGCCAATCAGACTCGGAATCCTTTGAATTCCAAGTTCCGGCGGATGAGGCATACCTGTTGAAAGCCCGCATCTCGGACGGTGTCAATCTTTGGGCAATGACCCCAAGATTGACAGGCGAGACAATGCAAGACGTGAGCCTGGAAACCACCTACGAGGCCGCTCTGGTCTACGCCGTTGAGGTGGAAGGGGCGGCCACCAGCGGTTCCGCCGGTGCGTTGAAGGACAGCACCGGGTTGACGCTATTCGTGGGGGCCGACCGGCTGGTCAACACGGTGAAGCGGGTCGTGAACAACGCGCTTTTCTGGAGGGTGGATTATTCCATATTCACCGAGATGAACGAGTCGAACATTAGGGCCTTCGGTGGCGGTCTAGGGCCGTTCCGGCCGTTGGACTCGCTGACCAGCGACCCCCAGCCCGACTACGTGCCTCATATCTTCATGCTCAACACCTCCGGCGAGGGTCCCCTTTTCCTGGACCGAATCTTGATGTCGGAGTTAAATGCAGACCGATGGGCCGCCATCGTCGTGGCCGAGGACATTCCCCCCAGGGTCTACCGCGGCCTGGGCGGCCTGGACGTAGCCCACGGAGGAACCAGCGTGGTGTACGGTGAGGACAAATGTTTCCAATGGAATGGCGATGAATGCCAGATCTTCCGGCAAGTACTGGTCACATACCCCTTGGACCCACCTGCCGGCGTAACTCCCACCGAAATCACGTCGGTGGATGAATTCGACGGAGCGCACCGTCCTCAATGGTCCTGGGACCAACGAAAGATCGCCTTCCACGCCTACCCCAACGGCAGGCTGGATAGGGCGCAGATATACGTTGCCGCCAGCGACGGGTCCGGGTCAACCCAGCTGACCTTTCAGACCCGGGGCCAGAATGGAGCAACGGCCCCCAATTGGTCGCCGGGCAACTCCAGGATCGTCTACGTCTCTGACCAAGAATCGTTCTCGTGGGATATCTGGGTGATGAACTCCGACGGCAGCGGACAGGAGAATCTGACCAACGGGCGGGTCAAGTTCCCCAATGGGCCCAAATTTTCGCCCGACGGCCGCCGAATCGTTTTTTACGCCCAGGACGATTCGTCTGATGGAACTAGCCGGGGAGGACCCGATAACGAGCTTTGGATCATGAACCGGGACGGCGCTGGTCTCAGGAAGATCACCGACAACGACGCGGATGACGAAACCCCTGTGTGGGGACTGAACGGCATCGACGTGGTATACAGCGTGGACCAGGAATCCTGGGCGGCATCCAACGTATTCACCGGCCAGAAACTATTCGGATTTCCGGGCATCACCCGAGGCAGGTACGTGAGCCCGGTGCTGGCGGCAACCCCTCATGTTCTAATACCCACCCAAGCCGCCATCGAAGCAGCGCGGGTGTCGGAAGAGGGGTACGTGGACAAGGATTGGCTGGCTGGGAAGGTGGAATCCAACCAGGAGACTGAGGGATATCAGGTAATCACCCCTTCTAATAAACCACCGTCCGGCAACGTCTTGTCAGACTACAGATACGAGATATTTACCGCCTTTACACAAACACCCATCTACCAGTCAGACGTGGGTGGCTGGGTCCCTCCGGTGATCAGCTGGCCGTGACGATCAACAGCAAATTTAGAGTTGAAGCTATTACACGCTATCAGCTCTCCCGGTCCCACACGGTAAAGCTAAAGGTCAAGGTACGGCTGATGCCACCCTCGGGATTATTTTCCGGGCCGTACTCCTCGGTGGAAACTCGGATATCCAATCCAAGCCCTTGCAGATCTAGAGCAAGCGAGTCGACCTTGCGCCGTATTTCCGCCACATCCTCGTCTATCCCCGAATAATCGCCGGTGGTCATTTCAGTCTCCCGTCCTTGGCGCTTGGCCAGTGGTGTGGCAACAAAGCCCACATACCACCGGAGTGGATAAAATATAAATGATTTCAACCTGGGACGCACGCTGGATACATCAGAATCGCTTGCACCCCTCGGCTATCTCCTGAGACAGACTCACCACGAACGGTATAAGCGCCTCCCCCCGTTCGTGGTGAGCCCGTCGAACCACTCATTGCAAGGAAACCTCGTTCGAGCAAGCATTGATTACGCCATTGCTCGCAGCGATACCTAGAGTAGTATAATCGCGGCAGGAATCAAATTCCCCCGGATGTCACCGGGGACCAGCCGAGCTTACAAACTCAGGCTTAACAGAGGAGGATCGACTATGCCGCTTCCCCAGCGAATGAAATTTGGTGTCTTCCTGGGCCCCTTTCACCGGGTCGGCGAGAACCCCACCCTTGCCATTGACCGGGATCTGGAGCTGGTGGAATGGCTGGACGATCTAGGCTACGACGAAGCATGGATCGGCGAGCACCACAGCGCCGGCTGGGAGATCATAGCATCCCCTGAGATATTCATGGGCATTGCGGCCGATCGGACCAAGCACATCAAGTTGGGCTCCGGGGTGATCAGCCTGCCATATCACCATCCCCTGATGGTTGCCGACCGCATGGTGCAACTGGACCACATGACCCACGGGCGGGTGTTGTTTGGCGTCGGCCCCGGCGCTTTGCCCGGCGACGCCTATATGATGGGCATTCCCCCCGAAGTCCAACGCGAACGCATGGACGAGTCCTTGGGGGTGATCATTCGCCTTTTCACCGAGGAGGAACCCATCACCTATAAATGCGACTGGTTCGAGCTAAACGAAGGGATATTGCAGCTAAGGCCTTACCTGAAGCCGCACATGCCCATCGCGGTGGCTTCGGTCCAGACCGGGGCAGGGGTAACGCTGGCCGGGAAACACGGCGCGGCCGTCCTGACCATCACCGTTCCGCGGGATCCCTCGGCAGGCCCCTCGGACCTAAAGGGACTTTGGGACGTAGCTGAAGAGTCGGCCGACAAGCATGGGCATACCATGAACCGCGACGATTGGCGGTTGGTGTTGCCGGTGCACCTGGCGGAGACCCGAAAAGAGGCTTTGGACGATGCACGGATAGGCTCAGGACGGTATCTCCGGGAATATTCCGAGGGCACCAACGGCCGCGCGGCCATATTCGATGGACCCCTAGAAAAAGTCATCGACCAGATGTCGGACAACGGCTCATGGATCATCGGCACGCCCGACGATTGCGTCGAAGCCATTCACAAGCTGGCGGAGCAGAGCGGCGGCTTTGGCGGGTTCCTGGTCCAGACCGTGGACTGGGCGCCCAGGGAAAAGATGCTGCGCAGTTACGAGCTTCTGGCCCGCTACGTCATGCCCCAATTCCAGGGCACCTTGGCGGGCCCCGCCGCCTCGAACCGGTGGGCGGCAGACCGGCAAGGAACCCTGGTGGCCGGCCGCGTCCGCGCGATAGACCAAGCAAAACAAGTTTACCGCCCGCCGGCTGAAATAAGCGGAAACTAATCCGGGTAAATGGCCGAAGCGAAAGGCCCCTTCAAAACGAGGGGGCTTTTCTTTTGGCGCCGGCCAATGCCCAACGCCTCCAGGCCTTGACGAGGACCTTCGATTGATTAAAATCAACCTCGAAGGATTGGAGGGAAAACGATGCGTTTAGAAGGCAAGGTAGCTCTGATCAGCGGCGGGGCCAGGGGTATGGGGGCCGCTGAGGCCAAGCTCTTCGCCCAAGAAGGCGCCAGGGTAATCATTGGCGACGTATTGGAAGCAGAAGGCCGCAGGACAGAGGCCGAGATCAACGAAGCCGGGGGGGAGTGTGTCTTTCTGCGCCTGGACGTTACCCAAGAAGCCCAATGGCAGAGCGCGGTGGCCGAAGCTGTCCGGCGGTTCGGCAGGCTGGACATCCTGGTCAACAACGCCGGCGTCGTCGCCAGGGGAACACTGGAGGACACCACTCTGCAAGAGTGGGACCGGGTGATGGATGTGAACGCTAAAGGGGTGTTCCTGGGCACAAAGGCCGCCATCTCCGAGATGCGCAAGTCAGGAGGCGGCTCCATCATCAACATATCTTCCATGTCCGGCATCGTTGGCCAGGATTACATTCAGCCGGTTTACAACGCGTCCAAGGGCGCGGTGCGCATCTTCACCAAATCGGCGGCGATCCAGTACGCAAAGGAGGGTATCCGGGTGAATTCGGTCCATCCCGGCCCCATCGACACCGACATGGCGGGAGCTCGGATGAACGACGCCGCACTGCAGAAGGAAGCAGATCAGCGGGTTCCCATGGGAAGGACCGCCCGGCCCGAAGAGGTCGCATACGGGGTGCTGTTCCTGGCCTCAGATGAATCGTCCTTTATGACCGGCAGCGAGCTGGTCATCGACGGAGGCATGACCGCCCAGTAGGCTCCGGTTGAGCGGTCATGCCCTTCTGCGTCCATATCAGCATGTACCCTGTCGTGTAGGGGCGGGTTTAAAACCCGCCCCCACGTGTTCTACCGCCAATTCGCAACGTAGGGGCGCACGGCCGCGCGCCCCTACCCATGACCCTGGACCATTCACCGGCCCCCGGGGATCATCTTCTCCTCTCGCCATGGTCATGGCGGCAAATGCGGCCTCGCCGGGTTCCCAAAATATTTCGACCCTATACGTATTGCCCGCACCAGGGCTCCTGGGTATTATTCTTAATAAGCTTTTTTAAGCCATCGACGGCGGCCAACGACCCCCTAATGCCCTGATACCAACAACCTCAGGTTCATAATACCGGAAATCCCCCTTGGGGATTTAACATACTCCTCAGGATACAAACCCCGACAATTGCGGTTGGGTGGAGGCGGTGGACCAAATGGACTCAACTAGCTCGCTCATTTTCCTGGCGCTGGCTGCTTCGGCTGTTCTGTTCTTGGCGGCCTGCGGCGCCTCTGATTACGAAGGCCGCAATGGGGTCCCCACCAAAGGGTTAAAAGTAACGCTGCAAGAGTACAGCGATAACTGGCCTTTCGACGTCAAGGGGGGAACGCTGGAATGCGCGGGCGCAGGAGTGGCGGTCTTCCATCATGGGGGAGACAGCTACGCATTGAACGACTCTGCCCTGGAGAATGGCTACACCCTTGTGGAGGAAGTCAGAAAAGGGGGAGGCAAGCTGGAAATGAAACATTACGACCTGGCCAAGCAGTCCGGCGCCATGAGCCCTAACATGACCTCATACGAAATATTTGTCGACTCTTTCGGAACGACGGCCGTGTTTTATAAAGAATTTCCCCAACTTGTGGACCAACTGAGGGGTGACCTGGGGGCTATGACAGAATTAGCCCTTACCCTGTGTTAGCCGCGCCGATTACAAGCCGATGAATTGCCGGGCGTTCTCTCCCAGGATTCCCTCCGCGTCCCCATCGGAGATCCCCAGCCTCTGGATGTATTCCGAGTCGGCCGACTGGCTGGCCAAAGGGTAATCGGTGCCGAAGCACACCCGGTGGGAACCGTGTTTGTCGATGATGGCGGCCAGGGTCTCGCCGGCCACTTCCTTCAGCGAGGGAGGCCAGGTGGTATCGATAAACACGTTTTCCCGGCCCAGCAGGTCCCGCTCCGCCTCATCCAGCATGTAGAAGCCACCCAAGTGCAGGGCAATCACCTTTAGGCGGGGAAACCGCCGAACCACGTTCATGACCCGCTCTGGCGCGGCGTACACAGGATCTCCGGGTTTGCTGGTGGGGAGCCTGCCTGTGTGTATCTCCAGCACCATGTCCCCGCCCAGCTCCTCGTACACCGGGAACATCTGAGGGTCGTCGGGGTAAAACCGGTTCATCACCGGGTGCAGCTTTATGCCTTTGATCCCAGCCTGTCTGAGACGCCTCACCTCGTCAGCCTTGTTTTCCAGGCCGGGATGAATCGCGCCAAAGGGGACCAACATCTCGTCCTGGATGCTGATGAGCCAGTCGTTAGCCCGGCTCACCTGGTCCGGCCGGTCCACAATGCCCAGGACCACCGACTTATCCACTCCGGATTCGCCCATATGCGATTTGAGGGCGTCCACCGTGTTGCCGGAAACGGCCTGGAACCCAGTGTCCCTAGCCATGGCTTCCCGGGTAAGCTCGGCAATCTTTTCCGGCCAAACGTGGGTATGAACGTCGATTCGCATGCGGTGGTTCCTCCAACCAGCATGAGGGGTTTTCGGGCCGGTCCTCCCATTGGAAGGTTACCGGAAAATCAAGGCCGCCGTTCATGACCAGGGGTCAGTCGCTATCTGCAAGGATGGTTCGACAAGCTCACCACGAACGGATGAGGGTTTTTCCGCCCGTTCGTCCTGAACCTGTCGAAGTATGGTCCATTTAAGATGAACAGCGTTGAGCTAGTTGCTTAGTCACCCACGGGGGCCGGCTCTTTGATCTTGGCGGTCTGCTCCAATTTGAAGAAGTCCACCGTGTTGCCAACCCATATCTTGTACTTCTCGTCCGCGGGCACATCGGCGTAGATCTCTTCCACGATGGGCTTGGTGTTGGGCCACTCGCATTCGATGTGGGGAAAGTCGGTGGCAAACAGGATGTGGTCAACGCCTACGTGGTGCCGCATCTCCACCGCCACCCGTTCGTACTGGACGCTGAAGAGGATATGCTCCTTGATGTATTCGCTGGGCAGCCGCTTCAGGGGCACGAAACCCAGTTGCTCTTGGGCCCAGCCCAGGTGCCGCTGGTACCACAGGTCGGCATGCTCCATCCAGAAGGGCACCCAACCCAGGCGGGTCTCGGCGAAGAATACCTTTAGCGACGGGAACCGGTCGAACACACCGGAAAAGACCATCTGGGTGATGCCCACCGCCGGGCGCAGGCCGAAGTTGCAAACCCATTCCAACAAGGGCCGGCGGATGGCCTTCATGACAGCAGGGTCCTCTTTGGGGTACCGGAAGGTGGGCTCGTTGGCCCGGGAGCCGTTACGGTCAAAGGATACATGCACCGTGATGGGCATACCCATCTCGACCGCGGCAGCCCAGAACTTATCATCTTCGGGGAGCGGGTATGACCTGCCGTTGGGGAAAGAGCCCAAGACGATACCTTTCATGCCCATTTTGGCGCAGTGCTCCAACTCGGCAATGGAGTCATCGACATTGGTCCACGGCATCACTCCCATGCCGATGAGGCGGTCGGGGTTAACCGGGCAATATTCCTCGCCCAACCAGTCGTTGTAGGCCCGGATAACTGCTTTGTACGGTTCATCGTGGCTGATGTTGCGCCACAATCCGGGTCCCGCCACCTGGGCCGGGAAAAGCACTTCGCCGTCCAGGCCATCCTCGTCTTGCTCCCTTAGGCGCTGCTCCGGGGGCCCGATGCCTGCCGCGCCTTCGACTTTCAATCCAAAGGGCTGCCACTGGCCCTCGGCCCTTCCGGCGCGCAGGTCCAGGAAATTGGCCTCCCTCAATGGTTGTCCTTCGATCAGCAAGGCGTCGCCGCCGTCGGGAAGGGTTATGGATTTTGGCGCCCGGTCACGGTATTTTTCCGGCATGCGGTGAATCCAACGTTCGGGTGGCACTTCCAGGTGACCGTCGCTGGACATTAGCCGATACTCGTGTCCCATCATGACCTCCGCTTGAGCGATTTTAGCGCCAATACTAATACCTGGCCGTTCCACTGGCAACATGGACCGGGACCCGGCACGTTGAAGCAAGTGGTACGGCCTAGCTCCACTGGAATTTGGAATACTCGCCTTCTTCCTTGGTGATGAACTCCAGCAACACCGGCTTTCCGGAGCGATTCATCTCCAGGGCGCGTTGGATCGCCGGCACGATCTCTCCGGGCTCGGTGACCCTTTCGCTGAACACGCCGAGGGCCTGGGCGACGTCGGCAAAATTCCCTGTCAGGTGTTTGATGTCGTAGCGGTTCACCGCCTCGGGGAAACGGCTGTCGGGATAGATGGCCATGGTGGAATTGTTCAATACGATGGTTAGGATAGGGATCTCGGCCCTGGCCGCCGTCTCCATGTCCATGCCCACCATGCCGAAGGCGGCGTCGCCCATGATGTTGATCACCTGCTTTCCTGGCTCCGCCAACTTGGCGCCCATGGCCAGACCCAGGCTGTAGCCCAACTGGGTGGACTTGCCCCAACCGATGAAGCTGCGGGGGGCCCGGGCCTCCCAGAACGGGCCGGCGTACTCGCGAGGGCTGCCCGACTCGTGGGTAACAATCGTATTGTCCAGGTCCACGTTGTGCATCAGGTCCCACATCACCCGGTATGGGTTCAAAGGCACTTCATCGGAGGTCAACTTGGGCATCCACTGCTCCAGCCATTTCTCCTTGGTAGCCTTGATATCTTCTTGAAGCTCATGGTCCACCTCACGTCCCTGGGAGTTGGACTGGCGTTTCAGCTCCTCCAGTAGTTGGGACAAGACCAGCTTGGAGTCGCCCACCAACGGATACTGAGACTTGATGTCCTTGTTGATGTCCTCGTGGTCGTTGGTGGAGTGGATGATTGTTTTGCCCCGGGGGATGGGGACGGCGGTATTGGCCCTGGTGAAGCTGCAGCCCACGCCGAAAACGGCGTCGGCCCCCATCATATACTTATGCACGCTGCCGGTGGTGCTGGTGCCCCCGGAGCCGACAGATAGGGGATGGGTCTCCGGAAAGGCGCTTTTCCCCAGCAGGGTGGTCATCACCGGCGCCTGAAGAAACTCCGCCACCTCTTGCAATTCTCTAGAGGCCTCGGCATACAAAACCCCTTGGCCGGCCTGTATCAACGGCCGGTCAGCAGCCAGCAGGGCGGTGGCGGCGCGGGCCACGGCCTCGGGATCGGCTGCGGTTCGAACGTGAACCGGCACTTCGTAATCAAAATCGACCTCGTCCAGTTCCTCAACCGCCACGTCCGAAGGTATCTCCAAAAGCACGGGTCCGGGCCGGCCTCCTCGCAACTTGGTGAACGCCCGCCGCATCAGTTCGGGCACCCGGTTGGCGGCGTTGATGGTTTCCGACCATTTCGTAACCGTTTCGTAGCTCTTGGTTGGACTGAAATAAGGGTGAACCCCCTGACGATCCCGGGCTGCGCCGGCCGGCAGGAACAATAGCGGAACCGAGTCGGCATAGGCAACGGCGATACCGGTGAAAGCATTCTCCGCGCCCGGACCGTTCTGTGCCAGAAATATGCCCGTCCGTTTTCCGTTGTTGATCCTGGAAAAGCCGTCGGCCATGTGGATCCCCGTCCGTTCCTGACGGCATACAATGGGCCGGATGCCCGCGACGGCAACGGCCTCGATGAGGGGATTCGTAGGCATCACGGCAACGAAATCCACCCCCTCCATCTTCAATATATTAGCAATAGCGGTAACACCGTTCATGGCTGCCTCCCGGATGTCCAATTAAGTGCCGAGGGTAACTGCCCGCGGCTTACGTAGGAGCTGGGCTTCGAGAGGCAAGTTTAGTAGGGGCGTGGGAAGGGTGTCAACAAGAGGCAAATGGACTCATATGAAATATTTTCTTTTAGCCGCCGGAAAACATCTCATGACTCTGCCATGACGACTCCAACATTGAAAGTGCTTGTCCATACTTAATGGCACAAGGCTCTGCTTCCGTCGTGGCATATCTATGGCTAGAGTCAAGTGAGTACCGCCGAATAAAAATGGGGTGATAAAATAAATTTAAGCCCAAGCGAACCTTGGAGAGACCGGTATCGCAATCCATGTAGGTCCCACATTGGCTTTGCTGATATAGATCACGACGGTTCGAAGGAGACCCGTTATAGACACCACTAGTCAGCACACGATTCCTCAGTTCTACTTAAAGCCGTTCCTCACCCCCGGCTTTGTTTACGTTCGCGGCGGGAGCCAACCGCTTGGAAGGCGAAGCGCGAAAAAGGTTGCCGCGAAAGCAGGCTATTATTCAAGCAATGGCGACGAACCTATCGCAAAGCTCGATGCGATCAACTCTCTGATAGAAACCAAAGCCGCTCCTGCTTTGGTCAGGCTCATTGATGAACCCAACACGGTTGATCCATATAACGACTTGAAAGTACTGTCATACCTTTTTGCTAATCTTTACGTCAGAAATCCTAATGTGATAGAGATGCTGAAAGGTATCCAACTTTCAATCATAAAGGACGCGGTACAGGCTACGAAAGCCACAGATAAACGGTTGGGGGAGCTTTTTCCACCAACAGAAAATCTTCGATTCAGATTCAAACAGCCAGAGATTGACTATGAATCGCCTCTTATTACTTTAGGTGATATGAAACAGCAAGAGATACTTCTTAACGGGCCCAAGGGTTACCTCAATGCGGCGCCGTTCGACGCGCTATTGGATATCGCGAAATACATCGAACAAATGTCGCTCCTTGTCTACTCAGCCCCTTCAGAACATTATTTTGTAACATCCGACACTCCGATTTCGGTTCGGCTCCGAAGCACCTACTCCAGAGTTGGTGCCGGATGGGCCCGCAGTGATGCAATAGGGATGATTGCTCTATGTCCAAGCCGGTTTCTTGTCCTGATTAATCATGATGGACCTTCTGTCCGGACAGGCGATGCCACTCCAGAGCAAGTGGAGTCATTTAACCTTTTCACACTCGAGGCCGCGAAACAGGAAGTTTACAGCCTTGCCAAGTGTCAAGAGGTTCAAGAGTGGATGACCGACCGTGGCCGCTGGCGCGAGTGACAGTATCAGTCGAAGTGCCAGGACCCAGTGCCTGTCCGTTTCGGTCACGGCCTAAATATCTAGCTTCCTCATTCTTCAACATGCGAGATTAAGCGTGAGATGTTGGGGAGTTATTTGGTGGCGGTTAATCAGCGGAGTCCAGCCCCCAGGCGACGGTGGCGCCGGTGACGATCTTGATCACGGGGTTGTCTTCAATGTCCATGCTCTGGTACTGGTCGTACTTTCGCCGCAGCAGTTGGATAGCCTGGATCCGCTCGTCTCCTTCCACCAGCAGTTCCGCCCGGCCCCGGACCAAGATGTACCACAGCCGGTCCCAAGTCTCTTCGTAGTGGTCCACCACCAGGGCGACCTGGGGATTGGCTAGGATGTTCCTTACCCGCCGAAGCCTGATCAGAGCAGCGCGCTTGGGTTTTTGGTCCAATACCGAATAGATGACATAGCCTTCGATGGAATCGGGGCCGAGCACGAAGCAGACGGGAATCACATGGGGAACTCCGGCATCATCTGCGGTGGCCAGGTGGCCGATGCGGGCCGCGCCCAACAGCCGGGTCTGGGACGGGGTTAGCTGAGTCAACAGAACCTCCGTAGATATCCGTAGGAGGACAGGTCACGAGGTCCGCAGCGAATGTTAAAGAAAAGAGGACCGGGGTGTAAGAGGAGAGGCTACCTAATGGAACTCATTCGGAGTCTCCAGCCCAAAGCCGCCGGCAGAGCCCAAGCCAGGCTGGAGCCCCGGTAAAACCCCCGCTTAAGCCTCGGTAGAGAAAGCCATGGGGTCTTCCAACAACTCTATATTCTGCAACTCGTCCCTGGCGGCGTCTTCCAGAACCGCATCGCCTTCTTTGACGGTATGAAGCAAAACTTTCTTGGCCAAGGGACCGCCAATCTTGCCCAATGCTTTGATACCAGCCAACTGGACCTGGAAATCATCATCTTGAAGCAGTGGTATCAGGTGGGGGACCGCGTCCTCTTCGCCCAACTCACCACAGGCGTGGGCGGTTTCAAAGCGTATGGTGGGTTCCCGGTTGTCCAGCTCTTTGAGGAGAAGGGGCAGCCAGGTGGGCTCACCGGTGCGGCCCATGGCGTAGATAGAGCTGGACTTGAGCTTTAGGTCAGAACTTTCGTACGCCCAAGAAAGGAGTTCGTTTATGTCGGAGGTGTTAAATGGGGCCACTGCCTCCAGGCTGCGCCGCCGGACCTCTATGTGCTGGTCTGGGTCCTTCAAGACCTCCATAAGGGTTTCGTGGATGGAGTCGCCGTCTTTGGGAAGCAGCTTGCCTTCCTGGACCAGGACCGGGAACTTACCTAGAGCAACCGCCGCCGCCGCTCTGACCGGCGAACTTTTTTCCGACCTGAGGATCTGAATGAGGCCGGAGATGATGGACCGGTCCTCATGCTCCCACAAGCCCTCCATCGCCTTTTCCAATACGTCTTCGTCCTGGTCTTTCAGGAACATCTTGAACAGGGCGATGAAATCCAATTCCGCGTTATCTTCCGCCGCCTCGACCAAACTGCCGACTATCCAGCGTTGACGGTCCAGGGGAATGTCGAACCAGGCCCTGGCGAAGGACCCCAACTCCTCGGGGGTGAGGTCGGACAACTCGATAAAGTCCCCCGCCGCCACCTCACCGGATGGGTCCGACAGATTTTCTAAAAATAACTCCAGTGACATGATCCCTTCCCCTAATCTAGGGACCCTCCGATTCCCACACTCGCCTTGAAAGCCCGTATGGAGTCCCCTGCGTGTACTTTCACCGAAAACCGCTTCATTTAAAACAACCCCTGGTATGTTGATACTTACTATGCGAGGCCATTTTGCCTGAGTATAACATAACACCTAGGTTCAGAAATTGGTTAAAGTATCAAAATTTTATGAAAACTCGCCCATTGCTTCCTTCTTGTTTGGGTCGGTGTCATGCCGGGCCTACCGGACGTGACGGACTCGATCAATGGTTTCGGGCAGTGCTTGGATCAGGTCCGTGGCGATGGCGCCGGTGTCTCCCATGGTGCGCCTCACGGATTCCCCGGCAAGGCCGTGCAGGTAAACTCCGCAGCAAACGGCGTCCATATTGCTCAAACCTTGCGCCAACAACGCAACGATGATACCGCTCAAGACGTCGCCGGTGCCGCCTGATGCCAAACCAGGATTGGCAAAGGGTGCTATCCTGGCCAACCCCTGGGGATCGCTGACCACTGTATAAGCGCCCTTCAACACCACGACGACGTTCCAACGACCGGCCCAATGCCGGGCCGTGGAGATCCTATCCTCCTGCAATTCCGATGTAGCGCTGCCCGTTAGCGTGGCCATCTCTCCGGGATGAGGCGTAACCACCGCCGGGCGGCCCAGACGCCGCCACCATTCCGCATGTTGCGCCAGGTTGTTCAACCCGTCGGCGTCGATGATTACCGGTTGCGTCAAGTCCGGTCCGTCGAGAAGCAATCTCTCCACGAACTCCGCCGCACCGGGTGAAAATCCCAGACCGCAGCCCACCAGCAGGGCGGAGTAACGGCCACCGGCTTCGCGCAGCGTTTCAGCCCCATCGGGGTGAACCCGCCCATCTTCGTCCTCAGGCAGGGGGAGATGGATCACTTCGGTGAGCTTTGTTGCCGCCATGGGATAAACGCTTTGGGGAGTGGCCAGGGTCACCAGGCCCGCGCCGGCCCGAATGGCACCCTGGGATGCTAAGAATGCCGCGCCTACGAAGTTTCGCGAGCCCGCCACCACTAGAGCATGACCAAAGGTGCCTTTATGGGAGTCCAGCGGCCTGGGTGGCAACCGGGAAGCCACCCACTCCGGGGTAAGCAACTCCAAAGCCAAGTCCGCCCCGTCTTCCACGCCCTCGGGCAGTCCTATATCCACCACCCTAAGGCTGCCGGTATGGGCTGCTCCAGGCATGGTCACCAGTCCCCGTTTGGGATATGCCAACGCCACGGTCACGTCCGCGGAGAAACAGGCCGGGTCAACCATTCCCGTATCTGCGTTAACACCGGTGGGCAGGTCGAGGGCTAAAACGGCGGGCCTGGATCCAGCGATACGGCATCCCGACAGAAGTTGGGACGCGTGTTTCACCACTCCATCCAGGGGCCGGGCCCGTCCCGTCCCCAATACAGCGTCTATCACCAGCTTGCCGTGTTTGAGGAGCGGCTCCAAATCCGGCGAGCCTGCGTGCCCAGCGAAGTCGATGACTGATACGCCATATTGCCGCGCCAGGCCAAGCTTGGGATCGGGTTCGGGGCGCCGAGTCAACAGACAGGCCGTGACCTCGGCTCCCCACCGGCGGAGATGCCGGGCCGCCACCAAACCGTCGGCTCCGTTGTTGCCGGGGCCGATCAGCGCCACCACTCGGGCTCCGGCGGCGGCGCCGCCCATCATTTCCCGGGCCACCTGGGCCACTGCCAGGCCGGCATTCTCCATCAGCTGGTCCGTGCTGACTCCTCGAGCCTCGGAGGCCTGCTCCAAAGCCGTCATCTGGGCTGCGGTGACGATCTTTACGGCCCGGTCCTTGGTCTGGTTCATGGCCTGGCTCACGGCGCGAGGTTGCTTTGGGCGACAACCGAAGCAACAGCGTATTCCCTGGAATGCGATAGACTCAGCGCCATTTCCTGAATCCCCAGGCCCTCAGCCCGGCTCTTCGCTCTGCCGTGGAGCTTTATGCCGGGAGCACCGCTTTTCTGCCGGACGACTTCTATGTCTTTCCAGCCCACTCCCCTGACGCCCGTCCCCAGGGCTTTCATGGCAGCCTCTTTGGCGGCAAAACGGGCGGCCAAGTTGGGGGCTCGGCCCCGGCAATAGGCGATCTCATCGACGGTGAAAATCCGGTCCAAAAAGCGCTGTCCGTAGCGCTCAAAGACCAGCCGGATGCGGGGGATCTCGATTATGTCAACACCGGTGCTCAGCATGGCTAACGTGCGGGTGGTTTCAGCCTGGAACTAAACGGCGAAATCCGGGCTATTCCTGAGATTTGCATCGCGGCATCCAATCGCTTGTCTTGAGATTGAATCCAATGAGGCCTGAAGCAATGGAACCAATGTGATATCCCGCAAAACCGTCTAGTGTCCCGGAATGGCCAAGTTCTCAAGTATCTTGGAGACGGAATAACTCCGGTTTAGCACGTAGAAGTGGACTCCAGGCACCCCGTTGTCCCACAATTCCCGCACCTGTTGGGTGGCGTATTCCACGCCCAACTCCCGGGCAGCGTCGTCGTCGTCGGAAAATTTCTCCAGTTGTTGGTCCAATTTGGGCGGCAGCTTTGCGCCGCACATAGAGGTGAAACGGCGAATCTGTCCGGTGCTCAAAATCGGCAAGATTCCGGGGATGATCGGCACGTCTATCCCGGCCTTACCAGCTCTTTCAATGAACTTGAAGAAATCGCTGTTGTCGTAAAATAGCTGGGTGATTAGAAAATCGGCGCCCTGATCAACCTTCAGCCGTGTGTGCTTCAGGTCTGTGGCCAGGTCCGGGGATTCGGTGTGTCCTTCGGGGTAACAGGCTGCCGCAACACCAAAGTCGTAGTTCTCACGGATGTGCTTGACCAGATCGATGGCGTGTTGGAAGCCGCCCTCCACCGGCACGAATCCCTCTTGCCCCCGGGGTGGGTCGCCCCGCAATGCAATGATGTTTTCTATGCCTGATCGGTCCAACCGCTCCAACACCTGGTTCAGCTCGTCTTTGGTCTGAGCGACGCAGGTCAGGTGAGCCATCACTTCCAATTGGTGTTGTTCTTTGAGCCCCGCCGTGATCTCCTCGGTGAATGCCCTGGTAGACCCGCCCGCTCCGTAGGTGACGGATACAAAGTCGGGCTTGAATGTTTTGAGACCCTCCACTGCTTGAAATACCGCGGGAATGCCTTCAGCCGTCCGGGGCGGGAAAAACTCACAGGAGATGGTCCTAGTGGTATTTAATATTTCTCTAATCTTCAATGATGATTACCCTGGTTATTACCCTTAGGGCTATTATTCAGGACGCTCTCCACTCCTCGAGTTACGTTTCGCCCTAATCACGGGCAAATCACAAATCAAGTCTCCCTTCGGGAGCGTAGGGGGGAGGTTTCATCTTAGCACCGGTCCCCGGCCAGTGTCGAACCAATCCGCCGCGTTAGAATTCGGGTTGGCGTTTTTCCTTGAACGCCTGGATGCCTTCGGTTGGATGGGAAGACGTGGCCACGTATTGGGCGAAGGCCATGGTCTCCAAGGTTATACCGTCTCGCAAGGAGAGGTCCTGGCCTCGCAGGGCCACCGACTTGATCCAGCCAAGGCCGGGCCGGCTTTTGATTCGCAACGGCGCCAACAGCGTCTCCAGTTCCCGGTCCAAATCCTCCACGGGCACGGCCCGAAGCGCCAATCCCCATTCCACGGCTTCCGGACCAGATAGCCATCTCCCCGTGGTCAATAACTCCATTGCCCGCTGCATTCCCACCCGCCGGGGCAACCTTTGGGTGGAACCACCTCCCGGCATCAACCCGAAGTTGACGTGCTGGTCTCCTATTCGCGCATCCTCGGCCACCAGGGCCATATCGCAAGCCATCATCAATTCTAGCCCGCCAGCCAAGGCGAAACCCTGCACGACGGCGATCACCGGCACCGGCAGCGATTCTATCTGCATGAGGCAATCGTTCATTTGTCGAAGGAACGGCGGGATCAACATCGGCTGGGCAAAGACGGTCTCGAAATAGATCAGGTCGGCCCCGGCGCAAAACGCCCTGCCCTCTCCGCGGAGCACCAAGGCTTTTATCCCCTGATCCTCACCCACCACGGTCAATGCATCAGACAACTCCGTGATCAGATCGGGATTCAGAGCGTTCATGGCATCCGGCCTATTGAGCCGGATGGCCGCTACGCCGTTTTCCTTGTCAAGCTTGATGTTGGTATACTCCACCTGATGCCTCCTGAACTACCGATGCGTAATCTGCTAAGGGCATTAATATACCAGGTTTATTGAGCGTGTCTGCCGTGGCCTCATCGGGGCGACCCAAGATACAAGCCACCATACGAGTCAGGGTACAACCGAAGGCTTCAGGAAATCAGATACTGGGTTTTCGCGAGGATATTTTACGCCTGCGAGTCACCGCGCCGCCGGAAGATGGCGCGGCTAACGCGGCGGTGGTCCGCCTGCTGGCCCAAACCCTGGGCGTATCCCGAAGCAAACTGGAGGTGGTCCGGGGTCATGCCTCTAGGGACAAGGTGATCAGGGTATCGTCCTTGAATGCCCAGGAGGTCAAGCAACGGCTTGAGTCCCCAGCATAGCCCGCCGGATCAACTGGCGTGTCAGGGCTATAGCCCCCGGACCGCGCCAACAGTATAATGAGCCTCAATCTCGACTTTGACCGGCTTCCAGGCTGGGTCTGGGCGCCGGCCCACATATAGCGATCAGGGGAGTCAGAACCGTGGCGTACTTGAACTTTGGATGGATATTGGAAGGGTCTTTGGCCGCTTCCCAGGGTCCCACCTCCCGCAGGGACCTGACCTTTCTCAAGCTAAATGAGATTGCGGCGATCATTCGCATGGAACCGGACACCATCTCCGGAGAGACCCTGGAGTTGGTCGACATGTTTGAGCCTGTGACCGACGGCCAGCCGCCCTCGATCGAGCAGCTAGACCGGATGGCCCGGTTCATAGAAGAGCAGATCGAAACCTGGGAACGGCCGGTGGTGGTCACCTGCCGCGCGGGTATGGGACGCACCGGCACCGCTTTGGCCGCGTACATGGTTTACGTGGGATACCAACCGCAAAACGCCATCGACTTCATCCGGGGGCTACGGCCGGGCACGCTGGAGACGCCTGGCCAAGAAGCCGCCGTACATGGTTATGCGGAATTCGTGAAAGAACAGGAAAGGGAGCGGCGGCGCAAAGCCATCGAGTCCCTGGATAACCCTTAGGAGCGCTTCGGTTGCTTCAGATTGAACGCAGATTCGTCGATGAGATGATAGCCCACTCACGCGAGGCCATGCCCGACGAGTGCTGCGGGATTTTGGCTGGGGCCGCGGGCGCCGTAAACAAGGTTTACCGCATGACCAACGTGGAGGCCAGTCCATTCCGGTTTTCCATGGACCCGTTGGAGATAATGAATGTGGATCAAGAAGCCGGGGAATTAGGCTGGGAACTGACCGTGATCTACCACTCCCACACCCACAGCGAAGCGTATCCCTCGGATACCGACGTTCGAATCGCCGGCGGGACCAATGAACTATGGCCGGATGTTCGCTATATCCTGGTGTCTCTGATGGACCCGCATAATCCCAGCGTTCGGCTATTCACCATTGAACAAGGCAATATCTCAGAAGAGCCCCTGCAGGTGGTTTGAGGGTAGGCAACCTTGCCGGTGATCTAAAGTTGCCCCGCCGCCCAAAGCGCGTCTCCGTGGCTTTGGCCCCAGCCCTGGCTGTGATCTTGCCGCTTTCGATATTCCTCGCCGCCTGCTTAGACGCTGCATCGCCTTCGCCGCCGGTCCCGTCCCAGCCGGTTTCAAATTTAAGCCAGGCCACGGCTGAGAACCCCACCTCAGCAGGCATTCCCGATGCTACCCCGGCAAGGCCACCACCAACGCCACACCCCGGCAACACCCCTTGGGTCATCCAGCGGATGGATGCTGTAGCCATCTTGTACCATCTCACCGGTCCGGGAGAGGCCCTCCTACAAAGCCTGGATTTGCGGCAAATGCGCGGCGAGCCAGGTTTTTTCGGCAGCTACGGATTCAAAAAATGGACCGGCGTGGGTGAAGCCAAGCCCATCGGAGTGATGCACGAACTCGGGCACGCATATTGGGGCGGATTTCCAGTGGAGGGGTTGCCAAATTTGGATTGGGAAACCCCACCGGGCGATAGTGTCTCTTCGGCTATGAAGCAGTATCACTCGGACATCCTTTCATTCATGGCTCAACCTCCCGACGGCCATGAAGTGCTGCGGCAAAGGCTGCGCAACCTGCCAAACTTGTCCGAAGATAACCTGGAGCCTCTGTTTCACAACCTGGAAGCCGACTTGGTGTACAGCACCGGCGGCGGATTGGCTTTGGCGCCCTCGATCTTGCAGAAATACTGGAGCAGGTTCCTTTCGCCGGGTCCTTGGGAATCCTGGCCTCAGGCCGTAGCCTGGTACCAAGGGTTGAACGGCGAGGACCGGACCGCGGCCAGCCACTGGCTTGGGTTTGAGCATTTGGACCTCCGCAACCACCGTTCGGCGGCGGCGTTCCAAGGTAACCCGGGCATAGACCCCAAATCAAGAAACACCATCAGCGTGGAAGAACAGCAACGGTTATTCGACCTGGCTGACCAGTTTGATCTGCTGTTGGGCGAACCCCAAAAAGATGAGAACTTCCAATTCTGGCGCGGATATCTTCGAGACAAACTGCAGATGCGCCGCAACCATCCCGGCTATCTCCAATCCTTGGACACGCCCACAGCAACCCAATTGGCCGAAGGGTTGGCTTTCCTGGCCACGTTGGAAGGACTCGCGGCCGAAGAACAGGCCATCATGTTGGAAACCCGACTGGGCGAACAGCCCTTTTTGGTCAATTTCTTGCCCGCATTGGACAACAACGTCCTCCTGAGGTTGTTCTCCAGGCAACCGGTCCTACCCCAGGGCGCCACCCTCCAAGCCACCGCCAGCTTTGTGGACCGTCTGCAAAGATTTGGGGCATTGGTGGACCTGGTTTTGGCCGGCGGCGCCACTGAACCAGAGGCGGGCGGCAGAGAGTTGACCGCGTTCCTCCAGCGCACTGGATTGGAGCCCCAAGAAGACGTGAAGCTTTTTCTGGAACTGATGCGAGACGCCGATCCTCCATTGGCCTCGTTGGTAGTCCAGACATTGTCTCCGGATACGGTGGCGGACTTGATGAAAGCGGCGCCTTTCCATCTGCGGACACTTCTAACTCCACCGCAACTCATGAACAAGCTTAATATCGTTGAAACGGCGAGGCCGGAAGAGATTGGCCGTGGGATCACCCTGCTCTTGCAGCACCCATCTGGGAATTTTCGGATCGAAGAGTCCTTTCTGACGCAGATGCATCAGACGGTGGCCGGTTTGGCTGAGACGGAGCCAGGGTCCGCCCTTG
This sequence comes from SAR202 cluster bacterium Io17-Chloro-G2, assembly GCA_002816875.1. Classification (GTDB taxonomy): domain Bacteria; phylum Chloroflexota; class Dehalococcoidia; order Lucifugimonadales; family UBA3495; genus Io17-Chloro-G2. The sequence goes on from MUCP01000031.1 coordinate 23,685, forward strand.
GTATCATCGGAAGCACGGCCTACCCGCTGGATGGGTTCATTCAGGAGCAACCCGAAGCAGCCGTGGCCATCTTCAGCAGCGACATTCGCGCCGCGTCTCAGATGATCAAAGATAGCGACCCGGTGCTCTCGCCGCCAGCCAGAATCGTCTACCGGCTGATTGCCGCCGATCCGGTCTTCGCCGCCCGGATGACGGCTGCTCTGGAGGAATCCGGAGAAGAGATGGTTGTCGTGGAATCCCTGGCATATTTCGCCTACGACAAGGCCCGGCGGGAATGGTGGCCGGATTTGGGGATCTCTCTGGAGCAGGACGGCTCGTACCTACGGGCGTTGTGGCAACTTCAAGGAGGAGACTGGTTGGGGCAGAGGTTGTCAATGGTTTTGAATATCTACCGGCAGAGGACCGCCGCCGGAGAAATATCGCCAGACTTCATCCCCCAATACCGGGCCACCTGGGACGCCGCCGTATCCACTTTTCCACCGGGCCCCGCACAGGAGGAACTCAGCCAAGTATTCGGACGCGTCGCCCAAGACCACGGCAGCAGCCCCTGATCCGATTTGGGAGGCTGGGCCGCCTGCCCGACAAATCAGCAGGTGGACTCATGCTTGAATTCAGATAAAATTAGTTGTACCCATCGCCAATCTAGGCCCGTCTATGCCTTCTTTGCCCTTCCACTATTGCCGGTTTCCCGAGGGAAAAGTCCTTTCGGAGGATGTCTCAATCCCTCTTATTCCTGGTTCCATCCCGGGATCTTGCCGGTACAGTTGGCTCAATTTCAATAAGTTCGACATGCTAGTCTCTCCATTTAACGCACGCCGTGCCTGTGAGTGGGTCCACAGACTGATTGGGAGACGGTGGAACTAAGGGGCTTGGCTCTACCTTTGCACATAGGTTGTGGCGGGCCTGCACGTAGGTTTCACCTTGGATTTTGTATGGAAATCCAAAACATGAAAGGAGAACACTATGCCAGCCTTCGTATTTGCCCAAGTTCAAAGTGTAACTAACCCGGCTAGGCTCGCGGAGTATCAAGGCCTGGCCGAGCCCACGGTAATCCAATACGGGGGCAAGTTCCTGGCCGGGGGCACCAAGATAGAGGTCGCCGATGGGGATTGGTCGCCCATTGGCGTTATGGCTGCGGAATTCGAGAGCCTGGCAAAGGCCAAGGAGTGGTACTACTCGCCCGATTATCAGGCAGTCGTCGGCAGGCGATTGGAGTCGACAGTGGGTGGCTTGATCTTCGTAGACGCGGGTTAGTTGGCTATTTCGCCAAGTCCTTACCCGAGAATCCTATTGCACGCAGATGGGAGAGAAACCTCCCATGGTTTTAGTTAGATGGAAGGAGGAGCATGGATGCGGCATACGATTGGCTATAGCCACACTGAGCGGTTCTGGCTGGCCGCCCTCGGGGTGTTCGGATTCTTTGCGGTTAACGGCGCCTTCGCCTACGGCCTGCTGTTCCAGCCCGATGCTCTGATGGCCGCATGGACCAATCCACTGGCCGCAGCGTTCATGGTCGAGGCGATGGTCTTGGTCGGGGTGTTCGCGTACCTGTTCGAGCGGTGGAGGGTTAGCCGGCTAGGGTGGCGCTGGTTCGTGTTCCTATCGTTACTGGGCAGCATGGCCTTCGCAATCCCCGTAGTGTTGTTGTTCCCCAAGCGGGACGGGAACGAACCGCAAAGCTCATAACCATATGCTGCACCTGGCCGATGATTTGTGGCACGCGAATCCTTCCGGCCACGTTTTAATATCCGAATACTGCTCTGAATACTATGCCCTGGACACGACTTGAGCTTTCAACGGATAGCAGTTGACGCGCTCAGGCTACCATTATATAGTCCCCACGGCATTGGAAACACGATTTAATTTGGGAAATGCTGGATCAAAAAGAGGAGTCAACCGATGAAGCTAACAATCTTGGCGCTAACCTTTGCCCTGGCGGCAGTTGGGCTCATGGTGGGGTCGCAGTCTACCGTATTTGCAGGCAAGCCTATCCCTAAATGCTTCGGCGTGACCTACGACGAAAATAATCCTAACCACATCCTGGGGACCAATGGCGATGACGTCCTCGGCGGCACCGGTGGAGCGGACGTGATCTGGGGACTGAACGGAAATGACACCATCAGGGGTGAGGGTGGCGCCGACAAGATCTGCGGTGGCAACGGCAACGATTTTATCAGGGGCAATCAGGGTAGGGACGAGTTAAGTGGTGACAACGGGGATGATGTCGTACGAGGCGATCTTGCCAGAGACATGGTATTTGGTGGCAACGGTGACGATATCGTTGCCGGCAGTAGGGGCGACGGAGACATGGTATTTGGTGGCAACGGTGACGATGACGTCCGAGGCGGCCCTGGGGATAACGATATGACCTTCGGCGGCAGAGGAGACGACAATGTTAGGGGCGGCCCCGGCACTGGTGATGTGTGCGATGGTGGCCCAGGCGAAGATTTCGACAGCAATCTTTCATGTGAAAATTCCACCAGCATCCCCTAAGAGACGAATCATTCAGGGTGCGGCACAGGTACAACTACCGCCAAGGGGCTCCGCTATGGAGCCCCTTGTATTTGAGTGACCACATTTTCAAATGACCCGATCGTCGACGGCATAGAACGATGTCCGATTGTGGGGCAAAGCGGGTTGTAGCACCTTGGCTGAATTCGTCAAGTTTACCACTGGAAATTCGCTCGCTGCTGAATCTTGAGAGATTCCTTGGCACTGCGGGTCTTCAGGTCTGATCCATTTTCCGCCATAAATCAGCCGTCCGGTGGACGATCGAATCTAAGAGCAGCCCGTTGGGCGTTTAATTCAGACCGCGCCCAAGGTCCCTACCACCACAGCAGCGGCCAGCCAGGCGACGGCCATCAAGACCAGCCCTCCCCTGGCCACGAGAATCGAAATACGGTTACGCCCCATCACCAGGGCCAACGCCGCCAGGATCAACGCGAAGGCGACACATCCGGCGATGATGTGGGCGGTCTCGGCCTGGTTGATCAGGACCCCGCCGCGATAGAAGGGATCGGCATAGACCAGGATGGAGGCGTTGAAGACTGCGCTTCCGAAAAGACCCGCAACACCAAGGTCGGCCGCCCCCATACGCGCCGCCGCCACCGTGGACGATAGCTCCGGCAAGGTGGTGACCAGCGACACCGCCAATATCCCCAGGGTACTGGAAGCAACGCCCGTGATGTCTGCCACCCGGTCCGTGCTCCAGGCCAAAGCGATTCCCGCGATGATAACCCCCACCGAGACCAGGCCAAACATGATCCACGCGCGAGTCAGGCTCAAGTGCTCGCCGGATTCGGCGCCTTCCTGGTCAGCGCCGCCGGAAGAACGGTTTTGGAACACGACCCACATTCCCACGCCATAGATAACCAGCAGGATCAACGACGAGAGTCCCACCCGCCAGAGGCTGAAGTCCAGTTTTATCGCTCCCAGCAGAACGGCGCCTCCGGTCATGGCGGCAGCCAGCACAATCAAATACCCTTGCCGGGGGGAAATCTGCCGCAGGAAACTCCTCCCCCCAAATACCAGAGCAACCATGGCGAATATGAATACGTCCAGCATGTTGGCGCCCAGAACGTTCCCCACCGCCAACTGGGGATTGGGCGGGTCCAATCGCACAGCGGATATGATGGTGGAAAGCTCGGGTAATGAGGTGGCCAAGGCGACGAGGATACTGCCCACAAACATACGGCCCAACCCCGTCAAAGAAGCCAGGGCGTCACCGTATTTAGCCAGACCCACGCCTAGAAACCACACCGAGACTGCGCTGGCCAAAAAAACCATTAGCGCAATGGATAGATCGGCGCTCATGGGCACGAGCGCAGCGGGGGAACAACTTTACACGCAGCGCCGTCAGGCACAGCCATCCAGCAAGTCCATCTGGAGAAGGCCCCACCCCGCCCGATCTTCAATGCGCTCAGTTCGGGGTCCTCTATGAATATCAACCCGCGGACCCCAGCGCGGCTACGACCTGGTCACCCATCTCGGCAGTGCTGGTGGTCGCGCCACCAACGGCTACGTCAGCCGTGCGATAGCCGTCCTGCAGCACCCGGTCCACGGCCCTTTCCACGCTGGCGGCTTCTTCGGTGAGGCTCAGGGAATAGCGCAGCATCATGGCCATGCTGAGTATGGACCCGATGGGATTGGCGATCCCCTTGCCCGCGATATCCGGCGCGGTGCCGTGGATGGGTTCGTAAAATCCCGGAATACGCCGCCCTGCCACCGGAACGTCGGACAGGCTGGCCGAAGGAAGCAGCCCCATGGAAGAAGCCAACACCGCTGCTTCGTCTGAGAGAATATCACCAAAGGTATTTCCGGCGACTATAACGTCATAACGGTTGGGTTGTTGAATCAACAGCATAGCGCAGGAATCCACCAGCACATGTTCCAGCTGAACGTCGGGATAATCTTCCGACATCTGGGTGGCCAAAAACCGCCACAACCGGGAGCACTCCAGAACGTTGGCCTTATCCACCGACGCCAACTTCTTTTGCCGGCTCCTGGCCAACTCAAAACCTACCCGCAAAATTCGGTTGATCTCCACTTCGCTGTAACGCATGGTATCCACCGCTGACAGTCCCTGGGGTGTATCTGTCCTCCCCTTGGGCAGGGCATAATAGAGGCCCCCAGTCAACTCCCGGATGACCACCAAGTCAACATCTTTTGTCACCGACGGTTTTAAGACGCTGGAATCCGCCAGCCACGGGTAGACCTTGACCGGCCGGATGTTGGCAAACACACCCAGGTGAGCCCGAAGCTGGAGTATGGCTTCTTCCGGGCGCATGGAGGCCGACGGATCGTCCCACTTGGGACCACCCACGGCGCCGAAGAGGACGGCGTCGGCCGAGGCCGCCACATCCAGAACCTCGGCCTTGACCGGTGTGCCGTGTTTGTCGATGGAAGCGCCGCCAACGTCCCCTTCTTTGATATTGAACCGGTGCCCAAACAAACCTTCCACGGATTTCAGCACCTTGACGCTCTGCTGGGTGACTTCCGGCCCTATCCCATCGCCACCTAGAACGGCGATATCAAATTCCAATGGGCGCCTCCGATTGATTAGATTGATCTTGAATGAGTCTAGAGGAGGAAACCGGCCCCCAGTATACAAGCAAACAAAATCCGCTTCAAACGAGGCGATCTTTTATTCCGAGGCCGCGGAGCGCCATCCCTCCCCTGTCACCACGGCGCAAAATGGGCCACGCCTCTTCCTTGCCACGGGCCGATTCGTTGGTCTATGATTTCCACCAAGTCGCGATTTAGCTAGCGCACCAAATCCATACGCCGGCCGGAGAATCTTTAAGGTGGACCGAGCACGGCTTTTACAAGCATTTCAGGATATCGTCGGGGAAGGCAACGTCGTCTTCCACCCCGACGATCTGCTGGTATATGAATACGACGGCTCCGTCGACCGGGGCATTCCCAGCGTGGTGGTCCTACCCGGTTCTAGCGAAGAGGTGAGCCGGGTCATGGCCCTGGCCTACCAAGAAAACATCCCGGTGGCGGCCCGGGGTTCGGGCACCGGTCTGAGCGGCGGCGCCATCGCCTCTCAGGGGGAGATGCAGATATCCTTCACCAGGATGAACCGCATCCTGCAAGTGGACGTGGAAAACCGCGTGGCGGTGGTTGAGCCGGGGGTCGTGAACCTGGAATTGGACACTCAGGTACGCAAATCCGGCCTCCGCTACGCCCCGGACCCGTCCAGCCAGCGGGCCTGCAGCCTGGGTGGGAATATCGCGGAAAACGCCGGGGGCCCCCACTGTTTAGCCTACGGCACCACCACCAACCACGTTCTGGGCCTGGAAGTGGTCCTTGAAGACGGCGCCATGATCAACCTGGGCAGCTCGATAGACTCCCCAGTGCGGGAGACCCCCGGATATGACCTTCGGGGCGTTTTCGTCGGCTCCGAGGGCACCTTTGGCGTGGCCACAAAGATCATGGTCAGGCTGTTGCCCGTTCCCCAAGCGGTCAAGACCTTCCTGGGCGCTTTTCCTGACATAGATTCGGCCTGCACCGCCGTCTCCTCGGTGATCGCCCAGGGAATCGTCCCCGCGGCCATGGAGATGATGGACGCCGTTACCATCCAAGCGATCCAGAAGACGATGGACGCCGGCTACCCCAACGACGCCGGCGCCGTGTTGCTCATTGAGTTGGAAGGGCTCCAGGAAGAGGTTGAGGGCGTCGGGAACCGGGTTGAGGCATGCCTGTGGGACACCGGCGCGATCCAAGTCAACGTGGCCCAAGAGGAGCAGGATCGGGTCAAACTGTGGCTGGCCCGCAAAGGCGCCTTTGGCGCGTTTGGCAACATTGCTCCGAACATGTACCTGGTGGACGGCGTCGTGCCCAGGACCAAGCTGACCCAGGTCCTGGCGGAGGTGAGTGAGATTGGCAGTCAATACGGCGTCACTATCGCCAACGTATTCCACGCCGGCGACGGCAACCTCCACCCTTGCATCCTATTCGACGAGCGCGAGGCCGGGGCATTGGACCGGGCAACTGAAGCCAGCGCCGAGATTCTGAGGCTATGCGTGGCGGCGGGAGGGACCCTTACCGGCGAACACGGAGTGGGGCTTGAAAAAAAGGAATACATGCCCCTGGTGTTCTCCACCGAAGACATGGCGGCCATGCGTCAGGTTCGGGATGCCTTTGCCCCGGAGAACCGGTTGAATCCCGGCAAGATCTTTCCCGACGGGGAACCATACCAACCGCCCGCCTACCGTCCCTCACCGGGAATGTCGCTATAGCGGAGGCGCGAACCGGCCATCCTTTCTAGATGTTCTTATACAGAATATAATATTATGCGAACCGAATCTTGTTCCTCGAATTGCACGAAATCGGCTAGCCGGAGTACCACGAATGGCCCGAAATAACCCTCGCTTTCTCGTAGATGAATCTGGACGAAAAATATCCGTCGTGCTGGCTATAAACGAGTATCGCCAACTTACGGAGGATATTCAGGACCTCGCCATTATCGCTGAAAGGAAAAACGAGTCCGCAGAATCCATTGGTGAAGTTAAAAAAAGACTCCTATCATGCCATGGAGTAATTTAGAATATATCTCGAATCCGTCTAGCCACAGCGGACCTTCCTTCGACAAGCTCAGGACGAACGGGCACAAAGATCACCTTCCGCTCATGGTGAGCTTGTCGAACCATCTTATGAGATAGAGAGTTATTAACCGAAGTATCCTATGTCTGACGCCCAGCTTCCTCACCGATCTTGCCGTACATCCTGAAGCCCGGTAAGCCCATGCCCGCTTCCATAGCAACCCAGCTTGAAACCGTTCTCGGACCCGATGTCATCCTGGCGGACGACCTTTTGAAGGGCTACGCCGTCGACGGGATGGTCCCCCAAGCGGCGGTGCGTCCCGCTGACCGGCAAGGCATTGCCCAGGCGATGGCATGGGCTTTTTCGGAAAACGTGGCCGTTTCACCCAGAGGAGGCGGCACCCAGATGGCCCTGGGCAACTTCCCTTCTAAGATTGACCTAGTCTTGAACCTGGAAAGACTGGACAAAGTCCTTGATTTCCAGCCCGAAGACCTCACCGTGACGGTGGAGGCAGGAATCACTTTAAACGCCCTCCAAGAAATATTGGCCCGAGGAGGCATGTTCTTGCCCCTGGAAGCCCCTCTGGCGCAGAGAGCCACCATCGGCGGCATCCTCGCCACAAATACGTCGGGTCCCAGGCGCTTTGCCTACGGGTTGCCCCGGGAATGGCTCCTGGGCATCGCGGTGGTCTCGGCAGATGGAACGGAAACCAAGGCCGGGGGCAGAGTGGTCAAGAACGTCACCGGATACGACTTGAACCGGCTTTACACCGGGTCTTTGGGAACGCTGGGCGTGATTGTAGAGGCAACGTTCAAACTAGCGCCCCTGCCGGCCCATTCCCAAATACTGGCCGCATCGATCGATTCCATGGAAAAGGCGTTGGAAGCCGGCCAAAGTCTATTGAACCAGCCTTACTGCCCACAGGGTGTGCAGGTGCTGAACGGCGAGGCCTCCCACAAGTTGGAGGGATCCGGCAGGGATCAAGCCTTGGTCCTGACGTTCTTCGAAGGACCCAGCGCCGAACTTGTAGAGCGCCGTGTGCAAGAATGCTCCCGCATGCTCCTCGAAACCGCAGGCGCCGGCATGAAGACCATGAGCGGACCCAAATATTCGTCCCTCTTGGGCCGGGTTACCGGCCTGGGATGGAGCGGAGCCCCGCAGCCCAATTTAATGATTAAGATAAATGTTCCTCCTTCCAGCGTAGCTGGGCTGGTGGAGGAAATTGGCAGAGATTCGCAGTTGAGGTCGACGCCGGGCGTATTGGCCGACGTGGGATTTGGCATGGTCAGGCTATTTTGGTGGCTGGAAGAAGATCCAGAAAACGTCGATGAACCGGAAACCCTGACGGCCATACAACGGGGCCGAGACCTAGCTGCAGCCAGGGGTGGCAACGCCATCGTCGAGCGATGCCCGCCGGCCGTGAAGCGCAATATAGACGTGTGGGGAGAGCCCTCCCAAAGCATTGAGATCATGCGGCGCATCAAAAAACGATTCGATCCTTCCGGAATCTTGAACTCAGGCCGGTTCGTGGGGGGAATCTAATGGCCGATTCTGGTTTTCCAGGATTTATCGGTGGCGACGCCCCGTCGGAATCGGACCTTTACCGCTGCGTACATTGTGGCCTCTGCCTCAGCGCGTGCCCTACCTATCTCCAAACGGGCCTTGAAACCGAATCTCCCAGGGGCAGGCTGGCCTTGATGAAGGCGGTCAACGAGGGCCGCTTGGCCATCACCGGCCGCGTCGTTGCCCATTGGGACCTCTGCCTGCAATGCCGGGCCTGCGAAGCCGTTTGCCCTTCAGGAGTGCCCTACGGGTGGCTGATGGAGAACGCCCGCGCCCAGGTTCTAAAACAGGGCAAACGTTCCGCCAAACTCAACAGCATCAGCCGTTTGTTCTTGAGGTCTGCATTGCCCCACCCCGGCCGCTTGAAGCTGGGCGCACACTTGATCCGTCTCTACCAACGTTGGGGGATCCAAGGATTGGTGCGGCGGTCCCGGATATTAAATCTGCTTCCGGGACACGTGTCCCGGTTCGAGTCCAACTTGCCGGTAATGGGCAGCCGTTTTTTCGCTCCCTCGCCCAAGGTGTATCCCTCGTTGAGCGATAAAAAGCTAACCGTGGGCCTTCTTTCCGGTTGCGTCATGCCGCTGGTGCAAGGGGCCACCATGGATGCCGCGGTGCGTGTGCTTAACCGCAACGGTTGCGAGGTCGCAGTACCCGTTGGCCAAGGTTGTTGCGGCGCCCTCAACGCCCATAGCGGCGACCTGGACATGGCCCGGTCGATGGCCAGGAAGAATATCGACGTATTCTTGGCGGCGGGTGTGGAGCAAATCGTGGTGGCTTCAGCGGGATGCAGCGCCACCATGAAGGAATACCCGGACCTGTTTGCGGAAGACGTAAAATACCGGGAGAAGGCGGTCCACTTTAGCCAGCTGACCATGGACATCACCGAGTTCCTGGCGTCCCTACCCTGGGAAGCCCCCAAGGGTCAGGTAAACCGCCGTGTTACCTATCAAGACCCGTGCCACCTGGCCAATGCCCAAGGCATCACCAGCCAGCCCAGGGCCATTTTGAAGTCGATTCCAGGCGTGGAACTGGTGGAGATGGAGCAATCCAGCGTTTGTTGCGGCGGCGCGGGGATTTACTCAACGGTACAAGAAGAGATGTCGGGCCGTGTGTTGGACACCAAGATGACCCACATAGCCGCAACCCAGGCGGACCAGGTGGTTACCGCCAACCCCGGCTGCATGATTCAGATAAACCAGGGTCTGGCGAACTCGGGGATTTCTGGAGGGGTCTGCCACGTGGTGGATATCTTAGACGAGGCTTACAGGGGCGAATCCCAGGACTAACACTCGAAGGTCCGGCGAAAAGACACTCTGGCAGCTTCAGGGCTTCCCTGCAAAAATCGGCGTGATCAACCCCGTTCATGGCGAGCTCCGATGTAATCGGGGCGAACCATCCTGCCTGGGGGGACCCTTCGACAAGTCCGACTTTATCGCGACTCGCGACCTCCGGTCGGAGCTCAGGGCGAACGGATGGTCCCAACGGGTATTCCCAAAACCAGGTGTGCTAGTTTTCGAAATCCACCAGGGCCCTTTGGGCAGCCGACAGGCTGGCCCCCGCCGCCACCTCGTAGTCAATCTTGGATAAGATCATTTCAAGCGCCGACAGCAGGGCGAAGACATTGGTCTCCCGCGCCGATTCGCCCATCAAGCCGATGCGCCATGCCTTAGCGCGGAGTTCACCCAGGCCACCGCCAACCTCAATGTTGAAGTCGTTCAGAAGTTGGCCTCTCACGGTCGCGTCGTCAATGCCCTCTGGAATCTTCACGGTGGTTAGCGGATTCAACCGGTATTGCTCATCGGCCAGCAGCTCTAAGCCCATGGCAGTCAGGCCCGCACGTAGGGCAGCGGCCGTCCGGGCGTGGCGTTTGATTCTGGTGTCGATACCCTCCTCCATCATCATGCGCAGGGATTCCCGCAGCGCGTAGGTCATGGAAATAGGTGAAGTGTGGTGATAAGCCCTGGTTTGGTTCCAGTAGCTCTCCAGGTCTTTCAGATTGAAGTAAAAACTTTGGACCTTGGACTCCCGGTTATGAATTATTTCCATGGCCCGGGGGCCGAAGCTTATGGGGGCGAGCCCAGGAGGCGCTCCCAGGCATTTCTGCGTTGCGCTGTAGCAAACGTCGATGTCCCAGTCGTCCATGCGAACCTCATGTCCTCCAAGGGAGGTCACGGCATCCACGATGACCACCGCGCCGTGGCGGTGGGCCAGCTCGCAGATCTCCGGCAGGGGCGTCAAAACGCCTGTTGACGTTTCGGCGTGGACCACTCCTACAGCCTTGACTTCTGGATGCTTTTTCAGCTCGTCTTCCAGGGCCTGCACGTCCACCGGTTTGCCCCAGGGAACGTCCAACGTGTAGGTCTGGGCCCCACACCTTTCGGCGATGTCTGCCAGCCGAATGCCGAAAAACCCGTTGCGGCAAATCACCATGGTGTCGCCCTGCTCCAGTATGTTGACGCAGGCGGTTTCCATGGCCCCAGTTCCCGTGGAGGAAATGGGCAACGTCATATGGTTTGATGTATTGAAAACCTGACGAAGCATCTCCCCCACGTCGTCCATGATCTGAAAGAACTTCGGGTCCAGGTGGCCCACCACCGGCAGAGTCATAGCCTGCAGGACCCTGGGGTGCACCGAACTGGGACCAGGACCCAAGAGCACCCTGGAAGGCAGGCTCGGTTCATCCATGTAGGAATTGGTCACTTGGGTCCTCCTGCAACAGGTCCAACGGACCCGGCTCGTTTGCTAAATAAACATGCCGTCTACCGGGTCTGCGGCTATGCCGGGACCCGGTAGAGTGAAACTAGATTTTGTCTGGAGGAATTGCCGCCTAAACCACCGCTGAGCTGCCGCCGTCTATGTTGACGGCGATTCCGGTCAGGTAGCTGGCCCGTTCTGAAGCCAGGAACGCGATGACGTCCCCCGCTTCGTGAGCTTCGGCCATGCGGCCCAAGGGCACGCCTCGCCGTTCGACCGTGTCGTTCCAGAACTGGTCCATAGTGAGGCCGGGATTTGTTTCGATCAACCGCTGGTATCTTCGCTCGTGCTGCCCGCTCTTGACTAGGCCGATACAGACGGTGCTAACCAATATATTGTCCTTGGCCAAGTCCTTAGAGAGGCCCTTGGTGATACCGATGCCCGCGGCGCGGGAGATAGAGGTGGGCATGGACGCGGGTCCGGGCGTTCGCCCGCCCAGGTTGGTCACGTTGATGATCCGCCCTCCGCCGATCTTGCGCATCTCGGGTATGGCCTGGCGGATGAGACGGACAGCACCCCAAACTTTCAGCTCGAAGTCGTAATCCCAATCTTCATCGGAGACCTCTTCGAACTCCTTGGCCATGGACGTGCCGGCGTTGTTGACCAGGATATCGACTCTGCCATATTGATCCAGAGTAGTCTGCACAACCCGGCGGGCTGTGTCTTTGTCGGAAACGTCGGCCGACAAGGGCAACACCACGCCCTCGGTGGCCGTCTTGATCTCCTCGGCGGCCTGGTCCAAAACCTCCTGGCGCCGCGCTACAATAACCACCCTGGCCCCTTCTTTAGCCATGCTCAAGGCGGCGGCCTTGCCTATGCCTTCACTGCCACCGGTGATGATGGCTACTTTGTCTTCCAATCCCATATCCATGTTGCTTTCTCCTTGCCGGGGGTGGGGGTTTTGATGAACGGCCCATTATTATTTGCAACGGGGCAGGGCCAACGGCAGCCTATTATATCAACCGTCCAGTATGCGTCAAATCAACAGGCCGGCTAAACCTCTATGCCCGACGCCTCGGCCACTATGTGGATGTCTTTGTCGCCCCGGCCGCTTAGGCATACCAGGATGCTCTGGTCCGGGGATAGCCCGGCGGCTATTTTCGAGGCGTGGTAGATGGCGTGTGAGGATTCCAGCGCCGGTATGATTCCCTCGGTGCGGCAGAGCAGGTGGAAACCTTCCAGAGCCTCGTCATCGGTTACCGCCACATAACTGGCGCGGCCCGAATCTTTCAAATAGCTATGCTCGGGTCCAACCCCTGGATAATCCAACCCAGCCGATATGCTGTGGGTCTCAACCACCTGGCCATGGGCGTCTTGCAGCAGATAAGACATGGAACCGTGGAGCACTCCCGGCCTCCCGGCGCTAAGGGTGGCGGAGTGTTTATCGGTGGTGATGCCTTCGCCCCCGGCCTCCACGCCGGTTAACTCCACCGCTTCATCGGGAATGAACGCGTGGAAGGTGCCGATGGCGTTGCTGCCGCCGCCCACGCAGGCCATTACGTGGCCGGGCAGCTTGTCCTGCGCTTCCAATATCTGGCTCCGGGCTTCCTGCCCGATAACCTTCTGAAAGTCCGCCACCAGCATGGGATATGGGTGGGGACCGACAACGCTTCCTATCAGATAGTGGGTGGTTTCTACGTTGGTGACCCAATCGCGGATGGCTTCGTTGATAGCGTCCTTAAGGGTGCGTGTGCCCGACTCTACGGGGATCACCTCGGCCTCCAGAAGCCTCATGCGAAAGACGTTCAACGATTGGCGGCGAATGTCCTCAGCCCCCATGTAGACGATGCACTGGAGTCCCAACATGGCGCAGGCCGTGGCCGCCGCCACCCCGTGTTGGCCCGCCCCCGTCTCGGCAATGATCCGCTCTTTCCCCATGTGGTTGGCCAGCAGAGCTTGCCCCAGGGCGTTATTGATTTTATGGGCGCCGGTATGGGCCAGGTCTTCCCGCTTCAGGTAGATCTTGGCGCCGCCGGAGTGCTTGGTCAGGTTCTCGGCGTAGTACAGTGGCGTCGGCCGCCCGGCGTAGGTCCGCAGCAAATGATCCAACCGGTCCTGGAACGATTGGCTGGCTTTGGCTTGGTTGTAGGATTCTTCCAATTCAGCCAAGGCCGCCATCAGGGTCTCGGGAACGAATTTCCCGCCGAAGTCGCCAAAACGGCCGCGGTCATCTGGCATACGCGCCGGTTGGTTGTCGGCCATTAGCTCACACCCCTTGTTGGACAGCCTTTTGGCTGGCGCCTTTCGCATTTCGGATGAAAGCGCGAATCTTTTCCGGGTCTTTCACGCCGTTGGATTCCACGCCGCTGGAAACGTCCACGCCCCAGGGTTGCACTGCGGTTATCGCTTGGGCCACGGTCTCCGGAGTAAGCCCTCCCGCCAAAATGAAGGAATGCCCTCGGCGGGAGAGATGTGCGGCAACATCCCAATTGAAACTTTGGCCCGTGCCTCCGGGTATGCCTTCTACCAGCCGGTCCAAGGTGACGATGTGGCCCCGCCGCGTGTACGAATCCACCAATTCTTCCAGTTCTAACAGCCCTTGGCGCGCTGAGTGCTCCTCTCCGGTGGCTTTTTGGATGTCGATATCTCCCGCGACGTGGACGACTTTGATTACATCTGCCCCGGTGTTGCCGCAATAATCCAAGGGTTCCTTCCCGCACAGTTGGGCCAGGTCCAGACCGCACCCCTTAACCGTTCGGTTGACCTCTTCCAGGGGCTGCCCGGCAAACAGTCCCACCACCCGGGGCGCTACCGGCCCCAGATTTTTGATTCCAGCGGTGATCTCCCTGGCATCATCGATCTCCAATCGCCGGGGCCTGCCCGGAACAAAGACCAAGCCAATGAAATCCGCCCCCGCCTCGGCTGCTACCAGGGCCTCTTCCAGCTTTCTGACGCCGCAAATCTTGACCTTGATCATGCCATTATTTCGAGCCGGCCTGCCCGGTCAATTCTCTGACTTTTTTCGCCACGTCGGGGGCGGTCACCAACGCCTCGCCGACAAGCACGGCGCTAACTCCCAACGCTCCCAACCGCGCCATATCTTCTTTGGTATTGATCCCGCTCTCGCTGACGATTATCTTGCCCCTGGGGACAAGCGGGGCCAGCGACTCCGTCACCGCCAGATTGGTCTGGAAGGTGCGCAGGTCCCGGTTATTGATGCCGATGATCTCCGCCCCGGCCGCCAATGCCGTCTCCAACTCGCCCTGGTCGTGGACCTCAACCAGACATTGCATCCATAGACTCATGCTCAGAGCCAGCAAGTCTTTTAGCTGGCCGGGGTCCAAAATAGCCACGATCAGCAATATGGCATCGGCGCCCATAGCCCGGGCTTCGTAGACCTGGTATGAGTCAAAGATGAAATCTTTTCGCAGGACCGGCGCCCGCTGTGAAGCTCCCGAGCTCTTGATCTGGACTATATGTTCCGGCTCACCCTGAAACCGGGGGTCGGTCAACACCGAGATCGCCGCGGCGCCGTTGTCCGCATAGGTCTGGGCCAGCCGAACCGGATCGAAGTCGGGGCACAGGAGCCCCCTGGATGGCGAGGCTTTTTTGACCTCGGCGATCAACCTGACCTCGCCGCTCAACAACGCCCCCGATAGGTTTAGGGGTGGAGGCTGGACGGAGGCGCGGGTTTCCAGCTCGCGCTGACCCAACAGGCTTTTTTGCAACACCAGTTCTTTGGTTTTCGCCGCTACTATTTCGTCAAGTATGTTGGGCATCTGATACCGTCTCGCGATTCGGAACTTCCTGGAAAGATACGTGCAAACTTTATCCCGGAGTGATGGGTTATTCCAGACTTTGGCTCAGGGCCACCAGGTGTTCCAGTTTTTGCAGGGCGTCGCCGTCGTCGATGATCTTCGCTGCGGTCTGGATGCCCTGTTTGATGTTCTCAACACGGTCTCCAGCCAACAGCACGCCGGCGCTGTTGAGCAACACGATGTCTCTGATCGGGCCGGTCTCTCCCCGGAAGACACGGCGCATGGTTTCGGCGTTCTCTTCTTTCGTCCCGCCCCGGATATCCTCGGTGGACCGATTGGGTAAACCCGTGTCCGCCAACTTGAGGGTCCATTCTTGGACTTCGCCTCCGCGCACTTCCCATACGGAACTATCGCCAGAAAGGGAAAGCTCGTCCAATCCGCCGTGGCCGTGGACCACCAAGGCGTGGTTCACCCCCAACAGAGCCAAAACCCGAGCCATCGTTTCACTCAGTTCCGGGTCGGCCACTCCCAACAGGAGGTTCTGAACCCCCGCCGGATTGGTCAATGGCCCCAGGATGTTGAAAACGGTGCGGATGCCAATCTCCCGGCGCACCGGTCCAGCGTGACGCATCGCCGGATGAAATGCCTGGGCGAACATGAAGCCCATCCCCACTTCGTTGACGCACCGGGCCACCGAAGCCGGAGTCAGCTCGATCTTGACTCCCAGGGCTTCCAGCACGTCGGCGCTGCCGCAGGAACTGGATGCGGCGCGGTTGCCGTGTTTGGCCACCTTTAGCCCCGCGCCCGCGGCTACAAAGGCCGCGGCGGTGGAGATGTTGAAGGTGTTCTGGCCGTCGCCGCCGGTGCCCACCGAGTCCACCAGCGCCCCGGGCACCTCCACCCGCAACGCTTTCTCTCGCATTACCGTGGCCATCCCGGCGATCTCCTGGGCGGTCTCGCCCTTGAGCCGTAAAGCGGTGAGGAAAGCGCCCAACTGGGCGGGCGTGGCCTCGCCTTCCATGATCTCGCCCATCACGGAAGTGGCCTCCTGCATATCCAGGCAACGGCCTGATACTACTTTGTCTATTGCTTCACGAATCATATGGGGCTGCTTCCAGAAATCCAGTTACTTGGTTAGCTTCGCAGGTACGCCTGAAGGAACTCGTCTCTGGCGATGCCGGCTTGCGTGCATATGGTCCTTAACGTCGAGCGTTTCAGATGGGCATGATTCGGCATAGTCAGAGGTATCCTCCTCCCATCCTCGACATCTTTCACCATGACTATGTGCTCACGTTCTCTGATTAAGCGAAACCCCAAATACTCGAATGTCCGTAGTACTCTGCCTTTGGGTGCATCGACTGGGAACCTTGTCATTGACCAGGGAGTTCAGCACTCGTTAGGAACACTTCCAATACTGGCGACTCCAGGTCGAGAACTTCACGGCCAAAAGTATCAATATGGCACTTGATTGCCGATTCGACATCGGCCAGCGCTTCATCAAAAGTATCACCCTCCCCCACCACCACTCCGTTCAAACCGATAGGGTAGGCGACGTAGCCATCTGAGTGCTTTTCAATCACAATCGTCAGTTCGCTCATAGAGTATCCTTTAGCCTCAGCGATACGGGGTACATGACGACCCAAGTATATCCCACCAATCTTGGTCCGTCACCGCTGTCTAGAAGCCATATTCAAAAATCGGGGCACGCCTACCCCACCCGGTCCAAGAAGTTTTGCAACAGCGGTTTGCCCATGGGGGTCAGAATCGACTCCGGGTGGAACTGAACTCCCTCCACCGGATACTCTTTGTGGCGCAAACCCATGATCAACCCGTTGTCGCTCCAGGCGGTGACCTCCAGGCAGTCGGGCAGGGATTCCCGGTAGACCACCAGGGAATGGTACCGGATTCCTTCGAAGGGGTCTGGAAGCCCCGCCAGTACGCCCTGGCCGGTATGGTGGATCATAGATGTCTTGCCGTGGCGGATCTCGCCTGCGCGGTCCACGTTGCCCCCGTAGACCTGCCCGATACATTGGTGCCCCAGGCAGACCCCCAGTGTCGGTATATGCGGTCCAAAATGGCGGATGACGTCGTTGGATATGCCCGCCTCGTTTGGCGTGCACGGACCGGGCGATATGACGATGCCCCGTGGGTCCAGCGCCTCGATGTCTTCCAGCGTGGCTTTGTCGTTGCGCAGCGTCACCACATCGGCGCCCAGCTCGGCAAGATATTGGTACAGGTTGTAGGTAAAGCTATCGTAATTGTCGATCATCACCAGCATCAGAATATCTCCACAAACTCCAACCAGTTTCCGTCGGGGTCTTGGGCGTAAAGCGCTTTGCGCTGCACGTGGCCCTGGTCGTCGGCCAACGCGGCCGGCGGATTGTTGAACCGTAAACCCCGCTCTTTGGTTTCGTCATAAAACCTATCGATGTCATCCACGAAGAAGGCCAAGTGGGAGGCGCCCAGGTCGTTGCGGGCTATGCCGCCGGGTCCGCTGGGGGGATTGATGTACTGGAGCAACTCCAGTTGGTGGCCCTCTCCCTTGTCCACCAGCGCGCCTTTGATGTGAGCGTCGGGGAATCCCAGAAGCTGGTTGGCGAATTCTCCTTCCCGCTCGACCCTGGCAGCGATACGCATGCCCAGCACCTCGGTGTAAAAGGCCACCGACTTATCCAGGTCTTTGACCACGAATCCCGTGTGAAAAAACGATCTAAGCATCCGCTACTCCTTCCCTTCAGCCAGTTCGATGGCCCGGAGCAGGGCTCCCGCCTTGTGACGGGTTTCCTGATATTCGTCCTCGGGCACGCTGTCGGCCACCACCCCGCCGCCGGCTTGAACGTACATGACGCCGTCTTTGTAGATCCCGGTGCGCAGCACCAAAGCGGTATCCATGTTGCCCGAGAAGCTGAAATACCCCACAGCCCCGCCGTAGGCGCCCCGTTTTTCGCCTTCGATCTCGGCGATTATCTCCATAGCTCTGATTTTTGGAGCGCCGGAGACCGTTCCCGCCGGGAAGCACGACCGCAGAGCGTCGAAGGGCGTAAGTTCCGGCCTCAACTTGCCCTCAACGTGGGAAACCAGGTGCATCACGTGAGAGAAACGCTCTACGTCCATAAGCTGGGTGACGTTGACCGTTCCGGGCACGGCGACCCGCCCGATGTCGTTCCGGCCCAGGTCCACCAGCATGATGTGCTCCGCCCTTTGTTTCTCGCTGGACTTCAACTCCTCTTCCAGCGCCGCGTCCTCCTCGGAGGTCTGTCCCCTGGGCCGGGTGCCTGCAATTGGATGGGTGGCGGCAATCCCGTCTTCGACCATGACCACCGTCTCAATGGCGGCTCCAACGATCTGAAAGTCGTCCAGATTCAGGTAGTACATGTAGGGCGAGGGGTTTATGCTGCGCAACGAACGGTAGACCTGGAATGGATGAGCGTCGGTCCGGCGGGAGAACCGTTGGGAATTGACGACCTGTATCACGTCTCCGGCGTAGATATACTCGATACACTTGTTGATGGCTTCGGCGTATCCCTCTTTGGAAAAATTGGATTGGACCTCTACTGAGGGAAGGTCGCCTTCCGATCGCTGTAATACCGGCTGTAGCCCCGGCGGCATCTCCAGGGGTTGGGCTAAACGCCGCACCATGTCGTCGATCTTGGCGGTGGCTTCGGCGTAGGCAGCCTCAATGTCTCCGTTCAGGTGGACGTGGCTCACAACCTTTATGTCGTGGCGCAGGTGGTCGAACACTAATATCGTATCGCCGAAAGTAAACACCGCTTCGGGCAATCCCTGGGGGTCAGCTGGCATCACCGGCACCCGAGGCTCGAAATAGCTGATCACGTCATAGGCCAGGTAACCCACCGCGCCTCCGTGGAACCGGGGCAGGCCCGGAACGGAAACGACCTTATATTTGCTCATTTCCTCCTGCACCAGGGTCAACGGGTCCACCTTGCCTTCCGGCTGGCCTTCGCCGGTCTTGACGACGCGATAAGGGTCGGTACCGATGAAGCTATACCTGCCGATGCGCTCTCCGCCGGCCACGCTCTCGAGAAGGTATGAGTAAGGCGGGCGGGCCACTTTCAAATAGGCTGACACGGGAGTTTCTAGGTCGGCGTTTATGGACCGGTACACCGGCACAAGGTTGCCCTGCCCGGCCATGGCTTTCACTTCTTCCAGGCTTGGTTGATAAATCGGTTGGTACATACGTATAGCTCCGTATACTGTTCTAACCGCGTTTGATTCTAGCCTGCCCTAGAGGCAGAAAAATACATGACTCCCTGCGTCACATCCTGCGGATCAAGGCCCTGTTCCCTCAGTTCATCCATGATCTGGGAAAATAGCTTGAACCTTGTCTCACCCTTGGCCGCCGCGGAGGCGGCGGAACTGGGTCCAAGTTTGAACTTCCGGTCCGTCAGGCCGGTCCCCTGGTTAAGCAGGTCTTTCAATTCACTGGGGAATAGAAAATCCATGGCGCCTCTCTCCCAGGACATCCGCTGGAATACCATAGACGATGGGTTCTCCGCCACCATGCAGGGGATCACTGCCTGGAGCTGGCCGCCGGGATTCAACACCCGGTGAACTTCATCCAGCAGACCGGGGATTGCAGCTCGCGGCAATTCGTGAATCAGGTTAAGCGAGGTGACCAGGTTAAATTTACGGTCCTGCAGCGGCAGCCCGGCGACCGAATCTACATGAGCGTTGGCTTGCACCAAGCCGCAGGAATGCGTAAAACGGGTTCGCGCCAGCGCCAGCATCTCCGGGGTCAAATCCAGCCCCACCGGCGCTACTAAATCTGGATGGAGCTCCAACGCTCTGGCAATCACGTCACCGCTGCCACAGCCCAGGTCAAGCAACCTGGCCCTTTGGGTCAACGGCCCCAGTGCCCAATCGACCCTCTCAGCCAAGCCCTGACCGCCGACGAAGCGCTTCCGGTCTTCGTCGTATGACCGGCTGTATTCCCGGTAAACCGCCTGCTTCAGCTGGACGTATTCGGTTTTTACCGCTTTTGACATGACTTCCCCGGTATGGGTGTCTCGCATGGATCCCGCAGACCAATAAAAAAAGCCCATCCCCAAGGGACGGGCCTAAGCCGTGATGCCACCCTAATTTTCGATTCCAGTCCCGATCACTAGACAGACCCAAATCGATTCTCACCCGGCGGAGGGACGGAGGTCTACGCAGTCCCTGTGCCGTGGGCCATTAACGATGCCCAACCGTCACAGCCTAGCAGCGCTTGAATCGATCGGTTCAAAACCGCTGATCAGCCTGAGGCTCCGGGGTCCATTCGCACTTCCGCTATCGGCGCCGGCTCTCACCTAACCCGGCTCTCTTTGGCCTCGCTGGAAGCCTACTACTCCCCTTCACAGCCTTTGATTATTAAGTTTTAACCTACCAACTATAGGGTTTAATGCGAAGGGATGTCAATGATCGCCGACTACACCGTCGCTTCGCCCAACCCCCCGGCGCCTGCCGGTTGGGCTTCTTCGGGCCCGGGCCACGGCGGGTTGGTGTAGCACAGGAATCTCAACGGGGTTTGGGCATCGGCGCTGAACTGGAAGCTCCATCCGGAGGGTATGGTCAGAGCGTCGCCGGGGCCAACATCAACCGTCTCCTTGGGTTGGTTGCCCGAATGAGAGACAGACTCTGGGTCGCTGCGCCATACCCGGCCATGGCCCTCCAACACGTACCAGATCTCCTCCACGGTCCGATGCCGGACCGGCCGGGAAACCTGGCCCGGGGGAAGGTTGACCTCACAGAGGCTGGCCCTTTGTGCCAGATGCCGCTCATCAATGAGCAAACGTATCTCAGAACCGTCGGGTGCGATGGCGTCGGGAGTTTGGTTGCGATGGGCTACCAGCGGAGTGGCTTGGGAGTCGCTCTGGCTCATCATTTAGCCTCCCGCATGCTTCTGAAAAGGTGGACCGGCGCCCCACTGTCGTAAAGGCGGGTTAGGGGGATTTCATTCCCGCCAACACGGATTCTCAACAAAACGAACGCCCGCGAATCAAGGGACCAAGGGTTCGCCCACCAACCCCCAATAGGGCACCGCCACCACGAAAAGGACCCCGATGGCCACCAGGGTCATCAGAATGCCGATCCGGAATACCTCCGGAGCGGTGATCTCGGCCCGCTGGAAGATAAATACGCTGGAGGCGCTGCCGGCGGGATAATAGACCACCGAGTCGCCGACCAAGACCACCGCCATGCCGCAGACCAGGGGGTTGAGTCCGAGCGAAGCGCCGGTGGACATGGCCACGGGTATGGTGAAAGCCAAGAACCCGGTGATGTTGGGCATCATCAGCCGGACGGCCGTCGCCCCGCCGGCCAGCGCCAACAATAACAGGTAGGGCGAGTTCTGGAATGCCTCGACGCCTCCCACCAGGATCTGGGCAAACCACTCAGCCGCGCCGCTGGCGATCAGGGCCTGGGCCAGGGACAGCGAGGTGGCGATGACAAAGAAGTTGCTCCAGCCGACGTTCGTCTCGAACTCCCGCCAGGTGAGGAGGCCTACGCCCGGTAAGAGGATCACCACCAGGGCAATCAGGGCCGGCACCGCAGGATGCATCCCGTGGGCGAAGTCGGTAAACCAGAGCAGCGCCGTACCGATGGCGATAAGCCCCGCCTTGATCTCTCTGGGGTCCATTGGACCACGAGAATCGGCCTCGGTGGTCATAGTCTCGGGCAGTCTGAATCCGGCGCGATAATAAAAGTAAAGCAGAACGCCGCCTACCGCCAAGACGGAGTAGAAGGGCGCCGCCATCAGGATGAACCACTGCGTCCAGGAAAAATCACCCAACAACGCCGATGCCACCACCGGGGTTATCCCCCCAGCTAGCAAAGCGGTGGAGCCTAGGCGGTTCAGAGCGCCCATGGCCATCATCACCGCCTTGTTTAGCGGCGATTGCCGGGGGATGCCCCAATGGCCCATGACCTGCTCGTACACATGGACCATGATGGCGCCCCTGGTGCTGGCTGAAGGCAGCGCAAAGGTCAGAGCGGCGAAGGAAAACAGCATCTGAAAATAAAGCAATCGCGGGCTGCCGCCGGCCAACCGGATGAGGTAGGCGGCCATTCGCTCGGCCAAACCCGAACGTTGCACCGCCAGCCCCAAGGTTAGGATGCCGATGATGAAGTAGGCGACGGGCTGGGAAAATCCATATAGCGCCGACCCGGCGTCAGGAACGGCGCCCGTCAAGATCAACAGGACCACGCCTACCAACCCGGTGACGGCGATGGGCAGCGCCTCGCTGGCCCACAGACCCACGGCCAAGGCCATCACAGCCAGGGCCCTCTGGCCTTGCGGCGTCAGTCCTTCGGGGGTGGGAGCCAAGATGATGGCAGCGAAGAGGGCTAGGGGAAGCCCGAATTTGAAGATTAGGACGGCGGAGCGAACGGGAGCCTGTGCCTCGGCTTCCATCAAGCGTTTTCCATGATATCGAAAAGGTCCCTCTAACTACGATGACCCGTTGCCGTACACCTTCCTCACGGCAACTTCAAACATTGGGAAAGGGCATATTAGACAGGCAATGGCCGTTCCCGAAAAGCCGGTGTATACCGGCCCCACGCAGAACCAACCCCGCTTGGACTAGGTATCCAGGGGCTTCCGGCCTTTTCTTTCCAAAAAGTCTTTGAACCCGTCTTCCACCGACAGGCCCTTGAACCGCCCCGTCCGGGCGTTGACCTCATTGCGGAACTGCTCCTCGATGGGCAACCCAGTGTGTTCGGTCAGCATCTGCTTGATGTTGGCGACGCCTTCGATACGGTTCTTGGCGATGCCCGCCGCCACCTCCACCGCCTTTTCCAGCAAGTTCTCCGACGGAACTAGGTGGTTCAACAGGCCAATCTTATAAGCCTCATCGGCAAAGACTTCCCGGCCGCTGTACAGCAATTCTTTAGCTTTGGGCCAACCCACCATCGTAGGCAAGCTCCAGGTGGCGTTCATCTGCCCGTAATTGACCGCCAGGAACCGGAAGCTCGTCTTCTCGCACCCCAGTAGGAAATCCATGCTGGTGGCCATGACTGTCCCGCCGCCGTAGCAAAGCCCGTTGATGGCCCCGATAATCGGCTTGATACTTGTGGCCAGGTGCCATGTGTAATCGGCGCGGTGGGCTGTTATCTGCTCCCGGTCCTCATCGGATAATTCCCTGTTCTCGTGGATGTCCGCGCCCGCGGAAAAGGCCCGCTCGCCCATTCCGGTCAACACTATCGCGCCCACACCCTCGTCTTGCTCCATCTCCGTGATTGCCTCGTCCAACTCCCGGACTAGTTGGTAATTCAACGCATTAAGGACCTCGGGGCGGTTCAGCGTGATTATTGCGACCCGGTCTTCCTGCTGGATCTTGATCGCTTCGTATTTGACCATTTTCTGGCTCATATCGGACGAACTCCTCCGTCTTGGCAAGCTGTCATGTCATTCCCGGCGGGAATAGTCGATCGGGGCGCCGGGGCCGGAGATACTAATAAAACATAATTGGCCCCGGATGTAAACCTGAAGGTAAATCCCCCGGTGTTCCACAATCCGTTCTCAAGAATTTACATCCGATGATTGGAAATTGGGGATTGTGGTTTAAACAGTGTATTGACATCAATGAGCGGTTTACTGATGCACAGAATGCGGCAAGCACCGCTGGGGAGCAGATAAGCATGTTATGCCAACTGAAATCCTGCAGTAAATGCCAGGGCGACCTGATATTGGATGGCGACGAGTGGCGATGTTGGCAATGCGGCCGGCATTATTATCCTCGCCGGTCAGCCGAGGCCCTTCGCGACCTGTTGCTAGAAACACGCCGCGAATCCAATGCCGTCCCATCACAGGCAGAACGGCCCCAATCCCGGCCTCCCCGCCGCCGGGCCACCCGTTCCTTGCGGGACGTGAACTCCCGCATCGCCGCCCGGGACCGTAGCGACCGCCGCTGGTGGTTGAAGAACATGGAGATCGTCCGCCACCTGGACGAAGGCAAATCCGTGAAGGAGATCTCGTCGCTGGTCGGCCGTGGCCAACGCCAGGTGCGCATCGTGCGGGAACGGCTCTACGACATGAGGTCCACGAAAGCTCCCGAGTTGCTGGCCGGGTAGGCTTACGCTTCCCTCTACGGCACGCTGATTACCTCAAGGCGCAATGTTCGTTGGAGCTCTTGGGCATTGCGCCTTTCCCGTATTTTCAGGTTTTCCCGAATGCGATAGCTGGTGTATGCTGGCTGGCAAGCCGCCGCCACCGGGTAGCCTAACCGCAGGCCTGGCGCCGGCCTCATCCGCCAGTGCCGAGGTGCCAGTAAATGGCTTTCACCCGCCGCCTTGCCCGATTCGGGCGTGAAGGCATCTCATTTGACTCTCTGGATCCCCAAGTCATCGCCACATCCAAGGAAATGATGATCAATGCCGCCGCCGTGGGCCTGGCGGGAGCGGCACAGGACCAAGGCCGGGCTTTGGCCGGCCTGTTTCAAGACATGGGAGGCAACGGCAGGTGCACCATCATTGGGATGGGACTGCGCACCTCCCCGGCCAACGCCGCCCTGGCCAATGCCTTTTTGATCCACCTACTGGATTTCGACGACGAGATTCAAGGCGTGGCCACCTATTGCACCGCCGTCATCTTCCCGGCGGTTATGGCGCTAGCGGAGCTTAACGCCAACTCGGGCCAAGAAATCTTGACCGCCTTCGCTTTGGGATGCGAAACCGCTGCCAAATTGGATTCCTGGGTTCCGTCTTCGGCTACCGGAGAAATCACCCGCCCATTCTCAGGAGGCATTGCCGGGGCCGTGGGGGCAGCGGCGGCGGCGGGGCGGCTGCTGGAATTAGACCAGGAGCAAATGGAGTCCGCTTTGGCCGTCGCCGCAAGCCAAGCCCACGGACCGCCGGTAAATTTCGACCCCCCTGGGAGGGCGTTGCAGTGCGGCCAGGCGGCGATGGCCGGGTTGACGGCCGCCATGTTGGCCCAGCGCGGTTTCCAGGGGGCCCGTCAGTCAATATATCACCAGAGTACCCTGTTGGCCCTATCTTATCCAAGCAATGCCGGTATCCCGGGGTCCGGCCAAGAGCGGTTCTTTGAGGCCCTAGCCAATCCATTCTCGGCCATTTACCCTGGTTTGACCGTTAAATTGTATCCCTGCGCTTCAGCAAGCCACACCGCCATCGACGCCATTCTGCAACTGATGCAGCAGCACCGGATCGAAGCCGGCAAAATAGAATCGGTGAAAGTCAGCGTGACCCCCTCGGTTTTGCGGTCACTGCCTTACCCAGAGCCCGAAGACCCGTGGCAGGCGCGGTTCAGCCTCAATTACATCGCGGCCCAGACGCTGCTGTACGGCCAGCCCTTGATCGAGCAATTCTCCCAGTCCGCGTTGCAAGACGCCACGGTGAGGGAATTGATGGGCCGGATCACGATCACCGGCGAGGAAACCCCCACGCCGCTAACGGACCGCCCAGCCACGGTGACCGTGCGGCTGGTGGGAGGCCGGGAGTTGGAGCAACTGGTGGAATTCGCCAGGGGCGGGCCCCAATTCCCCTTGGACCAGGAAGAATTGGACGCAAAATTCCTCTATTGCGCCCGTCACATCATGACCCCGCACCACATACAAGGGACCATCGATCAGTTCCGCGATCTGGAGAACATCCAGAATGCCAGCGGCTTGGCGTCAATCCTAGGTGCGTGAGGCTTCACTGCTTTTTACCTGCATACATAAGCGTCAAGAACCTAACTCAAACCCGTGTTTCCAAAACATAGATCCTTCGACAAGCTCAGGACGAACGGGTTGGCCTCTCCGCCGTTCGTGGTGAGCCAGTCGAACCACTTTTACCCGGTCACCAGATAGCCACGGGTAGAGCCATCTTTTCTGGGAACCCCATCTTGCTGTACTCTGTCATTGATTTGGCATGAAAACCCCAAAATGCTTGCTTACCGGAGGCGAGAGATGAAAGGAATTCAGATCCACCAAACGGGCGCTCCCAACGTGTTGCTCTACGAAGATATCGCCGACCCCCAACCGGGGCCGGGCCAGGCCATGGTAGACATCAAGGCCGCCGGGGTGAACTTCACCGACGTTTCCAGCCGCCGGGGCTCGAACCCTCCGGCCAGCTTTCCTTGGACCCCCGGCAGAGAGGCGGCCGGAGTGGTCACCGCAGTGGGTGAGGGCGTGACCGAAGTGGCGGTGGGAGACCGGGTGGCCTACGCCATGCACACCGGCGCCTACGCCCAGCGGGCGGCGGTGCCGTCGTGGCTGCTGGTGCAACTGCCTGAGAACGCAGACTTCACCGCCGGCGCCGCCACCATGCTCCAGGGAATGACCGCCCACTTCCTGGTTTTCGGCATCACCCAGCTGAACGCGGGCGACCGGGTATTAGTGCAGGCCGGGGCCGGCGGGATGGGATTATGGCTGATCCAGTTGCTGCGGAAAGTCGGCTGCCATATCTTCACCACCGTGTCCACCGAGGCGAAGGCCCAGATGGCATCGGATGCCGGGGCCGACCAGGTGATCATCTACACCCAGCAGGACTTTGAGGAGGAGATCAAAAAGGCCACCGGAGGCGAGGGCGTCCGCATGATCTTCGACGCCGTGGGGCAGACCACGTTCACCAAGGGCCTCAACTGCCTGGGTCTGCGAGGCTACATGGCCCTTTACGGCGCGGCCAGCGGTCCAATTGGTCCCATTGAGCCCGCCACGCTGGCCGGCGGCTCCCGCTTCCTCACCCGCCCCAGCCTGGGCGACTACACCTCCACCCGCGGGGAGCTACTGCAACGGGCCGACGACGTTCTGGGCTGGGTCACCAAGGGAGAGGTCAAGCTAAACATCGGCCTCACCCTGCCCCTGGCGGAAGCGGCCGAAGCCCACCGCCAGCTTGAGGGCCGCGAGACCATCGGCAAGGTTATCTTGATGCCTTAGGGCGCTGGCAATCGGCAAAATCGTTATCTAGCTGTGTTGGAGGAAATCCCCCAAACCCCCTTTGCGAAAGTGGGGCCAAATCTCCCCCTTTTCAAAGGGGGATTTAAGCACCTAAACGTAAACTCCTTTTCAATCGTGAGTTGACAGCTGATAGCCACGCCGCTACTGCGCCGTCCACCCGCCGTCGATGACCAGTTCGCTGCCGGTCATGAACGACGATTCGTCCGAGGCCAGGAATAGCACTCCGTTGGCCACCTCTTCGGGCTCGCCGTATCGGCCCAACGGGATCCGCTGGATGGTGACTTCATTGCGTTGGGTGTCGGCCCGGCTGCCCTCGGTCATGGGGGTGACGATGGGTCCTGGATGCACCGAGTTGGCCCTGATGCCTTCCCGGGCATACTGGATGGCGGTGGACTTGGTCAACAAGCGGACCGCCCCCTTGGACGCCTGATACTGGGGACTGCTGTTGTCCACGCCCACCAGGCCCAACTGGGAAGAAATATTGATGATGGAGCCGCCGCCGGCTTTGCGCATCTCGGGGATGGCGGCCTTGGTGCCCAAGAAAACGCCCTTGGCGTTGATGTCCATCACCTGATCCCAATCCTCGGCGCTGGTGTTTTCCACCAGCATGTTCCGCGCTCCCACCCCAGCGTTGTTCACCAATATGTCCAGCCTGCCGAACTTCAGGACCGTGGCGGCGATGGCGTTTTCCCATTGATCTTGGCTGGTCACGTCCAACGGCAAGAAGATGCACTCGCCACCAGCCTCGCCGATCTCCGCCGCCAACCGCCGCCCTTCTTCCTCCAACACGTCGCCTATGGCCACCATAGCCCCCTCAGCGGCAAACAGCCTGGCCTCGCAGGCCCCCATCCCCCGGGCGCCCCCGCTGATGAAAGCAACCTTGCTTTCAAGACGCATGTTTTTGCCTCCGGTCGGTGGGGTTTGCGAATAGTATAATGCCTTTATGAAAAGAAAAGCCCGTTTGGAACCTGGCGGCATCCCTCTCAATGGGAGAGGGACCGAGGTTGCGGGTTATACGGAGACCCATGGCTAACCCCGAGCACGTTGAGATTGTCCTACAGGGCGTCGACGCCATCGACGAGTGGCGGATCTCTCATCCCGGCCAAATCCTGGACTTGGCTCAAGCTGACCTGTCCCTCTCCAACCTATTCCGATGCAACCTGTCCGGGGCTGACCTGTCCGGGTCTGATCTGTACTCGGCAGACTTGTCCTACGCAGACCTGACCGGGGCCAACCTCGCCGGAGCCCAGCTGTTCTCTACCAATCTTCTTTCGACCGAGTTGGCCGGGGTCAACCTGTCGGGGGCTGACCTGTCCTTCACACATTTTCAATCATTGAGCTTCGACCAAGTCCGAATCCAAGGTGCCCTATGTGGCCAGACCATCTTCGCCGACTGCGACTTGTCGTCGGCTTTAGGGTTAGAGTCCGTTGATCACCAAGGCCCAAGTTCCATCGGCGTAGACACTATCGTCGAGTCTGGAGGCAACATTCCCGAGGTGTTCCTGCGGGGCTGTGGCGTCCCCGACAGCATAATCACCTACGTGCGCTCCTTGGTGGCCGAACCCATCCAGTTCTACACTTGCTTTATTAGTTACGCTCACCAGGACCAAGCCTTTGCGGACCGGATGTACGCCGACCTGCAAGCCAAGGGAGTTCGGTGCTGGTACTACCCCGAATCGGCCACAATGGGCCGCCGCGTTTGGGAGGATATCGACCGGTCCATCAAGGTCTACGACAAGCTGGTGGTTATCTGCTCCCATGAATCCTTGAATAGCCCGGCGGTGGTCCGAGAGATCGAGCGGGCTTTGGACAAAGAAGACGCCATCGCTAAGGACAACGCTCGACGTAAGAGTGAAGCGGCCGCAAGAGGGGAAGAACCCCGTCTCAAAGACCCGGACGTGCTGTTCCCTATCCGAATTGACGACTTCGTGTTGAACGGCTGGGAGCACCACCGGAAGCACAACATTACTAGCCGCAATATCGGCGACTTCTCTGGCTGGGACACCGACGTGCAGAAATACCAGGACTCGTTGAACCGGTTGCTGCACGCGCTGGACCCCAAGAGCTGGCCAGCGGTGGGATCAGCACGTTCACACCCAACGCCGACGAAGAGATAGGGTGATCAAAACGAACAGCGTTGGCGCCAAGACTGCCATCCAATCCCAGTGGACGTACCTTCCGAACAGCGGATTGACCACCGCGCTCAGGATCATGGAGCCCCCGACCAACGACGCTGCCCATAGAAGGGCTAAGGGCCAAGCGCGTTTTGCCGGCTGTGTTCCTGGCTTGACTCCCTCGGACTTGCCGCCTCCGGCAGTGCTTTTGCTTCTTGCGGGTTTCTTCATGGCGGCCCACCAGCCCTTTCCTGAGTTGAATCACAGCAACAGAGCGAATGCTTCTCATGTGTGATGGTCTCAAGCGCTTATCAGGTGCGGGCTGGGTCGCGGCCGTCTTGCCATAGGGTGGTTGCCAACGGGCCGGAGGGCCTTTAGGTCACGACTCTAGATACTTCGCCGCTGAGGCTGGCTCAGCATAACATGGGTGGAGGCGATTGGTTCAGCATCAAATCCTACTAACATAGTCCCGGCATCCCTTACCCTTGCGCTAGCTGGAAGGCTACTCCCAGGGAGGTGGCTGGGTCGGTGTTGGCGGTGTAGTAGCCGTCGGCGGCTTGGCTCAGGCCGTTTTCGCCCCTGAGGTTAACGCCCTTGGCCAGCAGGTCTTTAGCCGATTTTTGGATGTCGTCGACGCCGAAGGCCAGGTGGTAGACGCCGGGGCCGTACTCTTTCAGGTATTTGCCCATGGCCGAGTTGGGGTCCAAAGGCTCGGTGACCTCAAAATTAGTGGGGCCGACTTTGTAGATGGCGTTCTTCATGCCCCGTTGCTGATAAACCTGGACGCGCTCTGGCTTCATCTCAAAGTTCTTGTCGATGTATTCCACCATGGCGTCGCAGTCGTGGACCAAGATCCGGACGTGATGCACGAATTTGAACATGTCTGCCTCCTGGTTTAGTTCTTGTTTGGTGTCGCGTTTGTTTTTGGCGGGGGGCGACCCCCTCTAAATCTCCCCCTTCGTAAAGGGGAGACTTGTGGTTTTCCTGTTTTTACGCAAGTTTCCTATCAGAACCTGGCCTGGCCGGAGATGGTGTTGTAGGTGACCGGGGTTACGGTCAGCAACCCGGCGTCCACGGGCAGCACCACGCCGTTTATCCAGCGGGCCTCGTCGCTGCACAAGAATAGGGCGGCGTAGGCCACGTCCCAGGAGTCGCCCTCGGTGCGCAGGGGGGCGGCGTTCTTGCGGG
Organism: SAR202 cluster bacterium Io17-Chloro-G2; assembly: GCA_002816875.1. Lineage (GTDB taxonomy): Bacteria > Chloroflexota > Dehalococcoidia > Lucifugimonadales > UBA3495 > Io17-Chloro-G2. The sequence continues at coordinate 53,946 of MUCP01000031.1, forward strand.
CCTCCCGTTGTTCGTCGTTCATACGGTGGGCCACCATGGGCGTGTACACCAGGCCGGGGGCGATGCAATTCACACGGATGTTGTCGGGACCGTGGTCTCCGGCCATGGATATGGTGATGCCCACCACGGCCGCCTTGGATGTGGTGTAGGGCGCTTGGCTGTGGGCGCGGAGCCCGGCGATGGAAGAGATATTGACGATGGCGCCGCCGCCGGTCTCCATCATCTTGGGGATGCATGCCCGGCTGGCCTGGTAGATGGTTTTGACGTTTACCGTCATGATCCGGTCCCAGATCTCCTCGGTGACGTCCACCACAGAACCCCGGGCCGAGATGCCCACGTTGTTGTCCAGAATGTCCAGGCGGCCGTACCGGTCCACCGCGGCCTGGGCCATGGCAGCGCACTCATCGCCGTCGGTCACGTCGGCCTGAAATACCGATGCGACCCCGCCTTCTTCTTCGATCATCACCCTGGTCTCTTCTGCCCGGTCCGCCGCCATGTCCACCAGCAGGACTTTTGCGCCTTCCCTGGCAAAGAGCACCGCCGCCGCCTTGCCGTTGCCCACACCTTCACCGCTGGTGCCGGCCCCGGTGACCACGGCAACCTTTCCTTCCAATCTGGGACGTCGTTCCGGCATACATTCACTCCTGACTTAGCGCTTGAACCCCCGCCAGAGGGAGCGCCTAGAAACTTCTGCTAAATACGGCCGTCGGGCTCCAGCCCCAGGGCGACTCTCCCGTATTGCAACCCGCCCAAGTCCATGATCAGCCCATCGCGGTGGGCCACCGCCTGGGCGTCCCGGTGATAGCGCTGGAGGGCGACCGAGTCGAAGAGGGCGTGGCCGCCGCTGAGGTCGAATAGCCGGTTGACCGCGCGCAAACAGAGCTGCGTGACGAACGCCTTATCCCGCCTAAAACGCGCCCGGTCTAATGTGGTGAATGTTTCACCGTGTCGGGCTTTCTCAAATATCTCCCTAATGTCATTTCTTAGCAGAGCACGCCCCGCGTCTACCTCCGCGGATGCTTCCGATAGGCGTAAGTGGACGGAACCCGACTCCGCCGTCCTACCGGTTCCCGAAGTTCCGATGAGCCGGTTGGTGAACTCATCTATCATCGCCAAGGCGATACCAATCATTGGAGCGACCAGGTCCCATCCCAGCAGAACCGGGACGGGTATGCGATAGCGGTCTTGCTGGTGTATCTCCCACCCCGTCCGATCCCCATCTCCGGCCCTTGCCATATTCAACACTCGGTAATCAGGAACAAAGGCGCCTTTGACGACAATGTCTTTGCTCCCGGTGCCACGGAGACCGGATACGAACCAGGTATCGATAATCTCGCAATCGGAGCGCGGCACCAGCATCCAAACCAGTCCATCGGGCCCATTCCCTCCCAGCATTATCCAGGTGGCGGCATCGCACCCGCTGGAGAACTCCCAACGCCCCGAAAGCCGGAATCCTCCTTCTATTTCTTCCAAGGTTGACCTGCCCGGACTCAAAGAACTGGAACATAAGACGTCGGGACCGTCCCCGTACACTTGCTCTTGGGCCTCCAAGGGCCAATAGCCCACGAGCCAGGCATGCGCCGACCAAAGTGAGTAGCACCAGGAAGTGGCCGCGCAGCCCTTGCCAAGCTCTACGCCAGCCTCCAGCATCAACCCATAATCAAGGGCAAGGCCCCCAAACCGGATGGGAACTCCCAGTCGAAGCAGGCCTGAGGCCAGTATGTCTCGAATGGTTTCATCGGGAAGACGGCGAAGCTCCTCAGTGTGGGCCGCTCTTTCCTTCAGCACCGGGACCATATCCGATGCCCGGCGGAGCAGCTCCTCCGAGGTGAAGACCTGCGCCACTTCATCCGTCATTGGGCTGTGGCCCCTCCATCTATCACCAGTTCGCTGCCGGTGACGAAGGAAGCTTCATCAGAGGCCAAGAACAGCACCCCAAAAGCCACGTCTTCCGCCGTCCCCACTCTACCAAGGGGTATTCGCTCGATCCGTTCTTCACGGTGCGCTGTATCTGCCAACATATCCTCGGTCATCGGCGTTTCCAGCAGTCCAGGATGGACCGAATTGCATCTGATGCCCTCTTTGGCGTATTGGATGGCCGTGGCCTTGGTGAACAGACGCACCGCTCCCTTGGTGGCGGCGTAGCTGGCCCCGGAGTACGGGCTGCCCACCAGGCCGGCGGTGGAGGAGATGTTGACGATTGAGCCGCCTCCGTTGCTTCTCATCGCGGGGATGGCCTGCTTGGTCCCCAGGAACACACCCTTGGCATTGATGGCCATGATCCGGTCCCAGTCGTCTTCGGTGGTGTTTTCCACGTTCTTGCGGATGGTGATGCCGGCGTTGTTCACCAGGATGTCAAGCTTTCCATACCTGGCCACGGCGGTCTCAACGGCGGACTTCCAGTCCTCTTCCCTGGTCACGTCCAGGTGGACATAGAGGGCCTCGCCGCCAACCTCCTGTATCTCGGCCTCCACCTGTTTTCCTGCGTCGTCCAAAATATCCCCAAAGACGACCTTGGCCCCTGCCGCGGCGAACAGTTTCGCTTCCGTGGCCCCTTGGCCACGAGCGCCGCCGCTGATCAGCGCTACTTTCCCTTCTAGTCTCCTGTCCGATCTCATGTATGACACCCTGCATAGCGAGTATTAAGCACCCGATTCAACGGTGATTCTCCCGGTTGGCGGGTGGCCAGTCAAGCACTACCCTGGCTTTCAGCCTAGGTCCCCGGCTATTCGCTGATATATGGACATAGTGATCTGCGCGGCCAGCTCGGCCGCTACACCGTTAGCTTTGACTGTGAAACAGGCAGCTACTCCAAACATCATGGGTAATCCACGCGCCTTTCATTGACTGGGGCCAGGGGGCAACTTACACTGGTAGTTGGAATAAAACCTGCCACGCAAGAATTTGGAGCATGAACGAACCTTTATATCCCGGCGACGATGTCGCGCTATTCATAGACTGGGAAAACTTCAAGATCAGTCTCGCCGTCGGCCACCGGACCCCTAATGTCTCAGCCCTAAAAGAAGAAGTATCCAACCACGGCCGCGTGGTGGTGGCCAAAGCGTATGCAGACTGGGTGACCAGGTCGCCGGAGCTTCGCGGCGCCAGCCAATTCATCAACGACCCCCCTGCCCTCTACGCGGCGGGAATCGAGCCGGTATACGTCCCCACCCGCCTCAGCTTCGGGCCTCCGTCTTCATCCGGTTACCACCGCACCACCAGGGTGAAAAACAGCGTCGACGTCAAGATGACCGCCGACTGCATTGAGATCGCCCACTCATATCCCCACATCGGCACCTTCGTCCTGGTATCGGGCGACTCTGATTTCATCCACGTCATCAACACCCTGCGCACCATGGGGAAACGGGTCATCATCATCGGCGTAAGCTGGAGCATCTCCCACCGCATGGCAGACCAAGTGGACGGCTTGATCCTGTACGACGTTGACGTGGACCCGGTGACTCCCCAGGAGAACGGGGCCCACGATCCAGCGCCGGCGCCTGCCCCCATGGCAAGCCGGCCGCCCGCCCGAACTCCCTCGTTCAACGCGCCATCAGGTAATGGCCCAACTGCCAATGGGCCCTCGGGTAACGGCCCCTCGGGCGGAGTGGACCTGCCCACCATCATCCAGACCATAGAAAGCATCGTCCGGGAGGTCCGGGAGGCCGGGGGCACCCCCCTTCTCACCTCCATCAAGCAACGCGTCATGCGGCGATATCCCAATTTTGACGAGAGAAAAGTTGGATTCTCCGGCTTCAAGAAGCTCATGGCCCGAGTGGCCCAGGAAGGCAACATCAAATTGATCACCGCCGGCCTGGTGGACTGGGCCATAATGGCCGACGAGCCCGAACCTAAGGAAGCGGCGCCCCAGCGTCCCGGCAACGGACATCAGCCGTCGGCGATTCCCGCGGCATTCGACAATCAAGCCACGGACCTGGAAGACATAGACCCTGAAGATATAGACGAGGCGGACATAGATTCGGTGGACGATGGCCCAG
>MUCP01000032.1 GCA_002816875.1 SAR202 cluster bacterium Io17-Chloro-G2
CAGGACCCAGCCGGAATTCGGGGTCCCCTCCCGGTGGAAACGGTTCACGTTGGCATCCTTCAGCATCCGGGTGATGTCCTCTTCCAGGGCCTCTATCTGGCGGGCCGATTCGGCGGACATTATGATGAAGTAATCGGCGAAGGGCGCTACTTGGCGCAAATCCAGCATCACGATGTCGTCGGCGAGCTTCTCCGAGGCCAGGTCCACCACCGTGCGGGCCAACTCGGATGATTCCAGCGGATTACCCCCTGACCACAGTTCCTGGCCACCGTTTCCAGCGCCTAATTCAGTCTTGATTTGAGTATAGGCGGCCAGCTTATTACGGTCAATCAACCAGCGCATGAAATTCCTGTGAGACCACTTAATGGGCCGCGGCGGCTGAACGGACCGCTGGCCAATCTGGCGCTGCATCAGGAGTTTCCGGCCGTTTTTCATCAGACCGGATGATTTTGGTTTTTCCCTTGATGTGGGCACGTGGCGTGGGCACGTGGCGTGGGCACTCGGCGGAGGCCTGTGCCACTGGTGTTACAACCCCCAAAACCGGCACGGGCCTACCCAGGTCCAGCCGTTGACGGTATAATCACTTCCCTACCCAAAACATTTGTGATACATTTAACAAACTAAGGGCGGCCCGGCTTTGGGGTGCCTGTTTTGAGCCTAGCATAAATTTGATTCCACGTTCCGGGCCATAATCCACCTGGAACTTCCCCTCAGCCGGGGCCAGCCGGCTTTTTCGATTCCTGCCATTTAGTTTCAGACATTCAGGTTCATGCTATGAATCCAATTCAAAATTTGAAAGAGTTGGCCAAGTTCGGTTTATATTCGCCGGAGCAGGAGCACGACGCCTGCGGCGTAGGAGTGGTGGCCAACATCAAAGGGGAAAGAACCCACCAGATCATCCAAGAGGGGCTCCAGGTCCTGGTCAATCTGGGCCATCGCGGAGCTGCCGGGCGGGACCCGGAGACCGGGGACGGGGCGGGCATTCTCATCCAGATGCCCCATGAACTGTTGCTCAGAGAAACGGGTAAGCTGGGGATAAACCTACCCGCCGCCGGCGAATACGGCGTAGGGATGGTTTTTCTTCCTTCCGGTTCTGATGCCGGCGCTGCTTGTCAGAGGTTGGTGGAAGATTCCATCGCCAAGGCGGGTCTGGAGTTGCTGGGTTGGCGGGACGTTCCGGTGGACCGTAGTAAGCTGGGCCGAGACGCTGATGCGTGTTGTCCGTTCATTCGCCAGGTGTTCATCGGAAGGGGCGGCCAAGTAGAGGATTTCCAGCAGTTGGAGCGCAAGCTCTATGTGGCCCGCAAGGTCATTGAACACTCGTTATCCGGCATTGGGTTGGACGAGCAAGACGCGGAATGTTTCTATGTGTGCAGCATGTCCTGCCATACCATTGTATATAAAGGACTGCTGCTGGCCCACCAGATATCCGGGTTTTACCTGGACCTGGCGGATGAATCTTTGGTCAGCGCCTTCGCTTTGGTGCATTCCCGTTTCAGCACCAATACCCTGGGCCATTGGAAACTGGCGCACCCGTACCGGTACCTGGCCCACAATGGCGAAATCAACACCCTAAGGGGAAACCTGAACTGGATGCACGCCCGGGAGGCCCAGTTCGAGTCGCCGCTCTTTGGCGATGACATGGACAAGGTCCCTCCCATAATGACCCCGGGGGCCAGCGATACGGCGTCGTTCGACAACGCGTTGGAATTGTTGCTGATGACCGGCCGGGACTTGGACCACGCCATGCTCATGATGATTCCCGAAGCTTGGGAGCAACATGAGAGCATGGTGCAAGAGAAAAAGGACTTCTACGAGTACCACTCCTGCCTGATGGAGCCGTGGGACGGACCGGCCATGATCGTTTCCGCCGACGGCCGCAGCATCTGCGCCCTGCTGGACCGAAACGGCCTGAGGCCCTTCCGTTACACCGTGACCAAAGATGACAAGCTGATAATGGCGTCGGAGACGGGGGTTTTGGACGTTCCGCCTTCTCAGGTCAAGGAGAAAGGCCGTCTTCAGCCTGGCAGGATGTTCCTGGTCAATCTGGAAGAAGGCCGGATAATCGGCGACGAAGAGCTGAAACACCACCTGGCCAACCGCCAGCCATACGGGCAATGGTTGAAAGAGAACAAAGTCTCTTTGGACGACCTGCCAGCGGCGGTCGCGTATTCATCAAACGGCCAGACGGGCAACGGGCATGATTCCAGCGAGAAACCGGGCAACAAACAGCTCCAACGGGCTTTTGGCTACACCGTTGAAGAGCTCCACATGCTCACCACCCCGATGGCCATAAATGGCGCCGAGGCGGTGGGTTCCATGGGCAACGATGCGCCATTGGCGGTACTTTCGGATCGGAACCATCTTCTGTTTTCCTATTTCAAGCAGTTGTTCGCCCAGGTGAGCAATCCTCCCTTGGACGCCATACGCGAAGAGTTGGTCACTTCCCTGGAAGCCTTCATCGGCTGTGAGCAGAACCTGTTTGAAGAAACGCCGCTGCATTGCCACCAGCTGAAGCTCAACTCCCCCATCATCAACGATGAAGACCTGGCGAAGATCAAGCAAATCAACGCGGGCCAACTAAGGTCGGTCACACTATCGACCCTGTTCCCGGCCAATTCCGGCTCTTTAGGCAAGGCGCTGGCGGAACTTTGCGCCAAGGCGTCCCAGGCTATAAAAGACGGATATTGCATCATCGTTCTTTCGGACCGGGGTGTGGATTCGGCCCACGCCGCGATCCCCTCCCTGCTGGCCACGTCCGCCGTCCATCACCACCTTATCCGTGAGGGCGCCCGCACCAAGACGGGTTTGGTTGTGGAATCGGGCGAACCCAGAGAAGTGCACCATTTCTCGTTGCTCATAGGCTACGGCGCTGGGGCCATCAACCCGTATCTTGCTCTGGCCTCGGTGCGGCAAATGGCCGAGAGCGGCGAGTTCAACGGCACGTCGCCGGACTACGCCCAGAAGAACCTTATCAAAGCCGCCGAGAAGGGCGTCCTGAAAGTCATGTCCAAAATGGGCATTTCCACGCTGCAAGGCTACCGGGGCGCGCAAATCTTCGAGGCTGTCGGCCTCAACAACGAGCTGATCGACCAGTATTTTACCTGGACACCCTCCAAGATTGGCGGGATTGGAATGGACGCCGTTGAGAAAGAAGCCTTGGACCGCCACCAACAGGCTTTTTCCCAGGACATCCCGGCGGGAGACCGTGACTTGGCGATGGGCGGGTTTTACCAGTGGCGGCGCGACGGGGAATTCCATCAATGGAATCCTGACGCCATATCAAAACTCCAATACGCCGCCCGGACCAATGATTGGGAAGCCTACCTAGAGTTTGCCAGGCTGACCAACGATCAAAGCCGCCGCTTAGCCACCCTGCGTGGCCTGCTGGAGTTCAAAAACGTCCAACCGCCTGTGCCCTTGGAAGAGGTCGAACCCACCTCTGAGATCGTGAAGCGGTTCGCCACAGGGGCCATCTCCCTAGGCTCCATCAGCCGGGAAGCCCACGAGACCATGGGCATAGCCATGAACCGTTTGGGTGCCCGCAGCAACACGGGCGAGGGCGGTGAAGACTTCCACAGGTATACGAAGGACCCCAACGGCGACTCCCGGAGCAGTTCGGTCAAGCAGGTGGCTTCAGGCCGGTTTGGCGTGACGCCCAACTACCTGGTCAACGCCACCGACCTGCAGATAAAGATGGCCCAGGGCTCCAAGCCAGGAGAGGGCGGGCAGCTTTCGGGAAATAAGATTGACGAGTATATCGGCTGGGTGCGCCGCACCACGCCGGGCGTCGAACTCATATCGCCGCCGCCCCACCACGATATCTATTCCATAGAAGACCTAGCCCAGTTGATCCACGACTTGAAAAATATCAACCCCGAAGCTCGGGTCCACGTGAAGCTGGTGGCCGAGGTCGGCGTTGGCACCATTGCCGCCGGGGTTTCCAAAGGCCACGGCGACGTGGTGCTGATCAGCGGTCACGACGGCGGCACCGGCAATTCGCCGGAAACGTCGATAAAATATGCCGGCCTGCCGTGGGAATTGGGGATTGCAGAGACCCAACAGGTGTTGGTGGCCAACGGGTTGCGCAGCCGCATCGCCGTGCAGGCCGACGGCCAGCTAAAGACCGGCCGCGACGCCGTCATCGCCACATTGTTGGGCGCTGAGGAATATGGTTACGCGACGGGCGCTCTGGTGGTGATGGGATGCATCATGCTGCGCAAGTGCCATCTGGGCACCTGCTCCGTAGGCATCGCCACCCAAGACCCGGAACTGCGCAAGCTGTTTGCCGGACAGCCGGAACACGTGGTCAATTACTTCACATTCGTGGCCCAGGAGATGCGGCAAATAATGGCCGAATTGGGCTTCCGCACGGTGAATGACATGATTGGCCGGGTGGACTTGCTGGACCCTCGTGAAGCCATCGGCCATTGGAAGACTGAGGGGTTGGATTTCTCACGCCTGTTGTACCACCAACAGGCTACCGATGAGGAACCGGTGTATAACAGCCAGGAGCAGGACCACGGTCTCGATCGAGCGCTGGACCACCAATTGACCGTCTTGTCTCAACCGGCGCTGGAACGTAAAGAGCCGGTGGAGATAAAATTGCCGATCCACAACTCCAACCGCACCGTGGGCGCAATGCTCAGCGGACGTGTGGCTAAGCGGTACGGCGAAGAAGGATTGCCTCCGGATACCATCAAGGTTCACCTGACAGGGTCGGCAGGCCAGAGCTTTGGCGCGTTCCTGGCCAAGGGAATCGCCCTGCATCTGGATGGCGACGCCAACGACTACATGGGCAAGGGAATAGGCGGCGGCCGTATAGTGGTGCGCCCATCCCCGGAATCCACCTTTGTTCCGGAAGAGAACATCATCATCGGCAACGTGGCATTCTACGGCGCCACCGGAGGCGAAGCATTCGTCGGCGGCCTGGCCGGTGAGCGGTTCTGCGTGCGAAACTCCGGGGTCCACGCCGTGGTTGAGGGCGTAGGAGACCATGGTTGCGAATACATGACCGGCGGCGCCGTGGTGGTGCTGGGCAAGACGGGCCGAAACTTCGCCGCGGGCATGAGCGGCGGGATCGCTTTTGTCTACGACCAGGAAGGCGACTTTGAAGTACGCTTCAACCCCGGTATGGCGGACCTTGAACCGGTGTCGGATTCCGAGGACATCGCCACACTGAGGGGCATGATAGAAAGCCACTTGGAATACACCGGCAGCGGACCGGCCAAAAACATATTGGACCACTGGGACCAGGCTTTGCCACGTTTCAAAAAGGTCATGCCCAGGGACTACCGGAGGGTTTTGGAGGAGCGGGAGCGTGGGGATGGGGAGGTGAACTCGGAGGAACACCGGGAGCCGGAAGCGGCGCGGCATGGGTAAGCCCAGTGGATTTATGGATTCTGGGCGCAAGCCGCCCGAACGTAGACCCGTAGCCGAACGGAAAGGGGACTACCGGGAGGTCTACCAAGCCTGGCCTGAGGACCATTCCCGGGAACAGGGCAGCCGTTGCATGGACTGCGCCGTTCCTTTCTGCCACATGGGCTGTCCTCTGGGGAATGTGATCCCAGAGTTCAACCACCAGGTTTTTCTGGGCGATTGGGCCAAGGCCCTGGAAATCCTGTTGTCTACCAACAACTTCCCGGAATTCACCGGCCGCATCTGTCCTGCTCCGTGCGAAGCCTCCTGCGTGCTGAGCATCAATTCAGACCCGGTGACCATTGAATATATCGAAAAAGAGATTGCGGACCGTGGGTTTGAGTCGGGCCTGATTAAGGCTCAACCGCCGGAGCGCCGCACCGGAAAGAAGGTGGCGGTGGTGGGGTCTGGACCAGCGGGTTTGGCCGCCGCTCAGCAGCTTAACCGGGCCGGCCATTGGGTCACGGTGTTTGAGCGGGACGAATACATCGGCGGCCTGCTGGCGCTGGGTATCCCTGATTTCAAATTGGATAAACAGGTGCTGCGGCGGCGGCTGGACCTGATGACCGAAGAAGGCATCACCTTCCGCACCGGCGCAAACGTCGGGGTGGACCTCCCCGTGTCCCAATTGTTGAGCGATTTCCAAGCCGTCTGTCTAACCTGCGGGTCCACCGAGGCCCGGAACCTGGACGTTCCGGGACGGGAATTGGACGGCATCCACTTAGCCATGGAGTACTTGACCCAACAAAACCGGGTCCTGGCCGGACAGGAGGTCCCATCGGAGGACCGGATCACAGCCGAGGGAAAAAGAGTAGTGATCTTGGGCGGCGGCGACACCGGCGCAGACTGCCTGGGCACCGCCCACCGCCAAGGGGCGGAGGTGGTCTATCAACTGGAATTGTTGCCCGAACCCCCGGCCCAACGCAATGCTACTAATCCCTGGCCCCAATGGCCCATGACCCTCCGTGAGTCTCCGGCCCATGAAGAAGGGGGCATTCGCGACTACAACGTGCTTACCAAGTCTTTTTCCGGCGATCATGGCAAGGTGAACAAGTTGAACGCCGTGCGGGTGGACTGGGACACCTTGGACGATAATGGCCGCCCCGCTATGAAGGAAGTGCCGGACAGCGGTTGGGTGATCGAGACCGACCTGGTGCTGCTGGCCATGGGCTTTCTGCATCCCCAGCATGAAGGAATGGTGGCTGATCTGGGCGTGGAACTGGACCCCCGGGGAAACATCAAGGTGGACCAGGACAAGATGACCAGCGTACCAGGGGTTTTCGCCGCTGGAGACGCATCCCGGGGGCAATCCTTAGTGGTCTGGGCCATCGCCGAAGGCCGGGACTTGGCCCAAGGGGTCGACCGTTATCTCATGGGCCGGACCAGCTTACCCCGGTCATCCGAGGCGGTTGTTTAGCTGTTTAGGTTGCATCCCAATTCAGTGGGCCAAAGATCGAGGATCCTTCGACAAGCTCAGGACGAACGGGCGGGGGGAACAGGCATGAAGGACGGGGCGGGAAGAACAGGTGGAAGGACGTACCGGAAGAAGAGGTGGAAAACGGCCGAAGAGAACCCCTTCGTTCGTGGTGAGCCAGTCGAACCACCTTCCTGTGAGATAATTACTTAAAGCTTCCGCAGGACCTTCCGTTCCCAGGTTACTCGGCGCGCCTTCGGGCCACCTTACCTTCAGCTGGTCTAAGCCAGGCCGCTGCCCAAGAATTCCTTCAGGTCTAGCACTTGTATCGTGTTGGTGGTGCCCGACACTCCCGGCAAAAAACCGTGAACTATTGTCACCACGTCGTCTTCGGTCACAAGTTTGGAGTCCAGAGAGTCCCGTATCAACAGAGACACCAGTTTGGCCACATCTCTCTCAGGCGGGATGACCCCCACGGGATAAAGTCCCCAGCCCAAAGATAGCCGCCTCAACACCGCCTCGTCGTGGGAGAAGACCAGCACGTCGTGGTCCGGCCGGTACCTTGACAATTCAAAGGCGGCGCGGCCGGTGCTGGTAATGACTATCGGCTTGGTGCCCAACGAGCGCACCATACGCCCAGCCGCCGAGGCGATGGCCTGGGTGCGGCCCCGGGAGCCAAGATCTTTGTAATAGGGATAGATCTTCTCCGTTTCCAGAATGGTGGCATTGGCCACTTCCACCGTTTCTACCGGATATCGGCCAACGGCGGTCTCATCGGATAGCAAAATCGCATCGCAGCCGTCCAACACCGCGTTAGTGATGTCCGACACTTCAGCCCTGGTGGGAATTGGGGAAGTTACCATTGACGCGAGCATTTGGGTAGCTATGGCAGATATCTTGGCCGCCTCGTTGGCTTTGGCCACTACCTCTTTTTGAACGATGGGGACCCGTTCCGTGGGAATTTCCACCCCCATGTCGCCCCTAGCCACCATCACGCCGTCGGCCTCTGCCAGAATCGAGTCTATGTTGTCGATACCCTCGCCGCGCTCCAGCTTAGCCATGACCAGAGCTTTGCTGCCAACGTCCTCAAGGTGTTCCCGGGCATAGCGTATGTCGGCCGCGCTGCGAACGAATGATACGGCGACCCAATCCACTTCCTTTTCCGCCCCAAACTGCAAAGCTACCTCGTCCTGCGGGGTCAGCACCGGTTGGTCGATGGCGACGCCTGGCAGATTGACACCTTTATGGGAAGACAGTGTGCCGCCATTTCGGACCAGGGTCCTTACTTCCAAGTCCTGGGTATCGGTCACTTCCAGCCGCACGGCGCCGTCGGAAATGAACACTTGGTTTCCAGGACGCAGGCTGCGCAAAACGCCGGGTTGAGGAAATGGGATCACGTCCATACGGCTGGAATCTGCTTCGGGCGCCAGAGAGACCGAATCTCCCCGGGCCAGTTGTCGAAGGCCTTCAAATTCGCCCAGCCGAAGTTTGATCCCGCCCAGGTCTTGGAGGATGGCCACGATCTTGCCTTTCGCTTGGGAAATGCGCCTTATGTTATCGATCACGGCCCCATGCTCCGCCAGGGTGCCATGGGAGAAATTGAGGCGGGCGCAATCCATTCCGGCGTCGATGAGTTGTTCCAGAACAGCCGGATCTTGGGAACTAGGGCCGATGGTGGCGATGATCTTCGTCTTACGCATGAATCCTCTGCCCGAAGGGTAAAGTTGTGCTAGACCAGGCCGAAGCGCCAAGGGCAGAGTACACCTGCAATATGCGGTGACGCACCTGAATTCACGCGATGTGACCTGATAAAGTAATCATATCAGAGACAATGAATAGATTCGATGCGTATTGATGGAAGTAATTTCGATATTTTGTCACTGATTCTCGTTAAAGATGTCAATTAACAACAATCCCCTCCGTTCGTCACGGAGGGGATTGTTGTGAGCCATGGGATCCAGGGGACGCATTAACCGGTCTTGGCTTTCGCCCTGGCCTCGTCGTAGGAGTCGGTCGCCCTCTGCAGACCGGCGATCCTGTTGGTTTGCAGGGTCTCCTTCATGTCTTTGACCCACTGGTTGGAGGTCTTGATGCCGGCCAGGCTGCCTTGGAATTGTGGCATGACATAACGGGCCAACAACTCGTAGCTGCGATTGACCTTTTCCCTCGAGGCCCAGTCTTCAACCCTAATCATGAAGGTGCCAAACCCACCGCTCATCTCCTGGAGGCGATGGATCTCGGCTATACAATCGTCGGGGGTCCCGACGATCCATTGGTGGTTCTCGCTCATGTGGTCCACGATGTTTTCGAAGGGTGTGTCTGGGACGTCATTCCCAAGGGTTTCCCCGAAATATTCGGTGACCACCCGAGCGCTGCCTATCCTTATGTCCTCCAGGGCCTCTTCCCGCGTTTCCGCCAGGTGGCAACCCATCACCAGACCCCAGTCCTCCCGGTGCATGGTTTTGCCGTGCTCCGCGGCCGTCTCCTCGCCAATGGACCAAAGCTCACCTAGCGAGGTGGAACGGATGGTGTCGCGGGGGATGCTTAAGGAGATCACGCCGGCGCCGTGCTTTCCCGCCAGGGTGACTCCCGCGGGGGACTGCACCGACGCCACCGTCACCGGGATGTGGGGTTTCTGATAAGGGCGTAGCTGCAACACCGCGTCGTTCAATTCGAACCAATCGGTTTTGTGGGTGATGGGCTCAGTTTCCGTGAACAAGCGCATGATGATGTCCAGGGACTCGTGCATCATCTCCCGCTGGCGTTCAGGTGGGATTCCCAACATCAGGGCATCAGATGATAGAGCGCCGGGGCCCACGCCCAGGATCACCCTCCCCCGAGTAAGGTGGTCCAACAGCACCATCCGGTTGGCCACCATCATTGGGTGGTGGTAAGGCAGGCTGATGACGCCGGTGCCCAGACGGATGTTCCGGGTCCGCTCGGCGGCGGTGGCCATGAACAACTCGGGCGAGGCAATAGTCTCCCAACCTGCGCTGTGGTGCTCCCCGATGTAAGCTTCATCGAAGCCCAGGACATCCAGCCACTGGATCAGTTCCAGGTCCCGTTCTAAGGCCAGGGTCGGGTTTTCGCCCACCCGGTGGAATGGGGCCATGAAAACTCCGAACTTCATTCTGTTTGAGATATCCATCCGGTGGACCTCCTGTGGAATTCAGGTGCTTTTGCGGGATTGTTAGGACCGGTCTTCCCCGATCGCCATTCGTAGCCCGAGATAAATCAGGAGCCGGCCCCTGGGGCCGGTACGGGTTAGGAAAATCGCGAGATCAAGGCCCGGCCAAGCCGAATTCTAACATGGCAGGTTGGATTCGGCCATGTCAACGTATAGCCTGGCCAACGTCAACAACCTTGCTTCGGCGCTCCGAGATCACGGTGTCCCACAAGACATCGTCCACCAGCGGTTTGGCTGCCCTTGGCAGCGCAGGTCAAGAACCGCTCATCCTGAGCTCGTCGAAGGACCGCTGCCCAACACGTCCATCGCCTAGTGTCGGATGACTGTTAGCCCACAGCCGTGGTTCGCCCCGATTGCATCGGGGTCACCATGAGCGGGGGTAAACTACCCCTCTCTTAGCAAATGAAAAAGACTGGTCGCCGGTGAGCACGCACTGGCAGATTTCTACCCAAAATGGTATCGTGGCCTCAAGAACTACACTTTGAACGAGAACTAAAGAGGAGAGCCATGCCCCAGATAAAGCATATCGCCATCGCAACCCAGGACGCCGACGCGACCGCCAAATTTTACAAGGATGTCTTCGGCATGCGGGAGATAGCCAAACTGGACAGCCCCAATGCCAAGGGGTATTACCTCAGCGACGGCAATATCAATTTTGCTATCTTGGACTTTCAAAACGATCAGGTGGCCGGCGCCGAATACGGCAAGACCTACAGCGGGATCCACCACATAGGTTTCGAGGTTGAGAGCCTGGAAGAGATTGCCGAGAAGATGCAGGCCGCCGACTCGCAGACCAGGGATGACATCAACCAGGCCCTGGGTGTCGGTATGCCCGGCGCGCGCCACGCCAACGTAGAGGTCAAGTACGGCGGGCCCGATGGTGTGATTCTGGACGTTTCCGAAACCGGCTGGGTGGGGACCCGGGGTTTTGATTAAGCGATTCGCAAGTTACTAGCTGCCGGTTTTAGCCCGTGAATAGGAAAAACCCGTTGGTCCCAGCATATTGTCGGGACGAACGGGTTTTTGTTTCAACTTGGGCGGAAGGCTAGAGAAGGGTGTTCCGGGTCCAAGTCTTCCAGGTCTAACACAACATCCGCTTCGGTTTTGATGTCCTGAGGGTTGTTGCCGTCCACCCCCAGGATGCGGGCGCTGATCCGCGGTCCCTCTTCCAGGGTGACGATTCCCGCGCAGCAGGGATTATCCCGTCCATAGCCTTTCTCGCCCATGGCGTTGGTCACGATGGAGATACAAGTGAAAGTGCTCAAGCGGCCTTTGCCGCTGAATTGAACCCATTCCATGTCTTGCCCGTGACATGACCGGCACATCGGCCTGGGTTCCGCGGACATGTACCCGCAGGAACGGCAATGCACGCCCATCATCCGCTTTTCTTCGGTGAGGTAGGCGTTGAAGGAAGCGCCGGTGAACTCTTTTGTTTCCTCAGCCATGCTTTTACCTAACCCCGCCTCATGATGTTGACCACGCAGGTCCCGCCGGTGCCGCCCACGTTGTGGGTCAGACCCAGTTCCAAGTCTGGCTGTTTGAGCTGGCGCTCCCCGGCCTCGCCTCGCAACTGATGAAACACTTCGATGACCTGGCCCACACCTGAAGCTCCCACCGGGTGGCCCTTGGCTTTCAATCCGCCGGAGGTATTGATGGGCCGGTCTCCGTCGCGGGACGTCCTGCCTTCATCCACCGCCCGGGGACCTTCGCCGGGAGCGAAGAACCCCAGGTCCTCGGTGGCGATGATCTCGGCGATGGTGAAGCAGTCGTGGACCTCGGCCACGTGGATGTCCTGAGCATTGACCCCGGCCATCCCGTAAGCCTGGCTGGCGGCTTCCTTGGCGGCCGACAGCGAAGTCAACTCTTCGGCGTCGTGAAGGGGCCGGCCCGTGGCCTGGCCGGTGCCTACGATATGGACCGGCTTACCGGTGAAATTGCCCGCCAATTCCGATGCCACCAGCAGCACGCAGGCGGCGCCATCGGTGATGGGAGCGCAGTCGTACAACCGCAGCGGCCAGGCGATCCAGGGATTCGCCCGGGCGTCGTTGAGGAAATCCATCTCGTCTTTCCAGTCTGGGACCGGCTGGCCCCGCTCTTCGGCCCTGGCCTTACGGCTGTCCATCAAGCCGCGGATGCTGATGTTGAATTGGGCTTTGGGGTTCAATGCTCCGTTGACGTGGTTCTTGATGCCCACCTTCAAAAGGTGGTCCAGGTTGGTTTCGTAGCGGTCCATATGGGCCTTGGCCAAGGCCCCGTAGATACCTGGGAAGGTCAAGCCGGCGGGCACCTCGTACAGCGCGTCGGCGGCGGTGGCCAGCACATCGGTGACGCCTTCGGTGGGCAGGTTGGTCATCTTTTCAACGCCACCCACGAGCACCACGTCGTACAAGCCCGAGGCAATGGCCATCATCCCTTCCCGTAGGGCGCTGCCGCTGCTGGCGCAGGCGTTTTCGATGCGGGTGATGGGGGCGGGTGTCATTCCCAGCCAGTCGGCCATGATGGGCGCGGTGTGCCCTTGTCCTTCGAAGAGGTCCGACGAGTAATTGCCCAGGTAGCCGCACTCTATGTCCTGGACATCCATTCCCTGGTCGAGACTGCCCATGAGGTCTTGAAACGCCTCGGTGAACAGGTCGCGGCTGGTCTTTTCTTTAAAAGCGCCGAACTGGGATATTCCCGCCCCCACTATGGATACGGGCCGGCCCAACTGGCGAACTCGGGTGGATGATGCCATGGTTCACTCCTCAGTGGTTGCTGGTTGGAGAGGCGCCGGTTGGCTGCGGTTTTGGGATAGTTAAGCCAACATCAGCCGGCGGCCTTTGGGCTCCGGGACCGGGTCGCCGAACTCGTGGGTTGTGTCGATCCAAAGTTGGACGGCGTCTTTGACATTTGTGAGAGCACTTTCGTGGCTGTCCCCATGGGCCGTGCAGCCTGCAAGCTCGGGTACTTCGGCGACGAAGACTTGATCTTCCTCGCTCCAATAAAGGATTATTTCGTATTTCGGCATAACGCTACTGGTCGCAATTATGTCGGATGATTGGATAAGGCGTCAATGGGCGGTGTTGGCGTCTTCACCCCCCGCATCATCACATTGTCCGCTCTTGAACTGGCTCAATCTCGGTCACATCCAGGTTATCTGTCATGTTATGATTGTCGTGCCTAGGATGGATTCTTCTCACAGTCTAATCATACTACGAAACTGGAATAGGAAATGGTAAGCTGGCCTCACAACACCCAAGCAGCCCGAACATTCACCATCCTAAGAAATAGTTTCAAAGAGACTATTGCCCGTTTCAACATGGATATGAATGGCATAAAGCCCAAGAAAAAGAAAAAGATGAAGAAGAGAAAATAGTATCCGACAGAGAGGGTGTCAGCGATACATTTGGACAATAATCACAACAGAGGACTAACGGAATTGGTGAGGGTCATCCTCACCTTTGTTTTGATTGGCGTGGCTGTATATCTTTATGTGTTGGGATTTTCTAGACCTGTGGATGGCGTAACTATCGGTACGACTAATGCAGCTACATTTATCATCACAACCCTGACAGGTTATTGGTTCGCTCCACGCAAATAATGTAGACATTTCGGTTACAAGCAAGCGCACTTTCCCCCTACCCTCCCCTAACCACCCTCTCGCACATCTCGGCTCCTTGCAGCACCAGGGGGATGTCGGCGGTCTCCCAGGTTGTGTGGAAGGATTGGACCCCGATGCCCACCGGCACGGCGACTATGCCCTTTTCTATGAAGACGTTGGCGTCGGACCCGCCGCCGCTGGCCTCCAACTGGGCAGTCAGACCCATGGCCGCTAGCGCTTTGCCGATGGTGGCGATGGTTGGATGGCCGGCGTCAATGTTGAATGCCTGGTAGGTGTTGGTGATGTCCAGCGAAATATGGGCTTTGGGATGCCGGGCGGCGGCCTCGTCGAAGATTC
>MUCP01000033.1 GCA_002816875.1 SAR202 cluster bacterium Io17-Chloro-G2
CACCTCGGTGAACCCGGCCACCGGGTTAATCACCTACACGCCTGAAATAGACTTCAACGGCAGCGATTCCTTCGCCTATACGGTAGCCGATGATGACGGGGACACTGCTCCTCCCCAAACGGTCAGCGTGACGGTTCATCCAATCAACGACCCACCAGTGGCTGTGTTTGACCCGATGCCGCCTTTAGACCTTACCGAGGGTAGCTCTGCCGACATCCTCTTGGACTCCCTGATCACAGACGTGGAGACCGATTTGGACCAGATTGGTTGGGCCAGCGTGACCAGCGACTCCAACGTCGCCACCGTCCTCATTGGAGGCGTACCCCGGGTAGCTACCATAACCGGAGTGGACGACGGAACCGTGACCATCACCCTGACCGCTACCGACAACGGCGACCCCCACGGGTGTAGCGGCGGCCCTCCCCAATGTTCCAGTTCGGCCAGCATCGACCTGATGGTTTCGGTAACGGCCAGCAACCTGCCGCCCTCGGTGGACGCGGGCCCCGATGGTGACGTTATTGCCGGCGAGCAGTTCGATCTCTCGCCGGTGACATTCACCGATCTAGGGAAGTTAGACACTCATAAGGCCAGCGTGGATTGGGGCGACGGTGGACCAGATCAGGACCTGGACAGTGTATCCAGCCCCTTTGGAGTTTCCCACACCTATTTAGAAGCCGGTACTTATACGGTTACCGTTACCGTCGTGGATGATGACTTGGGCGCTGGAAGCGATGCGATCATAGTAACCGTCACACCGGCGGCGCCCACCGGCGTATCGGCGGTTGTGGACATCAGGCCTAGATCCATCAACCTCAACAGCCGTGGCTTAACGCCGGTGGCCGTGGTGGCAAACGATGCTTTCGACGCGAACGACGTTGACATCGGCACTCTGCGGTTTGGCTTTTCCGGCGCCACAGCAATCGCGGCCCACGTAGGACACATCGAGGAGTTAAACGGCGACGGTCTGGAAGACATAATGCTCCACTTCTGGACGGCGGCCCTGGGAATTCCGCTGGACACAGACGATGGCGAAGTTCTACTCCTCGATCTCACCGGCTCGCTGCTGAACGGTGCGGAATTAACCGGGCAAGCCTATGCCCAAATCAAGGTTAAGCGCTTGGCGCGGCCCGCCCCAACCGTGGTCCCGCCGACGCCAGGCGGCCCAGTCAAGGGCAAGACGGAAAACTCCGGAGGCGCTAAGGATAAATCAGGCAAGGGCAGCGGCGCCGGAAATGTTGGTGGAAACACGGGTTCTGGGAATGGCGAGGACAGTCCCGGTAACCCGGCTCAAGGCCAGGGTCAGGGAGGCAACGGTAACGGCAACGGCAACTCCAACGAGGGCAACAACGGCAACGGCGGCGGCAACTCCAACGAGGGCAACAACGGCAACGGCGGCGGCAACTCCAACGAAGGCAACAACGGCAACGGCGGCGGCAACGCCAACGAGGGCAACGGCGGCGGCAACGCCAACGAGGGCAACGGCGGCGGCGGCAACTCCAACGAGGGCAACGGCGGCGGCGGCAACTCCAACGAGGGCAACGGCGGCGGGGGCAACTCCAACGAAGGCAACGGCGGTGGCAACTCCAACGAGGGCAACGGCGGGGGCAGCTCCAACGAGGGCAACGGCGGGGGCAACTCCAACGAAGGCAACGGCGGGGGCAGCTCCAACGAAGGCAACGGCGGGGGCAGCTCCAACGAAGGCAACGGCGGGGGCAACTCCAACGAGGGCAACGGCGGGGGCAGCTCCAACGAAGGCAACGGCGGGGGCAACTCCAACGAGGGCAACGGCAACGGCAATGGAAACCCAGGCGCGAGCGATAAAGGTAACGGCGGGGGCACGCAGGACAAAGGCTAAAATTAGTAACCCCAGGCCCGCCCTACTACCGGTCTGGTTGATCATTGACGAGTACCAGCGGCCTTCCTCTCCCCATGGCCCCGTCCTCCGCGTGTTGATGGCCTGCAGCCAAGGTTATATACTTGCGCCATTAAACAATGAATCCGTGCCTGAAGGGGGTATTGGCGATGGCTGACAACCAGATAATCATGGTGGGCACCGTGGGACAGGGAATCATGCGCAGCGCAGACAGCGGCGAGAACTGGCAGCGGGTGGGCATCAACCAGGGTCTGCATTCCGACGCTCTGGTGCGGACGCTGGTGAACAATCCAGCCCGGCCCCAGTCCATGTTCTGCGGCACGGACAAGGGCCTCTACAGCAGCAACGACGGCGGGCAGAGTTGGGCGCTGGTAAATTCCCCCCTCAGCGACTTCTGCGTTTGGGCCATCGCCATCGACCCGGTGGACACCTCGGTCATGTATGCCGGCACCGGCACGCCGACCCCGGCGGCCGTTTTCCGCTCCAAAGACGGCGGCGCCACCTGGGAGCGGCGTCCCATGGAGGCGGCTGAAGAATGTCCCGCCGTGGGCAGCCCCCGGGTCACCGGCATCGCCATAGACCCGGCAAACCGCCGGAACATTTGGCTGGGCTTGGAGGTTGACGGGGTGCGCCGCAGCACCGACGGAGGCGATACCTGGTCCTCCCTTGATGGCGCGATACCCAATCTGGACGTGCATAACGTCGCGGTCGCGGCCGGCCCGCCCAACACGGTGGTCGTGGTCGTCAACAACGATGTCTACACCAGCACCGATGACGGCTCCACCTGGGACCAACTGGGCATCCGCGATGTGTTCCCCATGACCTATCCCAGGGGAATCATGGTCCAGCCGGGCAAGACCAACACCATTTTCGTCACCATCGGCGATTCCACACCGGGGCGCAACGGCGCAATAATGCGATCGGAAGACACGGGCAAGACCTGGCAGAGTATGCCCCTTCCGGTGCAGCCCAACACGGCCATGTGGGTGGTGAACATCCAGCCCAACGACCCTCAGTTGGTGCTTGCGGGAAGTCGCTACGGCTACCTGTACCGCAGCGGCGACGGCGGCAATAACTGGGAAAAACTTTGGCGGGAGTTCAGCGAGATATCCTCTGTCCTATGGATACCGGGTTAGCCTGAGGACACCAGCTAATCCTGGTATTTTGGTCACCGCCGGGTTCCCATCTGACGGGCTGGGTTGGCACGGAATTGACGCCTAATGGCGCCGTTTTCTTACGCCGTCCGCCAACCCAATTCCAGGCTCACTGAGCTTGACATGGGAGCCCGTCGAAAGTACGATACTAACCATTCAGAAACCTTCTGGTGGCGGTATTTCGGTTAACTATTTTAGGGAGCCGGACGAAACCCCCAAAACGGGGTGTAGATGTGTTGAGGAGGTGGAGGAAGATGTGTCTGCCAGTGATTGCGCCGACTGAACCCAGGGGAATCCGGCTGTAGAAAATATTTCCGGCAGGAGATGCGGTTATGCCCGACCGAGATCAATTGGCCCTGATGGCCCACCTGATGCGCCGTGCCGGTTTTGGCGCTTCCCGGGACGAGTTGGAAACCCGGTTAGCCGCTGGATACGAAGCCACAGTGGAAGACCTGATCCACCCCGAGAATCATCCGGCCATTGACGAAGACGTCTTGTACCGGTATTTCCCAGGTTATGAAGGCGCGTTGGCGCCTCCGATCAACCAGGCCAATTGGATCTACCGAATGATCAACACCCAACGGCCCCTGGAAGAGAAGTTGGCGCTCTTTTGGCACCAGCTTTTCGCCACTGGCAACTCCAAGGTGGACAACCCGCCGGAGCTAACCGAGCAGATCGCCATGTTCCGGAAGCAAGGTCTTGGCAGTTTCCGCGACCTTTTGGTGGAGTTGGCCAAGAACCCGGCCATGATCTATTGGCTGGACAATAACGGCAACCACATGGACGCCATCAACGAGAATTGGGGCCGTGAGTTGCTGGAACTGTTCTCCATGGGAGTGGGAAACTACTCGGAAGACGACATCAAAGACGCCTCGCGGGCTTTCACCGGCTGGACCATAGCGCCCAAGATACCCCGTAACCCCTTGGGACGCTTCTACTGGAGCTACGAATATAAGCCCGAGGACCACGACGAAGGCGAGAAGACCTTCCTGGGTCAGACGGGCGCGTTCGACGGCAACGACATAATCGACATCGTTGTGCGGCAACCTGCCACGGCCCAATTCTTGGCCCGGCACCTGTACAACTTCTTCGTGGCCGACGAGCCTCAGGTCCCAAGTTGGAACATCACCCCGCCCAACGATCCGGAAGCGATCCAAACCCTGGTGGACGCATACAATGAGTCAGGGTTCGACATCCGTTCCATGCTGCGGGCGCTGTTCATGTCCGACTTTTTCAAAAACGCCCGGTTCGCCAGGGTCAAGAGCCCGGCGGAACTGGTGGTCGGCACGGCCAAGATGGCCGGCAGCTTCCAGGGTCCCAGGCCCGGCCTGAGCAAACTGGCAATGGAGTGCAACTGGCAGGGCCAGGAATTGCTGAACCCGCCCAGCGTGGAAAGCTGGCATACCGGCTCCGAATGGATAGACGGAGGCGCGTTGGTCCGCCGGGTCAACTTCGCGGCGGGACTGATGGGCGATGTCTCCCTTCCCGGAGTTAGGTCGGTGGTCAGCGAACTGGAATCCCGGGGCTCTCTCTCCCCCAGCCAATGCGTGGACGCCTGCCTGGACCTGCTGGGACCATTGGATGCCAGTGAGTCGACCCACCGGGAGTTGCTTGAGCAAGCCGAATTGGGCGGGGAGTTCGTTTGGGGCACCGCTGAAGAGCGCGCCAGCTCCGAGAAGCGCGTGGGCATCATCCTGGCGCTGATAGCAGCCTCCAGGGATTACCAATTCGCCTAGTTGACCAGAATGATCAATGGTCCGCAGGGGCCCGCGAGCCGTTCAATCGCGGACCTTTAAATGGATAGGAGGAACCAATATGGCGACGACTAAAAAGGACCCGGTGCTGGTCATCCTGCAACTCACCGGAGCCAACGACTACCTGAACACCATCGTGCCTTATAACAATCCCCATTACCGCGACGCCCGGCCCCGGATGAACATCCCCGAAGACCAGGTATTGCCCATCGACGGCGAACTGGGCTTCAACCCCAATATGGCCCCGCTGAAGAAGATCTACGATGAAGGCAAGATGGCCATCATCCACGGCATTGGGTTTGATAATTCACCCAGGTCCCACTTCCGCGCCATGGATATCTGGCACACCTGTGAGCCGGAGATCGTAGGTACGGAAGGATGGGTCGGCAAGGTGGCCCGGGACCTGGATCCCGCCGGCGAAAATCCATTGAAGGTCGTCAACTTCGGCCAGGGCCTGCCTCGGGCGTTGGCCCTGCGCGGTGTACCGGTCACCTCGGTCTCCAACCTGGAATCTTACGGGGTCATGTCTGGAGTGCCGGGAGTATCGGCCGAATCTGAACGGAACCAATTATTGGAGCGGTTCGCCCGCATGTACGCCCCGGCCGTGGGAACGGGCGCCGTGATGGACTACTTGGGCCAGACGGGCCGCGACGCTCTGAAAGGGGCCGACATACTCAAAGAGGCGCCGGAGAAGTACCACTCCACCGTGGAGTACGCTGAAACGCCTATCGCCAAATACCTGAGGGACGTGGCCCGCGTATACCTGGCCGACCTGGGAACGCAGGTCTTCTACACCTCTCATGGGCCCTTCGACACCCACTTTAACCAAATGCCCATGCATTCCAGGCTGTGGACCGAAATGTCCAGCGCCATCACCGATTTCTTCGATGATTTGAAGGAGCATGACGCCGGCGACAACCTGATCATGATGCTTTTCACCGAGTTCGGACGGCGGGTCAAAGACAACGGCACCGGCACCGACCATGGCGCCGCAGGCGGGGCCTTCGTCATCGGCAACCAGGTCAAGGGCGGCATGTACAGCACCTACCCGTCTGTAGCTCCCCAAGACCTGCAACAAGGCGACTTGGCGCCCAACTACGACTTCCGGGGCTTCTACTCCACAGCCATCGACAAGTGGCTGGGACTGGACCCGGTTCCCATAGTCGGCGGCAAATTCGAACAGTTGGACTTCATCTAGGCCAGGAAGCCGGCTCAACGTTTGCCGGCATCCGAAAGAACCGTTCCCAACACCCGTTCGCCCTGAGCTTGTCGAAGGGTCCGCCTGAGGTGGGTGGTTCGACAGGCTCACCACGAACGGGTAGGCAACGCCGGTTTTCGGAAGAAATAACTAGGAGTTTTGTCATGCTGACCACCGTCGCGGCAGGCCGCGTGTTTGATTACAGCTATTGCATCGGCATGTACGGTATGTCGGGACAGGGATTCTGGTCACCCCAGGATTTCGCCCTGGGCGCCGATGGGATGATCTATCTGTTGAGCCGGGGCGTGGAAGAATTGGGCCAGCGGGTAAGTAAGTGCACCCTGGACCACGAGTTCCTAGGCCAGTTCGGCGGTTTCGGCCCCGGCGACGGCCAGTTCATCTGGCCCCGCTCTATCGCTCTTGACGGGCAAGAGAACGTCTACACATCCGACGAGCAGTTGAACCGCATCACGGTCTTCGATAAAGCGGGTACATTCGTTTCCAAGTGGGGAACGGCCGGAGCGGGCGACGGAGAGCTTAATGGACCTTCCGGCATCGCCTTTGACGCCGACGAGAACTTGTACGTAGTGGACAGCCAAAATAACCGGGTGCAGAAGTTCTCCAAGGATGGCAAGTTTCTGGCAAAGTTTGGGGACCTCGGCAGTGGCGACGGCCAGTTCGAACTCCCTTGGGGCATCTGCCTCGATGGCAACGGAGACGTGTACGTAGCCGATTGGAAGAACGACCGGGTGCAGAAGTTCTCCCCCGGCGGGCAGTTCCTGGCCAAGTTCGAGACTACATCGAAGGGGGTGGGGACGCTACACCGCCCATCCGGCGTAGCGGTAGACTCGGAAGGCGACGTTTACGTCACCGATTGGGGCAACCACCGGGTCCAGGTTTACGGGCCCGACGCCGCCTTTGTCACCACACTGGTGGGCGACGCTCAGGAGCCCTCGCCCTGGACCCAGACCTACATTGACGCGAACCCCGATATCATCAAGGCCCGCCGCCGGGCTAACATGGAGCCGGAGTGGCGGTTCCGCCGGCCGGTGGCGGTCAACATCGACGCCGACGACCGGATCTTCGTCCTGGAGTCCATGCGCCACCGCATACAGATATACAACAAGGAAAAAAACTACGAGGAACACCCCATAAACCTGTAGGCCAAGTCTGCAGCAAAGAAGAAAACCCCTCTCCATCACCGGAGAGGGGTTTTTTGATTACAGGTTGGTGCGTCCTAACGGCATTCTGTGGTCTGTCACGTGGGTCTAGTTAACCCGCCCAAGCCACACAAAATGGCACCCTGAGCGAAGCCGAAGGGCCTAAACTCGTTGCGGGCCACACCATGCTCACCACGGCGCCACACAGAGAGGATTCGAAGACTCGATCAACTCTGTCTTCGAGAAGAACAGGCGGGTCACATTGGCATTGATGCGTACGGAAAAGGACCTAACGCGGTTGGTCAATATGTAGGCGTAATACTCGTTGAAGAGGTTTTGATTGCAACGATCTTATATTCCTCGCTGCTCTCGGAATGAGATGATTTAGGCGGGGCGTTTGGGCCTGAAGTTGCCGCTACTCAAACACCGTGTCCAGCTGGGCCGAAAGGTCGAAGAAGTGCTGTAGACTCTGGTTCACCCGGAAAAAGATGTCCGCCCGCAGCTGGTCTCCGGTGGCGTTCTGGGACAGGCCGTCGGCCTTCATAAGGTCCAGGGTGTTAAGCGTATGCGTCCGGTCAGCCCCGCCGTGGGCCTTGGTGTTTTCCACCAACTCCCGCCAGTCGTCTTCGCTCAGCTCCAGGTAAAAGTCCAAGTCGTCCAGGTCGGCTTCACTGCCTTCCTTAACGTCGATACATTCAAACGCCTCGAAGGTGATCACGAAGACCCGGGAGCCAACCTTTACTCCCATTCCGGCATCGACGGTCCCCATTCTTCGAAATTCAGGGTCTGAGTTCACCAACTGCTGAAGGGCTTGGAACCATTCAACTGACGGGAAGACGACGGTGCTGGTTGCGGGGCTCATGAGTCTTCTCCTGGAAGCCTACGGTATTGAAACTCGGGCGTACGCGGGTTTGGATCCCTTGCTGCTCCTGGGGCGATGTCTGGTTTCCCTAATGGAAGAAACGTGGAAGACTTCACCTACTCTTTAAAGTAGGGGTCGCCTCGCTCTTTGGCCTGGCTGAAGGGGACCATCTTGCGCACGTAGTGGTCCGGGTCGGTGTCGCTGGGCGCTTTGGCCAGGGCCCGGTCCACCATCTTGCCGTATTTGGGGTCTAGCTGGGCGAATTTGTCGGCCTCGGACCGGTGGTAAGCCACCGGTGACATGATCCGTTGCAGGTCGGGGCTTTGGCAGTGTTTGCAGCCGGACTGGGGCTCGCCCCCATAGGTCTTGAGCAAAAAAGAGCTGACCTTCCGGCACTGTTGGCAACGGTATTCGTAGATAGGCATGGGCGTTCTCAGGAGGCAGCGCCGGATTCTTGCTTGACGTAGGCCGCCAGGTCCGGCGCCAGGTTGTCCAGCGTCTTGTCGATGCCCACCCACTGCATCCTGGCCATATATTCATTGACATAACGCTTCTGGAGTTCTTCGACCACTTCCATGCCGGAGGAGATGTTTTCCAGGCCGCCGCCAAATATGATGGCCAGCGCTTCCCACAGGACAGGGTCCTTCATCTCCGTGGCCATATCCCTTTCCACGCCGCTCATCATGCGGAGCATTCCCACGGCGTAGTCGTCACCCATTTCGGATATCGCGTATTTTGCGTGGGCCATCCCGTAGGCCAGGTGGCGGGCTTTGTCCTGGATACATAGCCGGAATAGCCGCTTCTCCGCGGCGTTCAGGGCGTAGGCCTCGCCGTACCGGTAAAGCATCAGGGTGAATGGTCCCCGGAGCAGGTACATGAAAACTGCCGTCTCCGTCCAACCGGCCCGGCTTTCAATGATCCTCCGGTTGATCATTCCGGGGCTTTCCATGCCCAGAGCGCCCCCGTTGGCCAGGGCCCTCGTGCGGAACACGTCGTAATGCCGGGCGGAATCGTAGAGCTCGGAAGCTAGAAAAGTCTTGACCTCATAATAGGCGTAATTCATCCGTCCGATCCACTGGCCAATGGAGTCGGTCTCAATCGTGGCTTGCTGGGCAAGTTCAGTGCAGAGCTGGCACATGGACAGTTCCAAATCCCTGGGCAACGGCTCCAGGGTACCCCAGGGTACGTCCACGTGGGCCATCCAGCGGCGTTGTATCGCCTCTTCGTATAGCCCGGCTGCGTTGTCCGCCCACAAGTCGACTTTTTTGCTCAGGGGGTAGAACTCCAACCGGGGAACGCCGGGGACGTGGAAGGCGCCCCGGGGCATGCGGGTCATCTCTTCGCTCCGGTCGGGGATCTCGCCGTAGGAACCTATGGCGATGTCATCCAAGGTCATGCCTTTCTTGCCCGGCTGGGCCCTCATCCCCCATTCCGGAGAGTCGTTCATCCAGTCCATGGTACTGGCCGGGGGTTTGGCGTCACCCGCCGGCTGGCCGCCGGAATCCTTCTTAGCCCTGACGGCGCGGGCGCTCTTCTTGGCCGCTGGTCTGGCGGTTCTCTTTTTGCCTTGGCCGGTTGACGCCATAATCTGGCCTCTTAGGATCATTCAGGATGCCTGTTGGATAACTGGGTAAAAATAGGGCCTCCCCCGTATCTGGGTGGAGGCCCCTTTGGAATCTTACGATTCAGTGCCTACGTCGCCTAGGCCGAATTGTAGGCTTCCAGCAATGACGGATTTACCCGGCCGTTGGTGATGCGGTCATCCAGGCCGGCGGACTTCAGCCGTTGGAAATACTCTTTGACCTGCTTCTGGCGGACGGCCATGAGGATTTTCTGGCCCTCGTCGGCCTTATCTTTACCGCCGCCCAGCAACACGGCCAGGGCCTCGCTGGTGAGCATGTTGCGCGCCGCCGGGTTCTCTCCGCCGGCGCCGGAAGACTGGCGGTTCTCCGCTTCGTCCAGGTAAGAGTGCATCTCTTCGATGCGCTCGGGGCTGCACTCCTTCATGTACCGGGCGTGGAGCACCCCGATGGCTACGTGCCTGGCCTCGTCCTGGGCGCAGCGCCGGTAGATCGCCTTCTCAGCCTCGTTGTAGGCCATCAACTCGCCCAACCGGAACAGGGTAAGCACGTTTCCCTCACCCACTATGTGCATCCGGGTGGACAGTTCGGTGTATTCCCGGGCGTTGTCGGTGCTGCCGCCCACCACGTCGGTCACGCTGTCTATCATGCGCATCAAGCCGCCTCCGTTGGCCAGGGCGCGCTTGCGGAACACGTCAAGATGTCGTGACTCGTCCATCACCTGACCCAACAGGGCCATCCGGACCTCTTGATAGTCGGGAGACATGGTGGATATGAACCGGCCTGGAACGTCGGCGGCCACAAACTCCACCTGGGCGAAGAAGGTGGCCAACTGGCACTCCGCCGCCTCGATGTCGTCGGGCAATTCCTCCAGGGTTTCCCAGGGAATGTCGGTGGCGGAACTCCACTGGCGGGTAACGAATTCCTCGTACAGCTTGCGCAGGTTATATCCCCACACTTCCTTCTTGGTGCGGAAAGGATATGCCCCGAATTGCGCCACTCCGGGGCGCGGGATGGAACCCTCTACACGGCCGGTCAGGTTATCCGAGACTTCGGCAACTTCCTGGCCAACCACGTTTTCCTTCAACTGGTTCAGCCAGCCAAGGTCGAAGCCAGAATCCTTGGCCTTTTCCCAATAGGTCTGGTGCTCTGTCACAGTGGCCATACCGTCAACCTCCGCCGCATGATGAATCGATAGGATAAAAACGAGCGCACTACGCCCAGCGTTGCGCCCCTATGCTAACCGTTTTAGCTTCAAACTGTCAATGGCCGCAGTGGTCTGCCAACCGGATCCTCCGTTACCCATCGGTATCCTTGCCATGCTGCTCACGAGGCTTGGCCTATGCTTCCCCGGCGCCTGACGTTATATAATATCCGCCGAACTCGGTTTGATATGCTTTCGAGAAAGCGCGAGGGAAATATGTATTTACTACGCCGCTCCAGGCTTCTTTTCCCAATGATCTTGCTGATGCTGCTTGCGGTGGCAGCGGTCTCTTGTGACGCCGGCCAGCAGTTGGATGATGCGCGCGAGCGGGCGGCAAGTTTGCTGGAACCGGAACCAACGGCGACCCCCCCGTCGCCTCAACTGATCCCGTCCGTGGTGGAGGAAAACACTCCAACTCCTGACCCTGACCATGCCCCTACCCAGGAACCGGATGTAGTTGTGATAGCAGACATCCCCAACGTGATACCTACTCCCACGACGGCGCCGGAACCAGGTGTAATAGTCATCGCAGACATCCCCAACGTGATACCTACTGTCACACCCACGCCTCCGGCCCGTATCGCATTTGCGTCTGACCGGGAAGGCGACCGCGAGATCTATGTGATGCATACTGACGGCTCCAACCAGGCTCGGATGACCAAAAGTCCGGGTCGGGATGAGGCGCCTGCCTGGTCCCCCGACGGGTCCCGTTTCGCCTTCCTATCGTTTCGAGATGGGAATGGCGAAATCTACACCATGAACGCCGACGGGTCCAACCTGACCCGCCTTACTAACAACGCTGAGTTTGATGGTGGTCCAACCTGGTCGCCCGACGGGAGCCGAATCGCGTTCACGGCAATAAGTGATGACGGCAGTTTAGACGTTTACGTGATGAACGCCGACGGTTCAGGCCGGGCCCAACTCACCTCCAGCCGGGCCCACGACGCCGGCCCGTCCTGGTCTCCCGATGGGAGGCGAATCGTCTTCTATTCGGGTCAAGACAGGGGAAACGAGATCTATACCATGTTTCCCGACGGGACCAACCAGCTACGCCTAACCGATAATGAAACCCCCGACCTTGAACCTGTCTGGTCCCCTGACGGTACCAAGATCCTTTTCTATTCTTTTCGGGATGGCAACGCCCAGGTGTACGTGATGGAGACTGATGGCACTAACCAGATCCGTCTCACCAATAACCAGGACCAAGACGAATTCCCAACCTGGTCCCGCGACGGGTCTAAGATCGCCTTTTACTCCAACCGGACCGGGAACAGCGATATCTTCATCATGAATGCCGACGGTTCCAATCAGAAACAATTGACGGACAATGCCGCCATTGACAAGCAGCCCGACTGGGGGCCTTAGGGGCCGCCTGCCATCGGCTCCGGTGGCGTGGGTTTGCGGGCAAGGCCGAACAGCACGGCGCTAAACACATACAGCGGTATGAACGTCAGCATGACCAAGTCGTAATCGCCCCGCTGGTCCTTCACCCATCCACTGAAGATGGGGGAGATGAACAGCCCTACGTTGTGAAACACACTGATCAACCCCATCAAGCTGGCGAAGCGGCCCCGGCCGAAGTAATCGCCCAGCATTATCCAGTTCACCGAGCTGACGCCCTCCACTATCGCCAAGGCCAATATAAAAACCACAACGGTCCAAGTCCCGTCCATGATCAGCAACGCCAGCAAGCCCAGGGCTCCGGTGTTCATGCCGGTGAATAGCAACAACCGGGCGGGAATTCGGTCTCCGGCTACCCCCATGATGAAGCGCAGCGGTATCGCCAGGAAGAACATTCCCGAGACGTAGATCGATGCCGCCCGCGCGGTCAACCCTTCGTCTTCCAACATGGGGAAGATGTGGATGATGATGGCGTTGGTGGCCGAAACCCGGGCTACTACCCCGAATAGCATGAACCAGAATGTGGGCGTCCGTATCGCTTGCCGGACCGTGAATTCCACAGTTCCGGACCGGCGCTCCGGCCGGGTAGGACCACCACCCTCCAGAGCCGCCGGGTCTCCGTCGGGCAGTAAGCCGATATCCTCGGGTTTGCTGCGCAGCACCAGAGAAACGGGTATCGTCAGCAAGAAGATGAATATCCCGGTAAGCAGCAAGGTGTCGCGCCACCCTAGACTGGAGATGCCCAGCCCCAGCAACGGCACCACAATGGCGCCTCCTCCGGCGAAGGATGTCATCAGCGTGGACATGGCCAGGGCTTTGCGGCGGACGAACCACTGGTTTACCGTGGCCATCAGTATCTGGCCCAGGCCTGCGGTCTTGCCCACCGACACGACGCCGACGAAGATCAATACCAACTGCCAGTAACTGTCCGCCCTGGACAACAGGATCATCCCGATCCCGGCGGTCAGCCCACCGAACAACACCAGCGGCCGGGTGCCGAACTTATCGGCCGTCCAGCCAATCAACGGCCCGCCCATCCCTCCTTCCGCCCGGGCCAGGCTGAAGACCAGGGACATGGAGGCATAGCCGATGCCCAGGTCCCGGCGGATGGGCTCGAAGAAGATGGGAAACCCGTTAGATATGGACCCATTGCCGAACATCCCCTGCAGGGATGCCACCGCGACGATCCACCACCCATAAAAAACGCGGCCACCTCGCCGCGAAACGCCCATTGGGCTGGAGACTTGCATATTTTCCCGCGATATCTATTAACGAGCTGTTATGCCCGATGTTCTTGTCCCAGTGGTTTGGTTAGGTGAACATAGCCGAGCCGGCAAATTATAGGCCGGACATTGCTTGTCAGGAATCGGGCAGCGATGGTCTGCGCCGCGATCGTCGATGCCGTGATCGATAATGGTGGGCAGTACTGGACTCGAACCAGTGACCTCCTGCGTGTAAAGC
>MUCP01000034.1 GCA_002816875.1 SAR202 cluster bacterium Io17-Chloro-G2
ACATCGAGGTCGATGAGCACGGACTGGTCTATGCCCCTACCAAACCTGGCCTCGGTTATGAGATTGACTGGGAGTTGGTTGAACGGGAGAAGGTTCGGGAGGTTAGATGAACAGGGTAATCGGGTCTTAGATGGGACCGGCTGGCCCAGCTTCGTCACTCCGGCGAAAGCCGGAGTCCAAGCGCGCCATTGTTCCCACGACCAAGGTTCGCAGCTGATAAGGAATTCTGGATTCCGGCCTGCGCTGCAATGACGGTCTGGGCCGGATGTGAGTGGCCTGCGAAATCCTACAGGCAAGGGTTAAGCCGCGATTGCCCTGTGCCTATGACTTATGCCTTTGACTTATGATGGTTCTTATCTGCTATAATGGAAACCGGTGTAAGTTAAGGTTTCCCGTAGGTGGTTCCTACATTGTTGCCTCGAGCATTAGGATGACCTAGACTGAACCACACACAATCATATGGAGGCCATCCAAATGGCACTGGTAGACAAAACCCTAACTTGTTCGGACTGTGGAGCACAGTTCATATTCACCTCTGGAGAACAGGAGTTCTTCGCCTCTCGTGGCTACACCAATGAGCCCAAACGGTGCACTGAGTGCCGGGGTGCCCGGCGGAACCAGCCGCGAGGCGACGGGTATTCCCAGCGCGAGATGCATCCTGCCGTTTGCGCCCAGTGTGGCGTAGACACCATGGTTCCCTTCCGCCCCCGGGGCGACAGGCCCGTGTATTGCAGCGACTGCTTTAGCGCTATGCGACGCTAAGAACGCCACGATAAAAGGAGCCGCATCTATTGCGGCTCCTTTTTCTTTCCCCAGTCCCTTCACCATCCTCTAGGGCTCATCGTAACCCACGAGCGAAAGAGCCGGCATCAACTACTGCCCCTTCACTTCCCTACCGGCACCGGCACCCCCGCGATCTTGAATTCGATGCTTCCAAGCGTGTTGCGCGTGGTAAAAAACATGGTTTTCCAGTCGGCCCCGCCCCAAGCCACGTTGGTGGTAGCCGGCGCACCGTGAACCACGGTGCCCAGGTGGTTGCCCTGGGAATCAAGTATCCACAGCCCCCCGGAACCACCGCAATAAACGTTGCCTTCCACGTCGACTTTCATGCCGTCGGGCACGCCGGGGCGCTCGCCCCGCAGGTCGCAAAAGACCCAGTCCGTGGCCAAAGCCAGGGCCCCGGTGGGCTGCATGTCGAACGCTCGTATGTGTCCCCTGCGCGAATCGTTGATGTAAAGAATGCTTTCGTCGGGGGAAAAAGCCAGACCGTTGGGCGTGATGAAATCCTTTACCAAAAGGGTGAGCGTCCCCAGGTCGGCTGAAACCCGGTAAACGCCGGCGAAATCCAAGTCTAGACCGGGCGCCGGAGCCCCCGGGTCGGTGAAATAGATGCTGCCGTCCGACTTGACCACCACGTCGTTGGGCCGGTTCAAACTTATCCCCCGGTAGTTGTTGGCAATGACGGTCAGGCTGCCGTCGAGCTCGGTGCGGACGACCCTGGGGGTCCGGTCGCAGGCCACCAACCTGCCCTGAATGTCTCTGGTCAAGCCGTTGGCGAAATTTGTGGGCTCTTGAAACAAAGTCGCCCCTTCACCAGGGCTCCACTTCATGCGCCGGTTGTTGCCGATGTCGCTGAAAAGCAGATACCCGCCTTCATGCCACCAGACCGGCCCCTCGGCCGGACCGTTCTCGTTGCCAAACCCTGAGGCCAGCTCAACTATCGACTGGCCGGTGGAAACGATGCGCTCCAGCTCAGGTGAAACCTGCTCGATAGGCATAAAGGCCTCCAATGACTGTGGTTTGAATCAGAAATCCGCGAAATCGCACTCCCATCGGTCGCCCGGCGGGTCACGATGGGGAGATGGTAACGGCAATACGAAGGGATTGTCCACCTGCCCAAACCCAAACTTCACCAACGTGAGGTGGTTAAATTGCCTGGTGTCGTTGCCTCGAAAATACGGAACTCGGCAGCAGCTGGCCAGCCGATCCGGAAATATTCTCATTCTTCGTTGCGCCGGTGGCAACCGGCATGGACGATTCTGAACCAACCCCCTCCACTCCGGGCAATCGGGCCACTCATCCAAATTATTCGCCGATCCGTCCCGATTCCTTCGTATTGGCAGATTTGATGCGATGAATTTCCAGGGGGAAGTCAGCCATTAGAAGTCTGCTGATCCCGGCCGGCCAAGGGCAGCAGCGCGAAAATCACAGCCCCCGCGGCAAACAGCGCGGCGATGAAGTAGAGGGTGGGGTCCATGCCAACGCTCTGGTATAGACCGCCGGCGATCAACGGGGATGCCGCCGACATGATAAAGCTGGCGAAGGTGGCGATACCCAAGGCTGTCGCAGACACATCCCGGCCCACTATCTCCAGGGTAGCGGCGGTCAAGATGGGTTGGTCGGGATACAAAAACAGGCCCAGCAGGGCGATGGTAACCGTAAGCCCTATCCCCTGGTTAAAGGGGATCAACAGCAGGGCCAGGGCGCACGACCAGACCAAGCCGGGAACCAGGACCTGCTTCCTGCCCCACCTGTCCGACAGGTGTCCCGCCAGCGGTTTGGCCACCAGGCCGATGGCAATGAGCAAGCCAATGTGAAACCCCCTGGCAAACGGGCTCATTTGCAATTCATCGGCCAGATACAGTGGCAGGACCGTGACCAGCGCCACCAAGGACATTGCTCTGAAGCCCCTGACTACGGTGATGCCCCAAAGCACCGGGTCGGTCAGCAGCCGTTTGGTCGACTCGGCCCGGGATGGCTGGGCGCCGGGTTTCTCATCGCTTTCCTTTACCCTGCCTATGTTTTGAAATGACCAAACAGCCAGGAAAGCCAAGAAAACCGGAACGATGGCGTAGAGGCTTAAGATCCCTTGCCAGCCCAACACCATCAACAGGGCGCCCGTGGCCAGGGGCCCCGCCACATCGCCCACGCTGCCACCGACGCCGTGGAAAGCCAGGGCTAGGCCCCGCTTTTCAGGGAAGTGGTAGGACAGGGACGCCGATGCCGGCAAGTGCCAAAGGGCGTGGGCCATGGCCACCAGGGCCATGCCTGCCAGAAGAAGAGGATAGGCCAGCGACACACCCATTGCCAACGAACCCAGTCCGGCAACCAAGATGCAACCGGCCAGCAGCAAACCCCAATGACGCCTCAACACGTCTGCTACCACCCCTCCGGGCAAACGTATGATCCCCGAAGCCAGTTCCCTGGATGTCAGAATTCCGCCCACCCCCACTGCGCTGAGCTGGAAGGCGGCCTGAATCTCCGGCAGCACTACTACAAAGCTTTGCATCACCCAATGGAAAACAGAGTGGCCGGCGGCTAGCCCGGTTATCATGAACCGGCCCGTCATCCGGATGTCTCTTTGTTCGGTGGCCACCACCATGCGTTCTTCTGACATATCTGTTAGATTCCGTTACCGCTGTTGTGTGCCAGCGGTTCCAGAAAGCTGTTTCCGCCATCCTGCGATAGGTTCACGATGAGCGGAAATCCCCCTTTGCGAAGGGGGGAGATTCGGCTGCCACCTTCGCAACGGCGGAGAGTCGGCCCCCCTTTGCAAAGGGGAGAGCCAGTCGCCCCCTTTGCAAAGGGGGGTTAGGGGGATTTCGTAGCCTCTTCGCCACGAGAGGTGCGATGTCAGGACAGCCCAGCTAAACCACGAGCGGTGTATGATTCAAATCCGCTCTTCCTGAGCTTGACAAAGGACAAAACCCATTCCACACAGGAATTTAGGTTGATCAATAGGTGATCACGCCGTCCGCGATCAAGCCGCTCAGTTGGTCTTCATCCAAACCCAAAAGCCCGCCAAAAATCTCAAGGTTGTGTTCCCCGTATCTGGGGATCGGCCCCGCCGTGGTGGGAGTTTTGGAAAACTTTATGATGCTGGGGCCGGGGACCAGCATCTTCTTGCCCGTGGCGTTGCCGTCGGAATCGTCCAACTCGGCCTCCATCATCACCTCCCTCTCCCACAGATGCTTGTCTTCCAACACCTCGGGTATGCTCATCGCCCGCCCCACGGGGATGTCCGCGGCTACCAGGGCTTCTTCCACTTCTTTCACCGGCCTCTCTTCGCACCACAGGTGCAGCAGTTCCATGCGTATCTCGGCCTTGTCGGTGGCGAACATGGGGGCGGCGAACTCGGGGTCGTCCGCCAGATCGCCGTACCCCATAACCTTTAGCATTCGCTCCCACATTCCTGCCCGGGCCGCGCCGGTGCTGACATACCCATCCAGGCATTTTAGAAAAGTACCGGCCCTTTTGAAGTCGTTAGTGCCCGTTTCGTAGCACATGGCCAAAGCCACTTCTTCCAGCGTTATGCCACCGTCCAGCATTGCCACTTCTATCCACTGACCCTCGCCGGTGCGGTCCCGGTGCCTCAACGCGCCCAGAATGCCGATGGCGATGTGCAGAGCTGCAGTCCGGTCCATGATGGGTCCTTCGGCCATCACCGGCTGGTCGAAGCCCCGGCCCGTCTGGTGCCCGATTCCGCTCATGGCTTGGATTATGGGGTCGAAACACTGGCGGTCCCGGTAGGGTCCGTACTGGCCGAACCCCGAGACCGACGCCAAGATGATTCCCGGATTCACCCGGCAAAGGTCCTCGTATCCCAACCCCATCTTCTCCACTGTGCCCGGCCGGTAATTCTCCAACACGGCGTCTGACACCCGTATCAGGTCAAAGAAAAGTTTTTTACCCATAGGATGCCTGGTGTCCAATGTGATGCTTTTCTTGCCCCGGTTGTAGGCCGCGAATTGCACGCTCATATCGCCGACAAAAGGCCCCGAATTTCTGAGGTCGCCGCCCTTGCGCCACTCCAGCTTGATTACCTCGGCGCCCATGTCCCGCAGGATCAGCGACGCCCGTGGCGCCGCCTGCCAGCGGGCCAACTCAACGATGCGGACTCCATCGAGGACTTTGCATTGGCCGGCTTGGACTTGGGCTTGGACAGTGCTCTGAGACATCAACCTGCTCCTAGATCATGGATTGAATGATTCGCCACCAGGATAACCGGACGGCGGTGGTATCGCCAGGGGATGTTCCAAAAGGGAGGTAGCCCCTACGCTGATCATAGCCAGTTGATGCCTTGATCGCGCAGTCGGCCCTCGCGGCGCCGTTGACAAGCAGACCCATCCTAAATAAAATTAACTCCAGGCTTAACAGGTGTCGCCGACCTTACTCACCGTTTAATTCGGCGTTTTCATTGTTAGATCGTGACGATTCACGCCTATTTGAATCACACCCTACAGGGAGGTTGACCATGCCTGCTAATGGCAAAAAGCGTTCATTGATCGTGGTTCAGCTGATCGGCGCCAACGACCCTTTAAACACCTTGATTCCCTACAGCAACGGTCTCTATTACGACTACCGGCCTGCCGTCAACATACCGGCCAAAGACGTTCTTCCCATCGACGACGACTTCGGGTTTTCTCCCCAACTGGCTCCCATCAAGGACCTGTGGGACCGGGGCAACGTGGCAGTGGTGAATGGGATCGGTTATGAAACCCCCGTGCGCTCTCATTTCAGGTCCATGGACATCTGGCATACCTGTGAGCCGGAAAAGATCGCCACCGAAGGCTGGTTGGGCCGCGCTATCCGCGACCTGGACCCGCAGGGCGAAAACGTACTGACCGGCATCAACTTTGGCCGGGGCCTTCCCAGGGCCCTGGGCTGCAAAGGGGTCCCCGTGGCGTCGGTAGGCAACTTGGAGACCTACGGCCTGTTTCCCGACGTGGAAGACGAATTGCAGAAAGGGTACGCCCTAGAAGCCTTTGCCCGGATGTACGGCATGTCCAAAGATAACGACCCGGTCATGGACTCATTGGGCCAGACCGGCCGCAACGCCTTGAAAGGGGCGGATATCTTGAGGACTGCGCCGGGCAAATATTCCTCCTCGGTGGAATATGCCCAAAACCCCTTCGCCCAAAGCATGAAGAACATCGTCCAGGTAATGTCCGCGGACCTGGGCACCCGCGTCTTCTACACCTCTTACGGCAGCTTCGATACCCACGGCGGTGAGCTGCTGACCCATGCCAAGCTGTGGGGTGAGGTTGCCGGGGGAGTGGCGGACTGTTACGCCGACCTGGAAGAGCACGGCTTGCAGGACGACACCATGATGTTGGTTTGGACCGAGTTCGGCCGCCGCATCCGCGACAACGGCTCGGGCACCGACCACGGCGCCGGCGGTCTGGCTATGCTGATCGGCGGGTCCGTCCAGGGTGGTATGTACGGCGAGTTCCCCTCTTTGGAGGAAGCCCAGCAACTGGATGGCGACCTCCGGGCCAACAATGACTTCCGATCGACCTATTCCACAATCCTGGAGCGCTGGTTGGGACTTGATGGGCCTTCCATCGTCAATGGCCAGTTCGAGCATCTGGAATTCATCGAGAAATAAACCTGCAAATGGGTTGGCTTCCATGGGGATTGATCAGCCAACCCAAAAGGTGGTTCGACAGGCTCACCACGAACGGATAGGGGCGCCCTCACCACGAACGGAGCGGAGTGCCCTCACCACGAACGGAGCGGAGTGCCTTTCACCACGAACGGAGCGGAGTGCCTTTCACCGTTCGTCCTGACCTTGTCGAAGGATGGTTCATCTTGGACAATCCGTCGTTGGACAGTTTCGCAAAGCCGAGGAAAAGGAGTAGCCATGAGTAACCAGGACATCGCGTTGATGGCGCACCTGATGCGTCGAGCTGGATTCGGCGCCAGCCGGGACGAACTGGAAGCGCGGGTCGAAATGGGTTACGAGGCGGTGGTCGAGGAGTTGCTTCACCCCACCGACCCTCAAAACCTGCCAGACGACATAATCCGCCGCTACCACACCGAGCAGGCCGAGATGCGCTTGGCCGACGGCGCAGCGGCCTATTGGCTTTACCGGATGATCACTACCCGATGCCCCCTGGAAGAGAAGCTGTCCCTTTTCTGGCATAGCCTTTTCGCCACTGGCTACAACAAGCTCAACCAGGCCAGGGCGTTGGTCAACCAGATAGAGATGTTCCGCCGCCACGGTATGGGTGACTTAGCCACCCTGCTGGTGGAGCTTTCCAAAGACCCGGCCATGATCATCTGGCTGGATAACAACGAGAACCACAAGGATTCCATCAACGAGAACTTTGGCCGGGAACTCCTGGAGCTTTTCTCCCTGGGAATCGGCAACTACACTGAAGACGATATCAAGGAGTGCGCCAGGGCCTTCACCGGCTGGACCCTGGGTAACGCCGAATACATGGCCATGCGGGCGGCCCGGGACTCCATATGGCCCTACAGCCGCATCTCCTGGTTCTACGAATACCGGGAAGCAGACCACGATGACGGCGAAAAGACCTTCTTGGGTGAGACCGGCCGGTTCAACGGCCAGGACATCGTGGAGATCATCGTTCGCCAAGAGGCGACGGCACGGTTTATCTGCACCCGGTTATTCCAATTTTTCGCTGCCGACGAGATAGACGAAGGTGGGGAGAAGACCATAGCTTCGATGATGAAGACGTATTTCGATTCGAATCACGAGATACGGCCGGTCCTTCGAACCCTGTTTAACTCCGGCTATTTCAAGTCCGACGAGGCCCGCTTCGCCAGAGTGAAGGGTCCCGTGGAGCTGGTGGTCGGCGCTGTGCGGATGGCTGGCAGCTATCACACGCCCACCCAAGGGATAGAACAAGTGGCGCGCCAGGCCGTGTATATGGGTCAGGGGTTGCTGCAACCGCCGTCGGTGGAAGGTTGGCACGAGGGGATCGAGTGGGTCGACAGCGGTGCGTTGGTGGAGCGGGTGAACTTCGTCGCCCACGAACTGGCCAACGTGGAGAACCCTGGCGTGCGTAAGATCATTGACCGGCTGGCCGGCGAAGGCGTGTTCTCGCCCGAGGCATTGGTGGACCGGTGTCTTGACCTGATGGGTCCCATGGAGGTCTCGGAAGAGACGCGAGCCTCTCTGGTGGAATACGTGGCGCACCAGGGCGACCTGTCGCTGGCGGGGCATCAGCAGGGAGACGACGCGGAAAAACGCGTCGGCGGCCTCCTGAGTCTGGCCAGCTCCACCAAAGAGTACCAGCTGGCCTGAAGTCAACGGACCATCTTTAGGCAGAGCATCCTTCGACAAGCTCAGGACGAACGGGCGGAAATAGCACATCCCGTTCGTGATAAACACCATCCGTTCGTGGTGAGCTTGTCGAACCATTGTTGTCGTTAAGGTTTACGGCGTAGGTCGTAACCTAAAAAGGTGATTCACCCGCGTTCAGGGGGTTCCACAGTGAGTACGCATACCACCAGCACGTTTACTTTGGACTACGTCAAAACCGTCGGCCTGGCCACCAACCAGATAGGCCGTGGATTCATCAATCCATACGACGTGGCCTTCTCCAGAGACGGCCGCATCTTCGTGCTGAACCACTGCGACTCCGCCCGCAAGAACCTGATGCGGGTGGGCATCGTTGATCTGGACGAAGAAGAATACCTGGGGGAGTTCGGTAAAGGAAGCGGCACGGGGGACGACCAGTTCAACTCTCCAGTGGCCATGGCGTTCGACTCCCAGGACCGGCTGTACGTGACCGATGAGTTGCATCACCGGGTTACCATCTTCGACGCATCGGGGAAGTTCCTGGGTAAATGGGACACCAAAGGCAGTGGAGACGGTGAGTTCAACGGTCCCGCCGGAATCGCCATCGACCAGCAGGACAACGTTTATGTCGTGGACCAGCACAACAGCCGGGTCCAGAAGTTGACCACCGCCGGAGAGTACCTGGGCCAATGGGGAGAGCCCGGCGACGGTAACGGGCAGTTCAACCTGCCTTGGGGCGTGACCACCGACTCAGCGGGAGACGTCTACGTAGCGGATTGGCGCAACGACCGGGTCCAAAAATTTTCTCCCGAAGGCAAGTTCATCGCCAGCTTCGGCGAGTCCGGGACCGGCGAAGGCCAGTTCCACCGGCCCTCGGCCGTGGCTGTGGACCTCCAGGGATACGTCTACATCGCCGACTGGGGCAATGAGCGGGTGCAGGTCTTCGACGCCAACGGCGCGTTTCAATTGGAACTCCGGGGGCAGGCCACCGAATCCAGGTGGGCCGGCGATTACCTAAACGTGAACCCTGACGAAAAGCGGACCCGGGAGATGTCCAACCTCATCCCCGACCTGCCGCCCCACCTCAACACGCCTCACCACATCTCCTCTCAGACCGAACCATACTTCTGGGGTCCCGTGTCAGTAAGGCTCGACGGCCAGGGGCGCCTATTCGTCACCGAGTCCAACCGCCACCGGTTCCAGGTCTACCAGAGGAGCTAGCGCCGCGGCGGTCCTGGTCCCACAAAGGTTTCTGGACAAGATGTAGGGGCACCCCGATGGAATCGGGGTGCCCCTACCCTTTGCTGGAACGTTGGCTTTCTTGTTTTTACCCGCGGCAAGGGCATGCCGGGGCTTGGCTCAACTTGGACCGATTCCGGCTCAGGTTTCCACCGATAGATTGGCCGGTGATTCACGTTGGGGCACGGCCGTGCGCCCCGACCTTCTGATAAGCGGTTTTTGGCTTAGCCACACGCCGTTGTCAGTTTATGGGTAGGGGCACGGCATGCCGTGCCCCTACTCTCGGTCCCCAACGGTTCCGGACAAGATGTAAGGTCAGGTTTTAAACCTGCTCCTACCCTTTGCTGGAACGTTGTCTTTCTTGTTTTTACCCCCGGTTCTGGCATGCCGTGCCTTGGCTCACCTTGGACCGATTCCGGCTTAGGTTTCCACCGATAGATTGGCAGCTGGTTCACGTAGGGGCGCACGGCCGTGCGCCCCTACCTTCCGATAAGCGGGTTTTGGCTAAGCCATATTCCTTCGTCAGTTTGTTGGTAGGGGCACTGCATGCCGTGCCACTACTCTCGGTCCCCAACGGTTCTGGACAAGATGTAAGGGCAGGTTTTAAACCTGCCCTACCCTTTGCTGGAACGTTGTCTTTCTTGTTTTTACCCGCGGCAAGGGCATGCCGGGGCTTGGCTCAACTTGGACCGATTCCGGCTCAGGTTTCCACCGATAGATTGGCAGCTGGTTCACGTAAGGGCGCATGGCCGTGCGCCCCTACCGTTTTTATTAACATCGATGGCTGCCCTACGCCCGCGTCAGCTTGGGCGCCACCACCGCCAGGATTCCCGTAAGGGCGATCCCCACACCCGCGCTGACGTTGGCGGCCAGCGCCGGGGAAAAAGCCCCGGCGATCCCACCTGAGCTAAGGCTGCCACCCGCACTGGCGTATATCGCCAGTATGCGCAATCCGATGATTCGCCCACGATACTCGGGCAGCGCCGTCCGCCAGATCGGGATCATGATCAATACCAGGGTTGAGGAAAAGGCGAATCCGGTAACCACCAGGATGGCCAGAGACACGGGAAACGACGTGGATGCCCCAAATGCCGCCATAGACCCGTGCCAGACCACCACCGAAAGGATCAGCAGTTTACCCACGTTTTTCAGCTCTGGGAACAAGGACAGGAATATGGACCCGGTCACCGCGCCGATGCCGAAAGCCGATATCAACAACCCCAACCCCGCCGCATCCTGGCCCAGAACGTCCCGGGCGAAGATGGGCACCAGCGTCCCGTGAAAAGGGAAACCGGTAAGATTGATGATCACCGCGATAACCAGGGCCGCCCAGATCAATTGCTGACCCTTGACGTATCTTATTGCCTGGATTACCGCCGCCATAACCGATTCCATCTGTTGGGTGCGAGTCACCCTGCTGGTCCTAACGAACAGCGCGCTGATCCCGCTTAAGGAGTACAGCACTGCGATAAGGACGAAGGCCCCCTGGGGTCCAAACAATTCAAACAGTATCCCGCCCAGCAACGGCCCGATCACCAGGTTCATGTTCTGGCTCATGGTGGTCAGGGCCACCGCAGTGGCGATCTGCTCTTGCGGGACGCTGTCGATCGCCAGGGACTGGGCCGCGGGCAACTGAAACAACCGGGCCATGCCCACAAAAAAAGTGATGGCGAACAGGTGCCACACCTCAAGGCGGCCGGTCATCACCAACGCCAGCATCAAAACGGCGAGGGAAGCCAAAGTGAACTCCACCGCAGCCAGCACCAACCGGCGGGGTAGCCGGTCGGCCACCGCTCCGGCGAACAGAGATATGAAGTTGGTTGCCAACCGCACCGAGGAGATCAAGCCCACCAAAAAGGGTGAATCGGTCAGCGTTAGCACCAGCCAAGCCACTACCAGCGTCTCCATCTGCGAACCCATCCCGGCAAACATGATGGAGGTCCAGACCATGCGGAAATCGCGCTGGCGCAGCGTGGAGAGAGGATTCGCGAGTTTATTTAGGGCGGGGGGAAGTCTCAATTAATCGTAGGCTTGCGGACGCCGGCTGCGGGTAAATGCTGCCGGAAAGAGGATCCGGGCTCCAGTTTGGCTCTGCGTTAAGGTATCGTTGCCGGCCCCCGGGTATTGACCAATGAGTTCCGTGCCCCCTACTCCTCTGCCGGCAGGTATGCGTTGGGGACCACGGCGCTGCCGGCGCCGATGCCGGTGGTGTCGCCCTTTTGATTTTCCACCTTTATCTCCACCGACACTCGGCTGCCGTTGGCCTCGCGGGTTATGTCCGTGATCTTCCCCGAGAACGTTATCTCGTCGCCGGGCCGCACCGGCCTCAAAAACCGCAGGTCCACGAATCCACCGTGGTTGTAAACGTCGCTGCCGAAATACCGGCGCAGCATCTCTATGGCGAACGTGAGGGACATCCGGCCCGAGGCCACCGTGCCTTCGGTCCCCAGGGTCTCCCTGGCGGTCTCCTCATCGGTGAACTGGGAAGGACCGGTTTGGCCGGCGCTTCCCTCAAAAAGGTTTATCGCCTCTTGGGTCATCTGCTTGACCAGGGGCGGGATTTCGCCGCCCACCTGGTAGTCCCGTTCTATTGAATCGGGATTTAACCCCCCCATTTTTTGCCCACCTCGTTGGGTTGCTTCAACTCGTGGGTTATCACCCGGTCGATCAACCGGCCGTCCTCATCCACCGAGACCGCCTCGGTGACGATGTAGTTCTTGCCCCGGCGCAGGTACTTGTCGGCGATCTTCGCCGTCACCATCAGCTTCTTACCGGGAATGGGAGGGTTGTAGCAGTAAAAGGCGCATCGGGCGTTGACCGACCCGTTGTCGCGGTACTTGGCGTTGTATTGGCGCACGTCCACTTTGTGGGCGATGGTTGGGAAGCTGGCCTCGGGGTCCATTACACCCAGGCGGTAGTCGTCGACCATTTTCTGGGTCAGAACGTACTCAAACGTCTCGAACGTCTCTCCAACCTCCAGCGCGTCCCAGTCCAATAATATCTTGTCGCCGGCTTCTGCCATATCAGAGCCTCCTCGATGGGGTGGAATCCTGGGCGAACGATGCTTATGGCAACTCTGACGCCACAAGGATTGAATCATGCTGCCGCTTAGAGTCTAACATCAAAGCCGAATGGTTGGGGGCAAACGCCTGGGCAAATGGCTCGCCTACTGATCGACCGGATCAGCTGGATCTGGCCTGACGCCGTAACCTGTCCGCCCGCTGGCTTGACACAGCCATTGCGTTCTCAGCATAATTCGACTCTAGAATCGCCTGATGCTTTCCCCTTAATAGGCGGATTGCGGCTGGGGGGTTCATCCCAAGTGTTAGCCCAAATCAATCTCGAAAAGGAATATGGCCATGGCCAACGACGATATCGCCCTGATGGCCCACCTGATGCGCCGGGCCGGTTTCGGCGCAACCCAAGACGAACTGGAACAAAGGGTTGGCAAAGGCTACGAAGCAACGGTGGAAGAGCTCCTGAATCCCCAGGACCAGAAGACGGCCGATAATTTCGAGTTTTTACGTTACCACCCTGGATATTGGAAGCCCGTCACCTCGCCGGGCATGGGCAGCGCCGGCTGGTTGAACCACATGGTGAATACCGATCGCGTGCTTGAGGAGAAGATGGTGCTCTTTTGGCACCACATCTTTGCCACCGGCCAGTCGAAGATCGACCATTTCCACGAAGTCATCAAGCAGATTGACATGTTCCGGGAAAAGGGCATGGGCGATTACCGGGAACTACTGGTGGAATTGGCAAAGAACCCAGCCATGATCTACTGGCTGGATAACTGCGATAACCATGCCACGGCGGTCAATGAGAACTGGGGCCGCGAACTGCTGGAGTTGTTTAGCATGGGCGTAGGCAACTATACCGAGGACGACGTGCGGGAGTGCTCCCGTGCGTTCACCGGCTGGACCTTATCTCCCATGATCCCCAGGGGCGCCAGCGGCCGCTACGACTGGGGT
This sequence comes from SAR202 cluster bacterium Io17-Chloro-G2, assembly GCA_002816875.1. Lineage (GTDB taxonomy): Bacteria > Chloroflexota > Dehalococcoidia > Lucifugimonadales > UBA3495 > Io17-Chloro-G2. Next base: position 13,261 of record MUCP01000034.1, read on the forward strand.
TTCGAATATCGGGAAGAGGACCATGACGACGAGGAAAAGACCTTTTTCGGGCACACCGGGAACTTCAACGGCGAAGACATCATAGATATAATCTGCCAACAGCCGGCCACCGCCCGTTTCATCGCCAGGCACCTGTACAACTTCTTCGTTGCTGACGAGCCCCAGGTCCCAAGCTGGTCGGTGACCCCTCCCAACGATGAGCAGGCGATAGAAACATTAGTCAAGGCTTTCACCGACTCCCAATACGACATGCGCTCGGTCTTGCGGGTGCTTTTCCTGTCGGACTTCTTCAAGAACGCCCGCTTCGCCAAGATCAAAAG
>MUCP01000035.1 GCA_002816875.1 SAR202 cluster bacterium Io17-Chloro-G2
AATGGTACCGGCTGGCTCCTGGCAATACCTTAAGGCCCAAGCCATGCGTTCGCCAGGCGTTGGCAACTGGGCGGGCACATGTCAAGTAGAGCCAGCCGCATCCACCCCCAGAGTCATGTTGAGCCAACCGCAGCGGTGAAACATCTGGGGTGGAGGCTTCCACTGATTTTAGATCCTTCACTGCGGTTCAGGATGACATGGGTTGGGTTCAGGATGACATTGGTTGGGTGTCGGAGTTGAGGCAGAGGCATTCGGAAGCGAAATAGGATCGCGCGGGAGCTCAACAGGGAAAGACGGTGGATTGGGTCGTAATTCGGGTCAGGGGCCGCGGATCAAAACCCTACCGGCAGGCTTCCCGCACCGCCTGTGAGATGGCTGCCAGCCGGGGGAAGTTGGAATAATCCGAACGGTAGCCGTTGGTGATATAGGCCATAGCCACCCCTGAGTCAGGGTCGGCCCAACCCACCGAGGTGCCCGCTCCGCCGTGGCCGAAGGTGCGGCTGGTTTCCCGGTCGTAGGGCGCTGACCGGGGGTCGCCTAAGGCCAAGCCCAACGACCGGCGGACGGGCCGTTCGTTTGTCAGGTCCATAGCTTCAACCTGTACCTTGGTGACTTCCGCCACCGTCTCCGGGGCCATGATAGTCGTACCCTCCAAAGAACCGCCGCACTGCATCATGGCGAAGAATCTGGCCAGGTCACGGGCCGTGGAGATGCCGCCACCCGATGGCTGTACCGCCTGGTGAGCCTCGGGCCGGTTATATAGGTGGACCATTCCCGGGCTGTCGCAGTCGTCGGTGGCGTGTAACCGGGAGACCCGGTCCTCCAGGGAGGCCGGCAACCCCACGTAGGTGTCCCTCATCCCCAACGGACCGGTCAATTCCTGCCGGAGGAACTGCGTGAATGGCCGGCCGTCGATGCGATGCACCAACTCTGCAACCACCCAACCGAAATTTCTGGGATGGTAGGCCAGCACCGTTCCCGGTTCATAAATGGGCTTGGTTTGCTCCAAGGCATGGACTACCGCGTCCCAATCCGACCATTTCTCCAAGGTGATCTCATGGGGTGTGTCGGGGAACCCGCCTTGGTGGTTCAAGATGTGGCGTATCGTGACGGTTTCCTTGCCCTTCTGGCCGAACCCCGGCCAATACTTCGAGACTAGATCGTCCCAATGAAATTTGCCCCTCTCCCACAGGATGAATAGGCAGGACGCCGCCAAAGGTTTGGTGGAGGAGAATAGGACGAACATGGTGTCTTCCAACACCGCTTTGCCCGCCTCTTGGTCGGCCAGACCGCCCTGAATGTCCAACACGGGTTGGCCGTAGCGGTAAACGGCCAGGGCAGCGCCGGGATGGAGCCCCTGGCCGATCTGCTCTTTGAATAGGGCTTCCACATTGCCCAGGGCTTGGGGGTCCATTTGCACGCTGTCCGCCGCTACGACCATTAATTCTCCTCGGGGACCAAGGGGCCCGGCCCGGCCCTTGTGTTTCCTGGTGGCTAGTCCGCCTCGTAGGGGCGCAGTTTGATCTCTTTCAACGCGGGAATCACCTCTTTACCCAGCAAGTCTATGGACCTCATGCAGTCCTCGTGGGGCATGGGACCCTCGTTGCCGTAGATCAACAGGTAACCGGGGTTCAGGTTCTCCACCACGTAGTTCAGTTTCTCGATCACGGTGTCCGGGGTTCCCACTATGATGGTTCGGCCTTCCTGCTGACGCTCGTAGGACTGGGGTTGGCCGGCGTTGCCTGCGAAGGCTCCAGTGGGCCGGCTGCGCTTGACTTCCACCGCCTGGCGGGACTGGTAACCCGGCGGGTCCACGTGTTCCCTGGGACCACGCTGGCGGTGTCCCTCGGTCCAAACAAAGTGGCGGCCCATCTCCTGGGCCCGTTCTTCCGTGTCCGCCACAAAGACTTTGAGCAGGTAGCCGAAGTGCTCCGGCCCCGGTTGGAACCCCGCCTCCAGTGCGGTGTCGATGTAGATCTGCTTCAGCCATTCTGTCGTTTCCATCACGGCGCCAAGGTTCATATAGGGGTGGCCGTGCTGGGCGGCCCATACCACGCTTTCCGGGCTTCCGGTGCCGGGGAACCAAATGTCGGGCCGGGGTTTCTGCATGGGCAACACCCACGGGTTAACCACCCGGTGGTGGTAGTACTTGCCTTCGTAGCGGAATGGGCCCGGTTGGGTCCAGCATTTGACTATGAGGTCGTGGGCTTCTTCAAACCGCTCCCGGTTTTCCGTGGGGTCGATCCCGCCCAGCAGACTTTCCGCAGCGCCGCCACGGACAAAGCCGGAGATTATCCGGCCTCCGGAGTAACAATCCAACATGGCGATCTCTTCCGCCATGCGGATAGGGTCGTTGACGGCGATGACGTTGCCCAGGATGGCAATCTTGGCCCGCTTGGTGACCTTGGCGATGACCGCGGCGTCCAGGTTGACCGCCGGCTTGCCACACCAATAGGCCGAGTGATGCTCGTTGGTCATGATCCCGTCAAACCCAACCTCGTCGGCCAGGCCATATTGGTCGTGATACTGGTTGTATAGAACGTGGGCCTTATCTGGATCAAAATGGCTATTGGGAAAGCCCAACCGTCCGGATTCGTACGGTTCCAGCTGTTGGTCGGACACGTATCCCTGGGGCTGTTCGGAGAACCAGTAAACTTCCACCTTGTCTGTGGGCCGAGCCAATTGGTCAACCATGGTAGCCTCCTTATGCCGCCGGTGCGGCTATTGACAGTATCTGGGGCCTAGACGGGCTTGATTCCGGCTGAACCGCTCGCCCGGATTTGCCTGCCTGGCCTGACTTAGGGGGATTATAGTCACCCGCGTGTAGCTAGACAAGCTTGGAGCGAGGCTCTTCGCTGGGCTTTACCTCAGGTCTCTATCTGCTGAACGGACGAAATGAGGCATGACCTCTTTTGCAAACAGGCTCAGGCTATCCACTGATACAGGCTCCGGAAACAACAAAAAGAAATAGGTGATGCCCCGGTCGACCAACCGCTGGATCTGCTGCCGGCATTGGGCGGGAGTGCCAGCTATGGCCCGGCTCAAAGACTTTCTATACGCGGAGAGGGTGGTGTTGGCAGCCGCAGCCCCCCCGGAGACCAGGTCCTCCAACTGGGCGGCGTTTTCAGCGATGATTACCCGGGTGTTGTGGCTCACTTCTATTTCCGCAAGGTCTCTACCCTCCCGTTGGCAATGCTCTTCCAAACTGTTCAGCTTGGCATTGAATTCCTCCAATCCTATCTCAAACCCTATGTTGCAAATATCGGCGTGACGGGCCACGGCCCGCATCAAATACCGTTCGCCGTGGCCGCCAATTAAAATAGGAGGATGAGGTTTCTGCACCGGTCCGGGGTCCACTGCCGCCTCATTGAGAGAATAGTGCCTCCCTTGATGGCTCACCTTCGGCTCTTGCCAAAGCCGTTTGATGATATCGACCGATTCTTCCAGCATTTCCACCCGGGTCTGAATGGAAGGATAGGTGTAGCCCGACGCCCGGTGGTCGCCCTCGTCTCCCCCAGTCCCAATGCCCAGCTCCAACCTGCCCTGGCTGATCACGTCCAGGGTGGCGGCCATCTTGGCCAGCAAGGGCGGTGGCCGGTAGGTGTTAGCCAACACCAGCGGTGTCAGCCGAATGCGTCCGGTCTCCGCCGCCAGGGCCGCAAGGGTGGTCCAGCATTCCAGCGCCGGTGAGTTCAAGAGATCGTAGAGAGTGGCAGAGTGGAACCCCAACCGGTCGGCGGCAATCCAAATCTCCCGCAATTCTTGGTAGCTGTAGCCGTGTTGATGGATGCGGACGCTAAATTTGATGTCTGGGCTGGTCATTGGGCTTTCAAATCAAGAGGCGAATGCACGAGGGGACAAGCTTGGCGGCGGTATGAGGACCGAATCATATGGGTTTTAAACCATTAGGGCCAGACCGGCGGGGCTGCTGGTCAAACCCCAAAGGCTAGTCTAGCGAGTCCAGGAATTCGTCGATGGCCTGGTTCACCTGTTCTGGTTGCTCGGCCGCGGGAAAGTGACCCGCATGACGCAGCGCCAGGTAGCGCGAGCCTGACACCGCCCGGTGGATTTCTAGTTCATATTCAGGGGGCGCGCCGGGGTCGTCGACTCCCCGAATCAGCAGCAACGGAGACTGCAGGGATTCGATGCGGTCGCGAACGTCGAACCGGTCAATCGTCACCAGGTCATTGTATTGGGAAATGGGCCCCACCTTGGTGTGGCAAGCCAACAGGCGCCCCCGCAACTCGGGCTTGACGAACTTCATCGCATGGCGCTGGAACTCCAGCCATTCCTGATACGTATCAGGGTCTTCAGCGGCTTTGAGGCGCATTTCCAGCGAGCCCGGAGCACGCTCTTTGGGCCGCATGGCCACCGTCATCAATACAATCGCCTTAACCTCGTCCGGGTAGTCCAAAGCGTATTGCAGGGCTATGCAAGCTCCCAGCGTGAACCCGACCAGCACCAAGTCATGGGTGCGTCCCTGGGCCGATAGCCAACCCCGCACCCACTCCATGTACCTTTCCACATCGGGGCAAGGTTTACCTTTCAAGTGGCCGGGCAGGGTGGGGGCCAAGCTGTCAGGATAATGGGAGAGCTGATTCACGAAGGAATCGGCGCATCCGCCGGCGCCCGGCCCGTGGATGAATACCATCTGGCTCATAATTTGCCATTCTAGGCAGCGGCCATGAGCAGGTCAAGGTAGTATTCTGCCTGTATCCGCCATATTGACAATCAGTCTATGATGTCCCTATACCAAAACGTGTTACCCCATTCGGAATTACCCATAATGCATCATTGAGGAGGGTATGACCATGGCTAACGATTACACCATATGTGTTGCCACCGTGGGGGGCGGATTGTCGGTTAGTCCCGACGGAGGGGAGACCTGGAACCGGATCAGAGACCCACTGCCTTCGGAATGCAACGTTAGGGCCCTTACCGTGTACCCCGACGACCCTCACCGGATCATAGCGGGAACTGACATCGGCATCTTCCGTAGCGACGACAACGGCGGCTCTTGGGATAAACTGGATTCGCCTATGGAGAGCCTTCAGATCTGGTCAGTCGCCGTGGACCCGGCCGACACAGAGACCTTATTTGCCGGCACTAGACCCGAGGCTTTCCGGTCCAGGGACGGCGGAAAGTCTTGGCAGCACCTGACCATGGGCGTCAACATGAACTGCCCCGTGGGAACGCCACGGACCACCAACGTCATCGTCGACCCCAGGGACCACCGCACCGTATGGGCGGGCATCGAAGTCGACGGCGTCTATAAAAGCCTGGACGGCGGAGACAACTGGATACATATGTCAGACCTGGGGCCGGACCCGTTCCACGGAGATATCCATGGGATGGCGATCAACGCCGGACCCACCACGTCTATCTACTGCACCAGCCCCTTCGGCATCGCCCAGAGCACCGATGAGGGAGAAAGCTGGGACTACCACTATTTCCCCAAGTTCAATGAGAACGATAACCGGTCCTACTGCCGCGGCATGGCCATAAAGACCGATGACCCCAACGTGATGTTTGTCGGCAACGGCGACGCGATACCCGGAATCACCGGGACCATCCAACAGACCAGGGACGGCGGAAAGACCTGGCAGCGGACCGAACTGCCGGTGGCGCCCAACTCGGTGGTCTACTGGTTCGGGACCAACAAGGCTATTCCCGAAACCATGGTGGCCGCCAGCCTGTATGGTTACGTCTACGTGACCGATGACGGCGGCGTGTCTTGGCGCAAGCTGCCCAAGGAATTCGGTGAGATCCGCTCGGTGGCCCTGACTCCCAACTAGACGCCCTAGCCCCGAGGCTCGGTCCCTAGTAAAGATTCCAGCAAGAAATGTCCCGGAGTCATCTCCGGGACATTTCCGTATACGGCGGTGAACGATGTCAGCGACTGACCGGTGGCGAACCATGATCCAGGCAGAACATGCCCAGTCCGACTCCATGCGCCCGGCGCCGCCGCCCATGGACCACTGGCGGCCCTTCGCCCGGCAGTTCAGCGCCGACCCCCGCCGCTCCGATGACGCCTTCCTGAATCGGTTGATGGATGAAGTCATGGCGGACCAGACCCTCATCGACGTCGGGGCAGGAGGGGGACGGCTCGCCTTGCCCCTGGCTTTGCATTGCAAACATGTCACCGCGGTGGAGCCTTCGCCGGCCATGGGTGAAGTGCTGACCGGCGGGGCAAAAGCACACCACGTAGAGAATATCTCCCTGGTCCCTTCGGACTGGCTGGAAGTCCAGGTGGAGCCGGCAGACCAAGTATTATGTGTCCACGTTCTGTACACCATCCAGGACATCGGCGGCTTCATCCGAAAATTGCAGGACCATGCCCGAGCCCAGGTGATGGTGGTCATGTACGGCGCGCCTCCCCAGTCCCAAAATTATCCCCTTTGGGAAAAGGTCCACGGCACCCCCAGACTGCCGTTGCCCAGCGTGCCAGAGTTCAGGGAGGTGCTTCGGGACCTGGGAATAGAGGCGCGGGAAGAGCCCTTGGCCGCCCAGCCCGCCAGGGGATTCGACAGTATGGAACAGGCCTTGGATCAGATCAGCGGGCGGTTGTTCCTGGGCGAAGACGACCCCAAAAGGGATATGCTGACCCGTATGCTTCCCGATGAATTGGAGGAAACAGACGGCGTGTACCGGATTCGAGGCGCCGTCCCCCTGCAACCATGGCTGATTCGCTGGGCCGGCTCGGCTTCGGGATAAAGTGTTTTGTATCATTCCTTACAGCAGATATCCCGGATGTTGACACCGCATCAGGCACCGATTACGCTACCGTCGAACCAAAACCGCGAACTAAAACAGCCTATGCACTAGGAGAACCCATGGAAGTACACGTATATACCAACCCTGGTTGATTCAGTTGCCGGACGGTGGAAGAATTTCTATCGTCCAACGGTGTTCGGTATGAGCACCATGACCTGGCAACCGATGCACCCTCGGTGGAATATCTCAGGAACCGGGGGATCAAATCAGTCCCGGTGACCATCATTGACGAAGACACCGTGATCATTGGCTACTATCCCAAGAAGCTGGTGCCCGCCTTGGATCTGAAGGTCAAGGTTGATCTGTCCAGCAAGACGGACTGGCTGGCCCAAAAATACGATGTCATTCTGAGCGCGACGTTGCGAGCCACCCAACAGCTTGGCGACGACCAGCTAAAAGAGCAGGTCCCCTGGCGTCCTTGGAGCCTGCGGGACGTGGTATTGCACATCATGTCCTTCCCGGAGCTGGCTTATCTCAGCCATAAGCAAGGCAGCATGAGTTCCGAAGACATGGCGGCGTCCAACAAGCGGTTGGCGACCACGGTCAACTCGTCCCAAGAGCTTCACGGCTACGGCGAGGGAGTTCGCAAAAACATAATCGAGTTCTTGAATAGCGGAAACGAGACCGCATTCGACCGGGTCGTCCCCGCCCATTATGGGGGCGAGGTAACCGTTGTGGAACTGCTGAATATCATTCTGAGCCACAGCACCCATCACCTCAAACAGCTCTACCATCACATGGAGACGGGGTTGAGTATCACGCCTAACGACCCCGCTAGCGAAAAGGATTTTGATGGGATCGTGACACCCACGGCGCTGATCTAGCTTGACGAGAGCGGTGGCAGGGGTTTTCTGCTTAGCCCCCATCAAAGCAGAACCATGGACACGAAAATATTTCAAAACCGGCTAACGAAAATGGACTATCCTTCGACAGGCTCAGGGGGAACGGGCAGAAGGAACTCTCTTCGTTCATGGTGACCCTGATGTAATCGGGGCAAATCATTTTTTGAGATCAGATTAGGTACTGAATAGGGGATAAGAATATGAAATACGATGTCATCATAATCGGCGCCGGGTCGGCAGGTTCTATTCTAGCCACCAGGTTGACCGAGGACCCCAGCCGGTCGGTGTTGCTTCTGGAAGCCGGCCCTGACTACCCCGACTTTGAGCACCTGCCAGAAGAGGTGAAATTCGGATACGCAACCGAAACCGACGTCATGACCAGCGACCATAACTGGCAGTTCATCGGCAAGGCCACCGAAACCGCCGGACCAATGATGGTGCCTAGGGGCCGGGTAACAGGTGGGTCCAGCGCCATCAACGGCCAGGTTTTTCTGCGGGGAGTGCCCGAGGATTACGATAGCTGGGCCGAGATGGGCAACGACCAGTGGAAGTTCCAAGACCTTTTGCCCTATTTTCGGAAGATAGAGACCGACACCGATTTTGGCAATGACGACTTCCACGGCGGCGACGGTCCCATCGTCATGCACCGCTTCAAGCGCGATACCTGGCTGCCGGCTCAGGTGGCTTTTCATGACGCCTGCCTGGCAGCGGGCTTCCCCGACGTCGCCGACCACAACCACCCCGACTCTTGGGGTGTGGGGGCTACCCCTTTGAATAACCCCAACGGCATCCGCATGAGCACCGCCCTGGGGTACCTTGATCAGACCAGGCACCGGCTGAACCTCACGATCAGGGCCAATTGCACAGTCCACCGGATAGTCTTCGAAGGCAACCGGGCCATCGGCGTTGACGTGGAAAGCGGCGGCGAGAAGTTTGTCATAGATGCCGATCAGATCATACTCAGTTCCGGAGCCATCGGCTCTCCCCAGTTGCTGATGCTCTCGGGTGTGGGTCCTAAAGACCACCTTGGCAGCCTGGGAATCCCTGTGATAAAGGACGCCCCCGGCGTAGGTCAGAACATGAGGGACCATCCGGCGGTCTGGATTACTTGGAGGACCAAGGAGGGGTTCCCCTTGGACGGCCTGGCACCCCGCATGCAACTGTGCCTGAGATACACCGCCGAAGGCTCTGACCTGCGTAATGATATGAAAGTGTCGATGCAGTCCTTCGCCACCGAGCGTCCCAACCAGGGCGGAGACCGCATGGTTCCCATGGGCATCCGCATGACCGGCGGGATCCAGTTGGCGGCCGGCGCAGGGGAACTGCGATTGGCCTCCACAGATCCAGGTGAGCAACCGATCTTGGATTACCACTATCTGGAAGAGGAATCTGACGTTAAGCGCCTGAGAGACATGGTCCGCATGTGTGTTGAGTTAGGCCAGCACGAAAGCTTCAAGGACATCATCGAAGAGCGCATCAACCCTACAGATGCAGATTTGGTATCCGACGAAACCATTGATACGTGGATGAGACGGGAGGTGACCACCTCCCAGCACATTTCCTGCACTTGCAAGATGGGGCCGGCCTCGGATCCCATGGCCGTGGTGGACCAGTACGGCAAGGTCCATGGGTTGGAGGGGCTCAGGGTGGTGGACGCTTCCATCATGCCCGATTGCATCCGCGCCAACACCAACGTAACCACCATGACGATTGGCGAGCGGGTCTCGGATTTCATCCTCCAAGGCCACTAAAAACACCTCAGGTTAGGAAAACCCCCATCTTCCTAGTGTAAAAGGCCGGTGGGGGTTTGCCTCATAAACTATCTGTTATCTGCAACTTAGGAATCCGGTCCAGGCGGGCCCACCAAGCCATTCCAACCCACACGGCCTCTAGTATGTCATCACAACCCCGCCGCGGCCTGACAGGTCATCCCCGTCAAACCGCGCTCCCCAAGGTCATTGTGAGCCAGCCGCAGGGGGGAGAATCTTACCATTACCTTTGTGGGAAAATGTGGACAACCGCCCACGTCCTACGGTAGTCGCGTCTCAATTGAGAGCAACATTTCCTTGGAAGATTCTAAACTAGTAAGAAAAACGGCCTGCTCGCTCAGTCTCGTCTTTCCGGCGCAAGCCGGAATTGAAGAGTGTCTCTTCTCCCCATGGAAGACTTCGCGACCGAATCTACATCTTTGGGTCCCGGCTCTTGGCCGGGACGACGCACGGGAAGTGACCCTCTTGGTATGATTTGTGCTCAGGTATGGATTACGACGCGATTGCCCCTGCCCGAGTCCCCATATTCTTCAGGATGACAATGATTAGGGTGAAGGATGACAATACTGGGTTAAAGAGTGACAATCGCTAGCCTGGCGAATGACAATGCAAGGTGAATGAATGTCAACATCCAGGCAAGGGAATGACAATGATCAAGCGGCGGCGCCAGGCGGCATGAGGGCGGTTACATATTCGGTCCGGGAGCGGCGGCAGGCCAATCCGGTCCGGTTGACGGATTCCCCGTGCTCAGGGCGCTTGGGTGGCCCGGCCGCGAAATCCGTCGGTTATCCCCTGCCAGTGCTCTTCCCACTGGCGCCTGACCTGGGCTTCCTCCGCGCCGGTATCGTAGGCCGGTGAGATCAATGGCGCTGCCTGTATCACCTTTATCAGCACTACGTTGCGGATGCTTGCGCTCAGATTGGTGCGTATGCCCCGATCTGGTCCGGTGTAGTCCTCGACCGAAGCCGCTGGGCTTGGGCCGGCGGTGGGAATCGAGGCTGTGCCCTTAAACCGGTAACCCTTGCGTAAAAAGGCGTCCACAACGTTGATCTCGATGGCGGAGTTGTTCCTGAGATTTTCCATGGTTCCCGGAGAGGCTAGGTCGGCGAAGATCAGGTGGTCGTCGTCCCATACCGCTATGGTGCCCTTTGGCGAGAGGTTCGGGGTTCCATCGGCACACACCGTGGCGACAAATGCCAACCGCTGCTCTCGTACCGTGCGCTTCATGTCCTCGCTCAGGATTCCCATTACATTACCCCCTGACAGGTCTAGATATGAAAATAAAAATCCCCCCACCCGCTTTTCTGCGGGCCTGGGGGGATTCATGTGAGCAGGCTTTACGCCTTCAGGTGCTGGTCGAACCAGGCCATGGTCTTGGCCCAGGCATCCCGAGCCGACTCGGGCCGGTAACTGGACCGGGCGTTGCAGTGGAAGCCGTGGCCGCAGCCGGGATACGAGTGGAACTCGTGGACCTTGTTGTGCTTGGTCAGCTCCGTGGAGATATCGGCCACGTCTTGGGGCGCCGGGTTCTGGTCGTCCTCACCAAACAGCCCCAGCACGGGGATATCGATCTTGGAAGTTTGGTCGAAGGGAGAAGCTCCGGCGCCCAAGGACGTCTTTATACCGCCTCCGTAGTAAACGACGCTGGCCTTTAGATCAGACACGTTGCAGGCCGCCAGGTAAGAAACACGCCCGCCATAGCAGAAGCCTACTATTCCGATCCGGTCGGCCAGGACAAAGGGCTGGGCCTTCAGGTAGTCCACCGCAGCCTGCACGTCGGCGACGATCCCGGCGTCGGTGCAATTCCGCATCCAGCCGAGGGCCGCGTCCATCTCTTCGTGTAGGCCGATGGTCATGGGGCCTTCGCGGTGGAACATGGCCGGCGCCAGACCCACATACCCCTGAGCGGGCAGGCGGTCGGTCACGTACTGGATGTGGGAGTTAACCCCCCATATCTCTTGAATCACCACCACCGCGGGGCGCCTGTCCGAGTCTGTTGGTTTTGTCAGATAGCCTTCCATGGTGTGGCCGTCGACGTTGATATCAACCCATGAAGCTGGCATGGCGGACCCTCCTTGTTGGCAACAAACAGGTTGGTTTGGTGATAAGCGGGCGTATCTTAACACGGACGCCGGTTGGGGGGAGGGCCACCGGCGATCATAGGTTTGCCCGCCGAATCCGATAGGTCGCTGGCCGTGTAGGGGCGCACGGCCGTGCGCCCCTACGGTTGGTTTTCAGATAGCATTGATCCTTGCGATCCTGGGTTGCTTGGACGGGACTAGGGTATGATTGGGCGGGAATTCAGTGCTCAAGAACGCTACCCAGGGATACATGGAAACCACTAACGAAACGATGAAGGGCAGGGTATGCCTCATCACCGGCGCTACCGCGGGCATCGGCCGGGAGGCGGCATTTCAGTTGGCCCGGATGGGCGCGACCCTGGTACTGGCGGGCCGAAACGAAGAACGTTGCGTGAACACCGTCGCGCTGATCAAGGAGCAAACGGGCAATGCTTCTGTGGAATACCTGGTGGCCGACCTGTCGGTCCAGTCGGAGGTCAAAAGACTTGCCCAGGAATTTCAGAGCCGCCATGGACAGTTGCACGTGCTGCTCAACAACGCCGGCGTGATCAACCTCCAAAGGATGGAAAACGCCGACGGGATCGAAATGACATTTGCCCTCAACCACCTGGGGTATTTTGTGTTGACCCTGATGCTGCTGGATACGTTGAAAGCCAGCGCCCCGGCCAGGATCGTTAACGTTTCGTCCGATGCCCACCGGGGTATCAGCCTAAATCTGGATGACCTGCAGGGACGCAGCGGATACGGAGGGTTTGGCGCATATTCCCGGTCCAAGCTGGCCAACATCATGTTCACCTACCAGCTGGCCGCCCGGTTGGCTGGCAGCGGAGTGACGGTAAACGCGCTGCACCCCGGCTTGGTTGCCACCAACTTTCTATCCGGCAACGGGATCAGAGGCAAGTTTCTGAGGTTCTTCCTGGCCCTTAAAGGGATGAGCCCGGAGAGGGGGGCCGGCACTTCGGTGTTTCTGGCTTCCTCCCCGGACGTGGAGGCTGTCAGTGGGCTTTATTTCGTGAAAAGCCAGCCGGCGCCCTCGTCTCCCCAATCCTACGATGAAGAAACCGCAAAGGCGTTGTGGCAGGCCAGTTTGCAGATCACGGAGCTGGCCGACCTCATGCCTTTGCCAACCGACTCTCCCCTACACGGCGCCCAACCGGACGAACCCTAATCACGGCGGGCCCAAATTGCCGGCAATCGCTCCAATGCCTCATCGGGCAGTTGGCCGCGGTCAATCCAGCGTACCGCCTGCTCCAGATGTTCCGTGTTGGAATACCCCACCAGGACAGTTGACACGCCTGAATTGCCCAAGGGAAACCGCAGCGCCGCCTCCACCAGGTTTTCCACGTGGCCCTCTTCCACCAGAAAGCCCAGAGCCCTGGCCCTGCTCAGGTCTTCTGAGTAGCTGCCTGAAGACCCCATGGGGGCAACTTCCTGGGCCGCGACCGGATGCCGCTCGTTCACGCCGGTAAGGGCGCCGGCCGCCAACACGCGGATGACCAGGACGCCGGTTTCCTGAGCTTCGGCCCTTTGGATCAGGCCGCCGAAGTCCTGAAGGTCGAATCCGGCGGGCGCCGGAGTACCCGCGCTGGGGTTGATCAGGTTGTAGCAGGACTGGGTGCTGTACATAGCGCCCGAATCGATCACCCGCAGCAATGCCTCGGTTTCGCCAAATCCGGTGATGCCATAGAACCGGATCTTTCCCTGGGATTGCAGGGTTTGAAAACCGTCCACCACTGGCCCCAAAACATCCTCCACGCTGAGCAGGTCCCGGTCGGGGTTGCGCCGGGCGGCCACCCGGTTATGGAGCTGTATCAGGTCCACCGACGATTGGTTCATACGGCTCAGGCTGGCTTCCACCGATTTGATGACGCCGGCCTTGATGTCCGCCATATCCTCAGGGCCCAGGCGTACTTTCGTCCCAACGACGACATCTGCCGAAAGCTCGTTGAGGACCCGTCCCAGGTTCTGCTCCGATTGGCCGTTGCCGTATGACGAGGC
>MUCP01000036.1 GCA_002816875.1 SAR202 cluster bacterium Io17-Chloro-G2
AGAACGAGCACCAACGTCCCCTGGAGCGTCTTCTTCCCGAGATGGTCAACGAGATCGGCCTTTCCAGCACCGCCGAGGAATTGGGAGTGAGCAAGGCAACCCTCGGCTACTGGCTATTAAAGCTTGGTATAAATGTACGCCGCGTCGCTCTGGCGCCCGGCGAGACCCTGGAAGTCAAGCGAGCCAGTTAAGCCCCTAGCTACCTCAACGTATCCCAGACTCTTTACCGCCGGACCATCCGTTGTCGGCGACCGGTCCGGCGGTTTTTCAACCCCAGCCCTCATTGCCTCTGCCCTTTGTATGTCGCCACGCATTTTATGAGCGATTTTTAAACGCGTTCTGGTATTAAGGGCCCACTGTTGGCGGAAAAACGCCGCTACGGGCCTCTGGTGAAGATTTAGGCGCGCCCGGCCCCATCATTTAAAACAATTATGGATGTCTCGGCTTCAGGACCGCCCATGGGGTGTCATCAGCCTTATCCCTGAAAGATATCTTCCGGCAGAAAGGCGGATACCGTAACGTTGGGCAGGTCCACTGCGTTGCTGATCCGCAGGTCAACCGCGACGCTGCATATGATGTAGGCCTGCTCCCTGCTCCATCCCCTCTCCTGAAGCAGGTCGATCATGTTAATCAGGGCGTTGCGGGCGGCCAGCGTCAGGTCCTCGCCTTCCTGGGTGCCATCTTCCCGGATGGGCATCCCCATAGTGGCGATGAAGTTCCGTGGCGCGGCCCATTCCGCCGGAAGAAAATAGCCAGAGTGGGAGAACCGGGGCATTTTTATCCCCAACCGTTGGGCTTCTCCCTTATGAAGTTGGAACCGGACACTGGCGGTAGCGCCCATCTCGATGGCGGTGATGCAACATTCCGCGTCGCCCTGAGCGAAGTGGCCGTCCCCGGCGGAATACAAAGCCCCCTCCACGTTCACTGGAATGAACAGCTTGGAGCCTTTGGTCAGTTGCTTGATGTCCACGTTACCGCAATTTTCCCTTGGCGGTATCGTCCGCAGCCCCTCATTGGCAATGGACCCTCCGCCGGGAACGGCATCTTCCGGGTCTGGTGGCGCCACCGCGCCTCCTCGGGCCATCAGGTCCGCCTCCCGCCCGGTCCACTCCTCCATCTGGGCATGCGACGGAGCTATGCCCGCCGTACCCATGAATGACCCGTCGATGATGCGAACACCCGGCAACTGGGGAGAGGTGGCCCATCCATCGCTCATCTCCCAATGGACCAGGTAGGGGTCGGTAAACACGTCCCGAAGGAAACCGGAGCCGGGCCGGAAGCGGGTCCATCCCCTGGGCTGAGCCACGATGTCCAGGTACTCGATCTCCAAAAGGTCACCGGGCTGGGCCCCTTTCACGTAAACCGGGCCGGTCAGCGGATGGGCCACCTTGGTGTCCAACCCGCCCATGTCGTCCACTGTCATGTGGGCCTTGACCTGGCAGTCGGAAGCGTCTCTGGTCTCCAGAACCACTTCCTCGCCGGGGTCGGCTTCCAACACGGGGGTCACATCGGGGTGCCACCGGTTGTGGCCCTTTTGGGGTTCTTCCTTAAGCCGCTTATCACGGTCGATCTCAATGCTTTTCATGGGTATCCTTTTGCTAAGCCACACATAGGTGGATAGTTATGATGGCTGCCAGACCAACGGGGCAAAATCCCCCTCAATCCCCCTTTGCCAAGGGGGGAGGAGACGTTTCCCCTCTGATCGAATGACCACCTCTATCCTCAGCTCATCGCTGGTTAGGTTGAGCAGTCAACGATCGTCACATTAGTACTTGCCCTTCTCACAACGACCAGTCGTCGGGCAGGTTGGGGGTGCCCATAGGCTTTATCATGACTTCTACCATCGCGGCCTGGCCGTTCTCGGTGGCACGGATCGCCCGCCTATAGGCATCCGCCAACTCTCCGGGCTGTTCCACCCTCTCGGCGTAGGCGCCCAAGCCCTGGGCCACCTGGCTGAAGTTCCCGCCCAATTGGGCAAATTCCGGCGGCGCTCCATCGGGACGCTCCATGCCCATGATCCCGCCGCCGGTGCCGCCGTTATTGATCAACACCGTCAGTGTTGGCAGTCCCATCCGCACGGCCGTCTCGATCTCCATGCCGGTCATGCCGAATGACGCGTCACCGATCAGGTGCACCACCAAGTTATCGGGTTGGCCAAGCTTGGCCCCAACCGCGCCGCCCATGGACCAGCCCATGGCCGCCATGCCTCCCATGCCGATGTAGTTGCGGGGCTTGGTCGCCACCCAAAATGGGCTCAGGTATCCTCGGCTGCCTCCGGCGTCGTGCACCGCCGTGGTCTTGTCCTTATCAATCACCTGCATCAGGTCGTAGATCACTCGGTAGCCGTTGGTGGGTGTAGACGTATCTGTGAAGGTGGGCATCCACTCCCCCAGCCACTTGTCCCTGGCCTGTTGGATCTCCGCCACCACCTCTTCCCTCAAGCCGCCGCGGCCGGGGCCCAGCCGGTCTTTCACCGCTTGGAGCAGGTCCTGTAACGCCAGCTTGGCGTCGGCCAAGATCGCCACATCCGCCTGGTAGGTCTTATTCAAATCGCCTTCATCGGCGTTGACGTGGATCAATTTCACGCCGTCAGGGATGGGACGCCCGTCGGTGCCATTGGGCATCCGGTATGAGTTGCCCAAGGCCAGCACCACGTCGGCCTTGCGGTTTATGTGCAGAGCCGGGCCGGTGGCGTACTTACTGCGGGGATAAACGCCCAACCCTAGAGAAAGTGGGTGGTCTTCGGGGAAAACGCCCTTGCCGACCAGGGTAGTGGCCACGGGCATCGACAGCAGTTCCGCCAGTTCTTTGGCTTCTTCGGCGCCATCGGCGGAAAGGACTCCGCCGCCCAGGTTGAGTATGGGATATTTGGCCTGCACCAACAGATCGGCCGCTTTCTCAATGTCCCTGGGGTCTGGGGCTGGACGGCGGCCCGGTCCGACGGGCTGGTAGGCGAATGCCTCATCGGGGGCCTCGGAACCCATAACGTCCTGGGGCATCTCAATCACCACCGGCCCCGGAGAGCCAGACCGCAGGTTGGTAAAGGCCCGGCGCATGATGGTGGGGACCTCGTCGGCCCTGGTTATAGTGCCCTTCCATTTTACCAGGGTGTCGAAAATGCTGGATGAGACCTCCTGCTGGTACTCCTTTCCCAGGTTGCGCAGGGGGTGCTGACCCATCAAAAGCAAGACTGGGATGTTGTCGGCGAACGCCCCGGCGATACCCGTGAGGGTGTTGGTGGCCCCGGGTCCGGTGCCCGTGGCGGCCACACCCACCTTGCCCGTGGCCCTGGCGTAACCGTCGGCAATCTCGACCCCCAACCGCTCGTTGCGGGCGGCGAACAACTTTATGGTTTCAGATTCCCTCAACGCGGGAAACAACGGCGCCATGCCGCCGCCGGCAAAGCCGGATATATAGCTGACCCCTTCCGCCTCAAGGGCTTTGACCAGGGCATCTCCTGCTCGCATGTCTCCTCCTTACTGCAACTCCTGACTGAAACTCCTGCGAAATGTCTTGACTCATACGTTATGTGAATTGCCGGGATTCTAAGCTACAAGATCGTCTTGGTCAACGGAACCCGAGACATTGCCATTATTGCCACTGCGTCCCTTTGAAGAATGGGAGGCCATGCAACGGAACCGAGGCCGGTTGACCGTGCCCAAGGCGGAATGTATCATCGCCCCTGTCGGTGGAGACCAAGGCTAAACTGCGTTGCCGCCGCCCACACCGTCGATCGCCCTTTTGGAGGTTCCATGCCCAGCGCCAGTGAGATGATAGTTCAATTCCTGGAGGAAGCCGGAGTCGAATACGTCTTCGGGATCCCCGGCGGCGGCACCGGCCAGATATACAATTTCCTCTATGGTAAGGACGACCGGATCAAGACTATTTTGTGCCGCCACGAACAAACGGCAGCAATCATGGCCGACGCCACCGGGCGCGCCACAGGCAAACCGGCCGCGATCATGGGCCAAGGCCTATTCATCGGCTCCAACGCCACCTTCGGAATCATGGAAGCAATGCTGAGCAGCTCTCCCATGCTGGTCCTTACCGATACGTCCGACGGCGGAGTGGCCATGCACGCCGCCAACCAATCCGGCGCCGGTGAATATGGCAGCATCGATCTGCCGTCCATCTTTAAGTCCATGACCAAATACACCACCGTGGCCACCAATCCCAAGGAAGCAGCCATCGGGACTCAACTGGCGATAAAACACGCCACCAGCGGCAGGCCGGGCCCGGCGGCGGTGGTCATGCGCTCGGCGGCCATCGGCGGCGAAGTCGACATGGAATCGCCTCCCTTCATCCACGACACGGCGGGTTACCTGAACACGGCCAAACCCCAAAGCGCGCCACAGGACATAGAGCGCGCCGTGGAGATACTGTCCCAGGCCAGCCGGCCGGTTCTGGTGGCGGGCAACGGAGTGCACCTGTCCAAATCCCACGCTCAATTGCAACAGCTGGCCGAAATGTGGGGAATGCCGGTGACCACCAGTTACAAAGGCAAAAGCGCAATAGCCGAGACCCACCCCCTTTCGCTGGGCATGGTGGGGGTCTACGGCCAAGATGCGGCCAATAAGGCGGTTGGAGAGGCGGATGTGGTGTTGGTGGTCGGCGCCAAGCTGACCCCTCAAGACACAGTGCGGGAACGGCCTAATACGTTCGACCCACGCCGGCAGAAGATCATCCAGATCGACATCGACGACCGCAACGCGGGTTGGACCTTCCCCGTGGAACTGGGTCTCATCGGCGACGCCGGCAGGATCCTGAGCCAGTTGGTGGAAGCTTCATCCCAAGCGGCTTCCGACACCTCATCCAAACGGCAGCAATGGGCCGGCGCGATTCCGGCATTCAAGCAAGATTCAGGGTTTTTCGACGACCCGGAAATGCGCCGGGACAGCTCGCCGGTCAAACCCCAACGCCTCGTGGCCCAGTTGCAGGAACATCTGGACCCATCGACGATTTTCGCCCTGGACGCCGGGAACAACCGTACCTGGATGGCCCACTTCTTCAAGGCGCGCCAGGCCAACACATTCTTCTGCCCCGGCGGCACGGCGGGCATGGGTTGGGCCTTGCC
The DNA here is from genome assembly GCA_002816875.1 of SAR202 cluster bacterium Io17-Chloro-G2. Lineage (GTDB taxonomy): Bacteria > Chloroflexota > Dehalococcoidia > Lucifugimonadales > UBA3495 > Io17-Chloro-G2. The sequence goes on from MUCP01000036.1 coordinate 5,075, forward strand.
GGCTGCGGTAGGCCTGAAGCTGGTGTATCCAGACCGCCCGGTGGCCGCGGTCACCGGCGACGGCGGCTACATGATGGTGGTAAACGCCCTGTCCACCGCCGTGCAATACGATCTGCCAATCATGTGTTTCGTATTCAACGACGGCGCTCTGGGCATGGTGCGCCAACACCAGGCCGAAGACCGGCGGATAGCCTCGGAATTCGTCACCACCGATAACGCCGCGGTGGCCAGGGGCTTCGGCGCCTTTGGGATTCAGGTGTCCGATTCCAAAGACATCCCCGACGCCATCAGCCAGGCCCAAGCGTCGGGATTACCGGCGGTGATAGATATTCTCATCGACCGCGGCCCCAGCCCAGACGATTGGAGGGCCGACGCCCGCCGCGCCGGTGAGACATAGGGTGGGCACTCAGACACCGTCGACTAAAAACCCGCCCCGGCGTGGGCTGTACGATCCCATCTCCGGGGCGGGTTCTGTTCTGGATTAATGGACCCCCGATTGAGCGGCCCTAGAATTAGTCCCGCTGCTGCAATATATTACCCGAAAGCTCGCCGACCTTGTCAATTTTCACCAACACGGCGACTCCCAAGCGCTCGGGGTCGCGGTCAAGCTCGGCCTGTATCGTCTTGCCCATGACATCGTCGCGGATTGGTCCGGATTCATGAATGGTGGCGGAGCCATAAAAACGCCAGCGGGTGCGGGTGGCCTGGTTGTTGTAGTAGATGACCACCTTGGGGTTCTCCCCCACGTTCTCCATTGCCGACCGCTTGGACCGCTCCCAGTAGGCTAGGGTATCCGCGTCGTAGACCATGACGCTGCCCTTAGGGCTGATCTGGGGCCAACCGTCTCTGGACGCCGTTCCCACCAATGGGGTAAAACCGTCGGCCAATGCCGAGTAGAGCAACTCTTTCATTTCGTCCGTCAGCTGAATCATTTTCGTACCTCTTTGCTTCCCCGGTTGACCGCAAGCCTCCAGCCCAGTTCGCCTCCGGGCCATGCTTGCCTAAGATACTGGTTACTCATTGGTGCCTGATAATGAGTAACCAAGTGTTTGGGCAGATAGTTACTCAATGGTCCCAGGTAGGTAAAAACGGTGCTTGCAGGCGTAGGGATTCAGTAACCTACGCATTAACGCTGCTCGGTTCTGGAGGTTTAGCATCACTGGAAGACGTGCCCGTGGCTTAGCAGATCTGATGGCCCACATCCGCTGCTCCGGTAGTATAATGCGTTGGCTTGGCCCCAGGCCATGTAACGTCGAACCGGTCTCATGGGGGGACGTGATGCCGAGCCTGGACTAATTTTGGCCGATTCTAACCTAACTGATTTCTGTTGACAAGGAATCAGGTTAGGGCGATGCCCACCTTGTGGACCATTCATCATCGAGCCCATCAGGCAACGTCTAGCCGCGGCAAAGCCCAGCCCTTATTTAACCACCTGGAGAGATGGCAGTGACCCGCGAAATGCAGATCATCGACCTTGCTGATACCGGCGAGGTCCAATTAAATATCGTAGACGGGGAGCGCCGGGTTGAGGCTGAGCCCGCGGAATTCTCTGTCGCCTTAACAGGGGCCGACCGGCAAGAACTTGATTGGTACCTCATTGACTCCCTGAGCGGAGAGCCCGATTCCGGCCGGTCCCAGGCAGTGGAAACAGGTTTGAGCAACCTGGGCAGGCTCCTGTTTGAATCTGTTTTTGCATCCGGCGAACAGGCGCAAACTTGCTTTGCTCAAGCCAAGACCCAGGGATTGTCCGAATATGGGATTGTAGTGATCTCCCAGCGCCCTCAGTTCTTGGAACTGCCTTGGGAGTTGATAAACGAGCCCGAGACCGGTTACCTGGCCTCCCAACTCCAGTGGGTGGTTCGCCGCTCCACGCCGGAACCTTTGCCCAGCTACCCCAGCCCTGCCGAAGAACCAGGGCAAGACCAGCAGTTCAACGTGCTATTGGTATCGCCACTGCCATCCGACGACGGCTCAGGCGATCAGCCGAATGGCGCCCATGCAGGGAATATGGCGGGCGAAACGTTGAAAGTGCTGGAGTCGGTGGACGAGGAGGTAATCCTGGACGTTCTACGCCCTCCCACATTTGAAGCGCTGGCCCAGCGCTTGCGGGAACGTCCCGGACACTACCATCTGGTCCATCTGGACGCAGTGGCCGTCGCAGAGGAACAGGGAACGATTCTGTTTGAAGACGGCATGGGCGGGGCAGACCCCGTGGACCTAGGCCGCGCAGCCCAGGCCCTGGCCGGCGGTCTGGTTCCCATCGTCCTGGTAACCTCCGGACCCCAGGTTGAGTCAAGCCAGGCCACGCCATCGTTGACATCTTCTCTCGCGTCTCCTTTCGTGCCTTTTTTAATCGAGGCCAAGATTCCCGTAGTGGTGTCGGTGGCATATCCTTTGTCCGCTCCGGCCCGCCGTTTATTCGCCGAAACATTCTATCCGGCCGTCATCAAGGGCGAGGGCGTGGGTTTGGCGGCCGCCCAGGTTCGGCGCGCTTTGATGGGCGATCCGCACCGCCCTAGCGCCTTGGGCAACCTGGTCCACTGGGACTGGCACCTTCCTACCGTACATCAAACGGCCGAGTACGCTCCCCCGGCTTTAGTGAAAGAGCAGCCCGGCCCCTTGGCCCAACCCCAACCCGTTCCAGAAGACGCCGGTGGTGGGACAGAACTTCCCCAAGGCGGCCCCCATGGCTTGGTGGGCCGCAGGCGGGAGATCCGGCGGCTGGAAAACCTATTCGGGCAATCTCCACTGGTGCTTCTTTCCGGAAACACAGGCGTGGGCAAAACCGAACTGGCTTTGGGTTTCGCCAACTGGATTCAGAAGACCAGCACCCAACAGATGCCCGGAGGGGTTTTCTATACATCCTTCGACGTCGGCGCTGGACTGGAACGGGTGGTTCACGAGATCGGCACCGCCGTCGCTGGCCTGGAATTCGCCGACCTGCCCGGTGATGCCCAAAGGGAATGGGTGATCGACTACCTCAAGGAACACCCGTCGCTGTTGGTTTGGGACTCATTGGAGCGGGTGGCGGGCTTCCCCAGACCGGATACTCCCGGGCTGTTGGACGCCGAAGAACAGACAGCTCTCAATCAATTTTTGGAGCAGGTGGTTGCCGGGGGCGGCACGTGGGTCTTGCTGGTCAGCAGAAGCCAAACCGAGCCTTGGCTCACCGTCGAACACCAGGAATTCCTGTTGAAGGGATTGGAAGGCGGCGACCGCATCGAGTTGGGCGGCCTGCTGCTGCCAGGAACCGCCACGGTATCGCCCCGCGCCCCGGGCATCCAGAGTCACTTGGGCGCAAGCTATCTTGAGCTCCTGGAATTGATCGAAGGCCACCCCCTAGCCATGCAGATCGCCTTGCCCATGCTGGATTCGACTCCCGCTTCGGTGGTGGCCGGCGAGTTGGCCACCAGAACCGAGGAAACATCGGAACAGGGGTCTCAAGAGTCTGAGGAAGATGGCCGGGACAGGTTCTTGACGGCGGTCATGGACTACTCCTTCTCCCGCATGCCCCGCCGCAGCCGTGCTCACCTGCCCTTCCTGTCCCTGTTCCAGCGCCGCGTGATGATGGACGTGTTGACCCACATCACTCAGGAGCGGCCCTACCGGATGGTGATGGGCGAGGAATTGGGCTGGGGGGCGTGCCGGACGTTGCTCCGGTCTGCCCGGGACGCGGGATTCCTGGAGCCGGTGACACCAAGTGTCTATCAGATCAACCCGGCTTTCCCTTGGTTTTACGGAAGGGGGTTGCACCAGCAAGTCCGGCAGGCAGGGGTCCGAGACCTGGAGCGGGAGTTCGTGAGGGTCTACGCCGACACCGCCGACTACTTCCTGGAGACCCTTTACGAGAACCAGGACTCGGGCGCCACCGCTGTTTTGGCCGAAGAAGGAAACATCACCCAAGCCTTGGGACTGGCGCTGGAAGACCAGCAATGGGACACCGCCCAGGTTTTGGTCCAACCGCTGGCTCAGGTGTACCGGATGCAGAAACGGTATCCCGAATTACGCCGCCTGCGCCGGCAATTGATCGAGACGGTTGCTCCTGAGTCGGGAGCGGCAGAGGAAGCCCAGCAACGGGGCGGCATCGAGCTCTGGTTGTACTTAATGGGCACCGAGTCCAGCGAGGCCACCGATCTGGGCGACCTGACCCGCTCCGAAGAACTGAACGGCCTCTTGCTAAGCTATTTGGAATCCCAACCGGAAGGTGATCAAGACCCCAGGACGGCTTCGGTCTATCACCAGTTCGGCGTCATCGCCCAGAGCCGGTGGCAGTTGGAACCGGCTGAAGAATGGTTCCAAAAGTCTTTGGCAATAATCGAGGCTGGAGAAGACCGTGAATCAGTGGCCGACGATTATTTCTGCCTGGGCCAAATCCGCCTGCACCAGCGGTTGTACACCGAGGCGAAGGACTGGTACAGCAAGGCCCTGGAGATCCATCAACGCCTGCAGGACCCGGAAGAGATGGTGAAGGATTACCGCGCACTGGGGTTGGCCGCCCAGTACCGGTTCGAAAACGACGAGGCGGAAAGCTGGTACCAGCGTGCCAGGGCGATTCTAGAAGAAAACCGCGACGAGGAAACGGCGATATTGGTCTACCACGAATTGGGCACCGTGTATCATGCCAGGTACGACTACGAGGAAGCCGACCGTTGGTACAAGCAGGCCCTCACCTTGAGCGACCAACTGGGCAAGCAGGAGCAAATGGCCCTGGAATTCCACTACCTGGGCCTCATGGAACAAAGCCAAGATTTGTTTATTGAAGATGCCGAGAACTGGTTCGAGTTGGCGCTGGCAAAGCGCCAGGAACTGGAGGACATCAAAGGCGTTGGAGATGAGTCTCGCCAATTGGGCGTGCTTTTTCACGAGCATAAGAGGCTGGAAGAAGCCGAACAATGGTACCGCAAGGCGCTGGATATCTTTCAGGAGTTGGAGGACGTGCAGCGGGTATCCCGAACCCTGGGCCAGTTGGCCATGGTGGAGGAAGAACGGGGCAATCTGGCGGCGTCATTGGAATGGGCTCACCGGGTCTATCAACTGGCCCTGGACCACGACCTGCCCGTGTTGGTGCAGGTGAAGTCCCATCTGGCGCGTCTGCGGGATAGCTTCGGAGAAGACGCTTTTGCGGAATGGTGGCGGGGCTCCACCGGCGGCGACCCGCCCACCGACCTAGACGTGGATACCAGCACGATCCTCTAGACCGCTTCTACGCTGGCGATAGACTTCCTACAGCCCGTGCCCCTATGACGCGCCCTATCATGAGTTGCGTCCCGGCTTGTTCCGAGATACATTTGTGACATTCAAGCGGGCTGTCCAAGGATTCGAGTGGTAATAGATCGAGACAAGGCATCAACAGAGGTGTCAAATGTCAGTTTCCAGTCTGAAAATCCAAACCATCCAGTCCTATTCTGGCGGAATATCATTCGGAGAAACCGGGCCGTACCAGCAACTGGACGGCAAGGCCCACTTCTCCGTGGATCCCAACGACCCGTCCAACGCGCTGATCACCGACTTGACGTTAGCCCCTCGCGACGCGGCTGGCATGGTGTCATTCTCGGCTGACTTCCGCATTCTTCAGCCTGCCGAACTAGGCAAGGGCAACCGCAGGATATTCTTTGACGTGGTCAATCGGGGAAATCCGCTGGCCTTGAAGCGGATCAACAGCGGCCTCGACGGCGCAGATCCCACCTCGCCAATGGACCCCGGCAACGGGTATCTCATGCGCCAGGGATACTCGCTGGTCTGGTGCGGCTGGCAACACGACGTTCCAGACGTGCCTGGTTTGTTCAGGATTGACCCCCCGCAAGCCTTTAGTTCAACGGGAGAGCCGGTCGCGGGCAACATCGCGGTGACTTTCCAACCCAATTCCCCCACCCAGGTTCAAATGCTCTCCGACCGCAACCACAGACCCCATCCCGCCAACAACCTGGAGGACTGGAATTCGGTCCTTACAGTTCAAGACCACGACAACGGCAAACCGGTGGTGATCCCGCGGGAGGAGTGGTCCTTTGGCCTTTTGGAGGAAGGCAAGGTGGTGCCCAGCGCCAGCCATATATACATGGCGTCGGGTTTCCAGGCGGGAATGATTTACCAGGTGATCTATTCCACCAACGGCGCTCCAGTGGTGGGGGTGGGCCTTCTTTCCGCCAGGGACCTGGTCTCGTTTCTAAGATACGCATCTTCGGAAGACGGTAATCCATGCGCTCAAAGTGTCCAAGACATCCAGCAAGCTTACGCCTTCGGCTCTTCCCAAAGCGGCAGGTTCCTGCGCCAACTACTCTACCTCGGCCTGAACCGGGACGAACGGGACAGGAGGGTTTTCGACGGCGTGATATCCCACATCGCCGGGGGGCGGCGCGGAGAATTCAACCAGCGATTCGGCCAACCCTCCAGCCTGGCCGCCAACAGCGTCAACAACCTGTTCCCCTTCAGCAGCGGAGACCAAACAGACCCGGAAACGGGACTTACCGGCGGAGTCTTATCTAGAACCATTTCCCAGGGCAATCCCCCAAAAGTCATATTCACCAACTCCTCGGCCGAATATTGGGGAGGCCACGCCGCGCTTACCCACTTGGACGTCACTGGAACCAGGGACGTCGAGCCCCCGGATTCGGTTCGAATCTACCATTTCGCCGGTACCCAACACGGAGCCGGGACCATTCCGCTCAAGGACGCCGACCCATCCAACGGGAACAGGGGCAGACACACATTCAACACCGTTGACTACCGCCCGCTGCTGAGAGCCGCCGTGGAAAATCTGGATGCCTGGGTTACCAATGGAGATCCTCCTCCTACCAGCCTCCATCCAAGGATCTCGGACGCCACGGCGGTGAGTCCCGAGGTGGTCGGGGAAACATTCCGGACCATACCCGGTGCGTCGTTCTTGGACCACCTTCCCCATGTATCGCGGTTGGATTTCGGCCCGGACCCCGGAGTGCCTACCAAGATGCCGCCGGCGGTGGGCAAGCCTTTCCCCAGTCTGGTATCGGCGGTGGACTCCGACGGCAACGAAATGCGGGGAATACGCCTGCCCGACGTGGCCGTTCCACTGGCCACCCACACCGGCTGGAACGTCCGCCATCCCGATATGGCCGGCGCAGGCCAGATCATCAAACAGATTGGATCGACCATCCCATTTCCCGCCACCAAGGAAGGGCGGGAAGCCCCCCATGACCCGCGTCCATCTATAGAAGAACGCTACACTTCCAAAGAGGACTACCTGAACCAGGTGTCGCGGGTGGCCCAGGACCTGGTGGATCAGCGCTATCTATTGGCCGAGGACGTGCCCAGGGTGGAAGAACACGCGGCCCAACGTTACGACTTATTCAGCCGATCCGGCGTTGAAGCCCGGACACTTGAGCAAGCGCCGGCGGGTGATGGCTAGTGTCGATCTCAAAATCCCGGGTACCCCACGTTTGGGTCCTTCGACCGGCTCAGGACGAACGGTAATGGAGCCTCTCTCCGTTCGTGGTGAGCTTGTCGAACCATCTCTTTTTATGGATTCATTTACTACTTACCGGGATAATATCAGTTAAGGAGGATACCCATGAGCGTAGGCACATCTATTCCCCTACCCGCTTATACCGTAGACTCGGCGTTCATCGCCCGCAAAGCCGAAGAGTTGGGCTTTGAGTCCATCTGGTACGCCGAACATCCCGCGGTGCCGGTGCACAGCGACAGCCCGTTTCCATCCACCGGCGGCGCGATTCCCGAAAGCTACTCCCATTTCAGCGACCCCTACATTGCGCTGGCCCGGGCATCGGCCGTCACCAGCACCATCAAGCTGGGCACCGGCATAACCTTGGTGCCCGAGCGCAATCCCCTGCTGCTGGCCAAAGAGATAGCCGTCTTGGACCATTACAGCGGGGGCCGGTTCCTATTCGGCATCGGCACCGGCTGGCTAAGGGAGGAGACGGAGTTGATGGGCGGCGACTTCGAGCATCGCTGGACCCAAACTAAAGAAGCTATCTTGGCCATGAAGGAGCTCTGGACCAAGGAAGAGGCCGAATTCCACGGACAGTACTTCGACTTCCCGCCGGTGAAATCCTACCCCAAGCCGGCCCAAAAGCCCCATCCGCCTGTAATCCTGGGAGGCATGGCTAAAAATGTGTTGCGCCGGGTGATAAACCTCGCCGATGGCTGGCTGCCCAACCGGGTAACTCCAGGCCAGGTGGAAGAAAGCCGGGCCAAGTTAGACGCCATGGCCGCGGAGGTGGGCCGGGACCCCGCGTCCATCACCATCTCGGTCTACGGGCAGGAACCCGATCGGACGGTGGTGCAATCGCTGTTGAACGCGGGCGCCAACCGGGTGGTGGTCCGTCCCGACTACTACGACACCGA
>MUCP01000037.1 GCA_002816875.1 SAR202 cluster bacterium Io17-Chloro-G2
AGTTTCACTTCTCCATCAAGGCTCCATCAATGCCGACCACCTGCTGTAAAAGGCCCGCTGGTTTTGCTCGGCAGCCCTGGCCTTGGTGGTGTCCGAAACCAAGCCGGGCAGCTTCAGGCCGTTGTCTTGGAAATCAGGGTCGCCGCGGCCCATGCCCATCTCGTAATTGTAGGGGCGCCTTCGAGCGATCACACCGCTGCTGGCAGTTTGGGCGTAGTTCCAGTTTTCCATGTCGTCCTGCTCTGTTAGGCCGCCGGGACCGGAATACCTGATGTAGTAATGCCGCAAGAAATCCTTGACCTCTTGGGGAGCGTCCTTGTCCACCAAGTACCATCGCCAGGCCTCGGTGCTGTTGGAACCTCTGGGGTGCCAAACGGCGATGGACCGTGGCTGCCTGGGCAGGTAGGACATGTTGGGAAAAACCGTGCCCGGACCTCCCAACAGCCGGGTGTGTTCACCCCGCCTGCGCCTACGTTCCTCTTCGCACCAACGGAAATATTCAGAGATCACCGGCGAGTCCTGGTACGCTTGCGCTATTGGGGCGTCTTTAGACCGAAGGAAGCCCAGCGTGCCGTGGCCCAGATCGGGGAAGCAGATGTCCAACGACCTAGAACCGTTCCTTTCCGTCATGTCCCGGCGTCCCTGGCCGCTGGGGCCGATGCCCACCATGTCCACCGACCGGTGGCTGATATTGTGGTAGCGGTCGCCTATGAAATTCTCCGAAGGAAATTTCCAGTTGCAGGGAATGACCCATTTTTCCACGCCGCCAAACACTTCCGTGCCGCCTTCCTGCCCATCCCAGGTGTCCAGCAGCAGGTCCAGGTAAAGTTTGAACCCGCCGATGTAATCAAAAAAGGATGGGGCCGACTCATCCCAAGTGGCCCAGATGCTGCCTTTATAGTTCTCCAGTTGGGCGACTTCCACCAATCCCCACTTGGACTTGTCCAGCTCTTCGTGGTAGGCGTCCTTGAAGTAGGGCACTCCCACCAACTTGCCATCGGTGGCGTAGCTCCACCCGTGGTAGGGACAGGTGAACACAGGCGTGTTGCCTTCGTCGTAGCGGCACACTTTCATTCCCCGGTGCATGCACGAGTTCAAAAATATATGGAGCTGGCTTTGCCGGTCCCGGCACAGTATCACCGACTCTTCACCCATGCAGGAGACGAAGTAGTCGCCGGGCTTGGGGACTTGGCTTTCGTGGCCGACGAATAGCCAGGATGTGGCGAAGATCCGTTCCAGTTCGTCTTGGTAGACCCCCCTGTCAACGAATATCTCCCGGCTGATGACGCCGTTTTTCAGGTCGACGTTTGTCGTGCTGGAACTGGGTTTGGCGGATATCGCCATGCTTCTTACCTCCCTGAGGGGATAATGTAATGGCCAACAATGTCATTCTGAGCCCTTCGGCCCCACTCAGGATGACCGCTGCGAAGAATCTGAAGACGTTGGTATGGACCCCCTTGATTGTACCGGCCCACGATTTTAGATTCTTCTCCGTTGCCGCTGGATTAGAATGACATAAGCAGCCGAAAGACAGGATTGTCACCCCCTGCGCGGGTCATGCTGCTGGTAGCCAACGTTATCCGGGACGGATTCGGTACGCAACTGGGCTCCGGCCATCTGCTCTAATATCTTCACCACCGACGGATATCCGTCCTGACCCCAGCCCTGTGCCTGGGCGCGCTTGAAAAACTCGTCGGCGATGGCGCCCATACGGGATGGCGCAGCAGCCTCCCGGGCCATTTGGCAGGCCAGGTCCAGGTCTTTGGCCACGATGTCCAAGCTGCCGCCGGACACGAATGAGCCGTCGAAGACCGACCTGGGTATGTTTTCAAAGGTGCGGCTGGCCCCGGCGCTCACCGGAACGATCTGGGCTAGAGTGTTAAGGTCTATGCCCGCCTTGGCGCCGATGAGCAACCCTTCGGCGGCGGTGATGAAATTGCAGTAACCCAGGTACTGGGTCACAAGCTTGGCTACGCAGCCCGTGCCCGTCCCGCCGACATAGAATATGTTACTTCCCATATTTTCCAGCACCGGCAGGTACTGGTCAAAGACCGCCCGGTCGCCCCCTACCATGATAGTCATACCCGGAGGCCGGCCGCTGACCGGAGCATCCAAAACGTGGACTCCCTTTTGCCGGCACACATCGGCCAGACGCCGTACGACGGTGGGGGAGTTGCTGGTCATGTCTATGAAGGCGCTGTCCTGACTCAGGCCTGCCAAAGCGCCGGTTTCTGGATGAAGCATCACCTGTTCCACCGCCGCCGGTGTCGGCAACGAAGTGAACACCACCTGGCTTTCTTGGGCCACCTCTATGGGAAGACCGGCCCAGGTAGCGCCCCGCTCACACAGGCCGGTGGTGGCCTCCCGGTTCAAGTCGTTGACAGCAACTTGATGTCCGGCCTCCAGCAGGCATCTCACCATGGGGTTGCCCATGGTGCCGGTTCCGATGAATCCCAGCCGCATGGTCGGTCTCCCTTTGGTGGATTCTTAGATGGCGAGTTTTGGAACAGAGAGTTGTCGGGGCCTTTTTCGGGTCCGCCCCTTCCCTTTAGGCCGTCCAACAACCCGTCATGGCCGCCGATTCCATGATCGTGGTTAGGCCATATTTTAGTGGCAACCGGGCCGTATTGTCGATTAACCGGTACCCGCCTTCACCAGGGGGCGCCGGCAATCGGTTGACGCTGTTTCAGGCCGCTAATACAATCCTCGCGTCGGTGTTGGACCCAACCCGGCTTAAGGCGCAATCCGCCGGCGGCGGGCGCCAAAAATGGGAGAAGAAATGAGGCTAACAGGGAAAACGGCGCTGGTCACCGGAACCAGTCCCAACATCTGCGGCGGCATCGCCGAAGCCCTGGCCGATGAAGAGGCCAACGTTGTGTGCGTCGACCTGAATCCGGAATACGCGCACCGGTGCGCCGAAGCTATCAACGACCGGGGCGGCCATGCCATCGGGTTGGTTTGCGACGTCACCGATGAAGACCAGGTCCGCGCCACCTTGGACCGGGCTATCGCTGAATTCCAGGGAGTCGATATCCTGGTCAACGGGGCCGTTTTATTCAATCGCAAAGGTGTGTTGAGCATGCCTTTAAACGAGTGGCGGAGCCAGGTGGACGTGATCCTCACCGGGGCATTCCTGTTCACCAAGCACGTGGCCCAGAAAATGATCGACCAGGGCCGCCAGGGATGCGTGATCAACATAATCTCATCGGCGGGACACCAGGGGGAGCCGGGCAACGTGGGCTACGGCACCGGCAAAGGCGGATTGCTCAACTTCACCCGGTCGGTGGCCATGGAACTGGCCGAGCATGGGATTCGGGTGAATAGCCTGACCCCCACCGCCACCGACCCGGCGGAAGGGACGGAACGGGCTGAACGGTGGGGCGTTGAATGGCCGGGACCTCGCCTGGGGGAGAGGAGACGCGGGATGCTGCCCGATGCCAACAAGGGTTTGCCCACCCAACAGCGGCCCAGCCCCAGGCACTACGGCAAAGCGGCGGTATTCCTGGCGTCGGACGACGCGGAAATGATCACCGGCTTCGACCTGCGCGTGGATGCCGGAGCGATCTCCCGTTACTGGATGTGGGACCCCGGCGCGGCTGAGTAGGTGTTCTGGACGCTGGGGGTTCTAGCCAGGCACAACGTTTAATGGCCGGTGGCAATTGGTTGATTTCGACGCCAACGTTTTGCTTCCCCCGTTCGCCCTGAGCTTGTCGAAGGGTCCCTCAGGCTGGTGGTTCGACTGGCTCACCACGAACGGTAACGCCTGATACGAGGCGGAAAAATCTTGATCGGCCTCTGTAACTTCGAATTAGTCCCCATTTCTGCTGAATATCCCGCGTTGATATAATCCAATCCTCGCCATGGCGATCTCGTCGAAAGAATAACGCTCACCCAGCAAGATCCGGACCGGCGTGAGCCTAGTGCCGCCAGTCTGTTGAAAGGCCGATTCGATCTCATCCATAGAGTTTCCGGAGGGCATCAGGTAGTTAACGTCCAAATCTTCGCCGGCCATGACAAGCCGCGCTATGTGGCCCACGACGGTTTGGGTTCTACAGCCTCGAAGTTCGGCAATGGTGTCGATGGTCTGTTTCTGGGCTACCAACTGTTTGGTCTCATCTAGAGTCAAACTCATCCGGGGACCGGGCTTTCTTTCGCGGCGAACCCGTGGGTTAACGGGGACTTCCACCAGTTCGTTGGCGGTGGCGTAGTCACGGATGACCCGCAAGAACGGCTCGCTGAAATCCTCAAGTTTGACGCTTCCCACACCGGATATCTGGGAGAAGCTCTCTCGGCTTTGGGGCAGATTATTCGCCATCTGCCGCAAGGGCACATCGCCGAATATCACGTAGGCCGGCACGCCACGCTCGTCCGCCAGTGTCTTCCGCAGGGCCCTCAGCTCTTCGAAGAGGTCTGGGTTATCCGGAAGGTTCGTTGCAGCATGATCAGAGCCGTCTTCCTCGAACCCCCCGGATGATGTCTCTGAAGAACCCTCCGGCCTGGTGAGTGTCAGTTGCGCGCGGTCCCTGAGGAATTCAAGCCCACTCTGGGTCGCGGCCAGGGTGGGGAATTTGCCGCTGTCCCTGGCGACCAGGCCTTTGGCCACCAAGCCGTCTATCAGTTGGTCCAGGGCGTGGGCAGAGTGGTCTTCGGCGATTCCAAATACAGTCAACCGGTCATGTTCACGGCTTTTTACTTGTTTCGTGTTGGCGCCGCGGAGCACGTCTGTGACGTGCCGCGCTCCGAACCTATTCCCGGTCCGGATGATCGCAGATAGTATCTTCTGGGCGATCTCGGTCGCGTCGAATACTTCCCGAGGATCGACGCAAACATCGCACCCGCCGCAGTTTTCCACATCCCACTGGTCCCCAAAATACTCTATGAGATACCTGCGCCGGCAGGTCTGGACCTTACAGTATTCGACCATCAAGGCCAGCTTTCTTTCGGCCTCCTCACGCTCTTTTGCATCTTCGATCTGGTTGACGAAATAATCTTGCTTGGCCTTGTCGCTATATGAGTAGTAAAGGACACATTCGCTGGGCAGGCCGTCGCGCCCGGCACGCCCGGTTTCTTGATAGTAGTTTTCCAACGATTTGGGCAGATCGTAGTGGACCACCAGGCGGACGTCCGGCTTGTCGATTCCCATCCCAAACGCGATGGTGGCGACGATTATGGGTGTCTCACTCCTAATGAACTTTTCTTGGGCGTCCTGGCGAATGTCCCGTTCAAGCCCCGCATGGTATGGCAAGGCCTTGAACCCCCTGCTGCATAGATCATCCGCCATGTCCTCGGCGCCTTGGCGGGTAGCGCGGTAGATTATGGCCGACTCGCCCTCACGGCTCTTGATCAGCCGCAGCAGATCCCGGACTGAATCTCGATTCTTGGTTTTGACCGTGTAGTTCAGGTTGGGGCGGTTGAGATCCGAGACGAATTCCCCCGGCTCTTTAAGGCCGAGCTGGGCAACGATGTCTTGGCGGACCTGGTCCGTTGCCGTGGCGGTCAGGGCGATGATTGGGACCTGGGGGAAATCAAGGCGCAATGTTTTTAGATTTCGGTAGTCCGGCCGAAAGTCGTGGCCCCATTCCGATATGCAGTGGGCCTCGTCAATGGCGAAGAGGCTGAGGTCCAAAGTTCGCAAGAACTCCTTAAAACCGGGCAATGCCAGACGTTCCGGCGCAAGGTAAAGAATCTTCAGGGAACCGCTTTGAGCTTGTGATTGGACCCGAACAATATCCTTGGCAGCCATTGAGCTGTTGATAAAGGCGGCGGCGATGCCGTTGGCCTTGAGGCCATCCACCTGATCTTTCATCAAGGCGATCAGCGGGGAGACCACCACCGTCAGGCCGTCGAAACACACGGCCGGCAGTTGGTAACAAAGGGACTTGCCGCCACCGGTGGGCATGACCACCAGGGTGTCTTTTTGGGCGAGCACCCGCCCGACGATCTCCTCCTGTAAAGGAAGGAAACCGTCAAAACCAAAGTGGGATTTTAAGAGGTCAAGGGCTGGCATCGGATTATGCTAGCTCCGGCCACACAGCGGTTCAATCCCCGGCTGTCAGTCTACTTGGGTAAATCCCAAGGCATTTAAGTTGACCAAGACGACGTAATGAATTCCGTTCGTGGTCAGCATGGCGAACCATCCGCCTCCGGCGGACCATTCGACAAGTTCAGGCGGAACGGAGCGAAGTCTATTGATCCAGCACGTTGAATGACCCCGGATGAAGACCTACCGCCCCTGCCAGACCGGGGCGCGCTTCTCGGCGAAGGCCCGGACACCCTCTTTGGCGTCCTCGGTCTGCAGGACTTCATCCCGCTTGGCCTGGGCATATGCTACCCGTTCTTCTAATCCCATCTCTGACCCCTTGATGGACGCCTCTTTGATGGCCGCCAGAGAAAGTGGGGCGTTGGCGGTGATCTTTTCGGCCATCTCTATCGCCCTGGGCATGACCTCATCGGGCTCTACCACGTAGTTGACCAGCATCAACTGCAAGGCCTTTTGTGCGTCGACGAAGTCCCCGGTGAAGAGGAACTCAAAAGCAATGTTCCTGGGCACGACCTGGGATAGCAACGCGGGACCGCTGACCGATGAGATACCCCGTTTGGCTTGGGGCCAGCCGAACTGGGCGGCGGAGGATGCGATGCGTATGTCGCTTCCCAGGGCGATCCCGCAACCTTGAGCCAGGCAGATGCCATTTATTGCGGCGATGATGGGTTTGAATATCTGAGACTGCACCACGTAGAGGTCGCCTGTGGTGGGGCCTTCGTTGGCCGTTGCCGAAGCCATTGCCACCAGGTCATGGCCAGTGGAAAAGGCACGGCCGGCGCCGGTGACGATGGCGCAGCGCACCTCCGGGTTGTTCTTTACATCTTGGAACGAATCCCACAGGATCTGCCGCATGGCCGGATCGATGGCATTTAACTTCTCGGGCCGGTTCAGCGTTATATAGGCGATTCCGTCTTTGATCTCGTACAGGGCTTCCTTTTCAGCCATAGTCAGACCTCCATGTTCTAAAGCTTTCAGCAGTCGGCGCTCAGCGGGCAGTTGGGCGTTAGTTACTAGACGGGTAAAATCGGTTTACCCGCGTTCGATTCTCTTAGCCTCGTACTTTGGGCAATACTTCTTGGGCGCATTTATGGAGTTGACCCTGCTGGTCGGGACCGCCGAAGCGGATGACTACGGTCTGGGCCCCGGCGTCGACGAAGGATTTTATCCAGGAGGCGCATTTCTCGGCGTTTCCAGCGCACACGCTTTGGGTGCGGGACGCTGTTTCAAAAGGAGAGCCATAATATCCCTCGATGAAGGCCCGCATCTCCTTGTCCGCCTGGGCGGCGTCTTCGTTGATATTCAGCGTGGTGTAGACGCAGCGGTGGAGTTTTTCGGCGTCCTCACCGGATTCCACTGCCAACTCCTTGATCCGGTCCCATCCTTCTGTGAACGCCTGAGTTGTGGGCGGATTAGGGAACCATCCGTCGCCTAAACGCAGCATGCGCCGGCGGGCGGCATCAACGGTCCCGGCCATCCAAAGGGGGATACCTGGTTTCTTGATAGGACGCAGCCCCAGGCTGACCTCCTTCAATTGGAAATGCCGGCCGGTAAATGTGACCTCCGGTTCCGACCACAGCCGTCGCATGATGGTCAGCCCCTCTTCATAGATGCTGACCCGGTGGCTGAACGAGACGCCGCAGGAGTCGAACTCCCGCTGTACAAGGGGCGTCTTGGAACCGATCCCGACTCCCAGGACCACCCGGCCTTGAGACAACAGGTCCAGATTGGCCACCTCGTTGGCCAATATCACCGGGTTGCGCAGCGCGGGTAGCAGCACGGCCGTGCCAAGCCTCACCTGCCGGGTCCTGGCGGCAATGGCGGCCAGGGTGGTCAATGCTTCCAGTCTTGGCCGAGCCAAAATGCTGTCGCCGGCCCAGACAGAGCCGAAACCCAGCCCCTCGGCCATCTCCGCCAGTTCGATGGCTTTGCCGGTGTCAGGAGGGCTTGTGGCCATGACCAATTCCCTGGTTGGCAGCAAGTATCCAAATGATGTTTCGGAAGCTGCCACTACGCGGCCTTAATGTTTTTGTTCAATATGACTCCGGGCGGTGATAGCCGATGGCTAGATTATCCTTGATCCGGTGGGTTTGACGCCGATCACACCGTCCCTTTCCAATCCTGCAATGTCCTTTTCGGCCATGCCTAGCAATTGGCCGTAAACCTGCCGGTTGTGCTCTCCCAGGCTCGGGGAGGGCCAGCGCACCCGGCCCGGCGTGACGCTCATTTTCCACGGAATTCCCGGATACCACTTGGGCCCCACCTTGGGGTGGTCAACCTCTACAAAGGTCCCCCGTTCGGCGAAGTGGGGGTCCTGCAACAAGTCAGGCCCCCGCAGCACCGGGCTGGCGGGAATACCGGATTTTTGGAGCTCCTGAGAAATGGGATAGGGCTCCTTACCCCTGGTCCAGGCGGCGATGATCCCGTCCAGTTCGTCCTGATTTTCCAGCCGGTCCCCAACGGTGGCGAACTTGGGATTGTCCGCGAGCCCGTCTCCTCCCCCGTCTCCTCCAATGATGTTCGCCAAGCTTTGCCATTGTTCGCCGGTTGCGGCGGCGATGGTCACCCAGCGGTCTTCTCCAGCGCAGGGATAGGCGTTGTGGGGAGCGAAGCCGGGGGAGCGGTTGCCCCGGCGCTGGGGTTCCTGGCCGGTGACCTGGTAGGCCAGCACGTCGGCCCCGATGAGAGAGACGGCCGATTCCTGCTGGGAAACGTCGATATACCTTCCCTGACCGGTGCGCCGGCGTTGGCGTAGGGCGGCCAGCACTACTCCGGCGGCATGGGACCCAGTGATGGGATCGCCATGGTTGATGCCCGATTTCATGGGACCGTCTCCGGCGTAGCCTGTCATATGGGCCATGCCGGACAGTTGCTCCTGGCCGATGCCGTAGGCGAGGTACTCCTTCCAGGGGCCGGTATTTCCGAATGCAGGCATGGACACGTAGATGAGGTCGGGACGGAACCGGCGCAGACCATCGTATGTGTAGCCCAGCCGCTCCAGGCTGCCCTGCCGGAAATTCTCGATCAACACGTCGCTGATAGAGACCAATTGCTCGAAGACCCGCCGGCCGGCATCCTGGGTCAATTCCAGTGTGACCCCGTACTTACTCATGTGCAGGCAGTTGAACCAGCCGTTTCGGTTCCACGGCTCGTCGCCTGGTTCGGCATCGGGATACGACACCACTCCACGGGCCGGCGCCACCGGGCCCCGATGGGAGTCGTATACCCTCAACGATTCCATCTTTACGACTTCGGCGCCCATGTCGGCCAGCAGCTTGGTGCAGTAGGGCCCTGCCCATATCCGCGACAGGTCCAATATCCGGTACCGGGTTAGGGCTTGCGGCGGCGGTCCCCCAGTGGCGCCATCTTGGACCATCTATACGATTCCCCGGTCCCGCAGCGACCGAACTTCCGAATCGTCGTATCCCAACTCTTCCAAGGTTTGCTGGGTGTGCTCGCCCAGCAGGGGCGCGGGCCGGTACACCCAACCATGGTGTTGGCCGCCGGAGCTATCCCCTTCTGATCCCCCTTTCATGAGGGGGGAAGTGTTGCTGCCCAAATTGATGGGCGGTCCGGGATATTTCAGCGGTCCGGTGGCTGGATGGTCTAGCTCAACGAAGTAGCCCCGGGCGGTGAGTTGCTCCATTTCCAAGATATCCTGCATGGTCGCCACGTAGGCGAATCCCAACCCGTGGTCCTGGCCCGCCTTGAATATGTCCACTTTATCGTGATCCAGCAGCCAGGGCAGCATCAGAGCGTCGATCTCATCGGCGTTTTCGAGACGTCCCTGGCGGGAGACGAACCTGGGGTCAGCCAGCTCTTCCCGCTCCATGAACTTGGCGATCTCTGGCCAGTTGGTGTCTGGACCCGAGATTATGCCCACGTGGCCGTCGCCGCAAGGGTATATTCCCCAGGCGGCCCGGCCGTAGCCACGGTTGCCCACCCTGGAATATTCCACGCCCGAGTAGCTGTACTGCATCAACGCATTTTCCAGGATGTTGGTGGCATATTCGGCGATGGACAGGTCGATGTGTTGCCCCTGACCCGTCTCTTCGGCATACATCAGGGCGGCCATGGTGGCGACAAAGGCGTTTTGTCCTGCACCTAGCTGGGCCAGGGGAGCGCCCTCTTTCAACGGAGGCCGGTCTTCCTCGCCGGTGATGTTCATGAGCCCGCCGGCGGCATAGAGGTTAATCTCCAGTGCCTTCCAATCCCGGTGGGGTCCGGTCTGCCCGTAGTTGGAGATGGAAGTCATGACCAACGCAGGGTTCAGTTGGCTCAGCTGGGAATACCCCAACCCCAGACTATCCATGGCGCCCGGGGCAAAGTTTTCCACCACTATTTGGGCCTTCACCGCCAGCTTCTTGACGATCTCAAGCCCCCGGGCGGATTTAAGGTCCAAAGTCAGGCTTTTCTTGGAGGAGTTTAAATAAAGGAACCAGGGAGAGACGGCATCACCTCCACCTGCGACTTGAGCCAATCCCCCCCTTTGCAAAGGGGGGTAAGGGGGGATTTCGGTCTCTCGCCTGCCTCCATCGTTGCCGTGGACCTCCGTCGTGGGCTCGATTCTTCCAATCCCCCTGATAGGGTCCCCGGTCTGGGGCCGTTCCACTTTGATCACCTCGGCCCCCAGAGTGGACAACAGCCGCGTGCAGTACGGCCCGGAGATGTGGTGAGTCAGGTCCAGCACCCGCACACCTTCCAGTAAACCCGGCAACGAGCCGGGAGTAGATTGATCTTTTTGCGTCAACGAATTGTCTCTGTCACCAGAGTTTGTGATCGCTTGGCTGAGCCGCCAGCAATTTTGTCACCGCCGACACGTAAATGCAAGCTGACCGCGACTCCCAATGTTCCCCGGCAGGTCGGTCTTTTCCTGGCGGTTCGGGACATGAATGGCTGTTTATATGATATTCTGCTGGCCTGGCGATTGCGGCCGATTTCCGCCATTTGATCCGAACCTAGTTGACTGTCCTTCTCCCGGCGCGTCGGCCCCAAGAATTTGATAACGATCCAGAGGTGTCATTGATGGAACGTCCCATATTCCAGCCCGTAGGAACCCCAGTGGAGGAGCTGGACACCCCAGCCCTGGTGGTTGACTTGGACGTGATGGAAGCCAATATCGCCCGGTTTCACGCCTCACTAGAAGGTTCCAGTGGTGGCTCCGGGCTCAAGGTTCGACCCCATGTCTCGACCCACCAATGCCCGCACATCGCCCACCTCCAAGTGGCCGCGGCTAACCCGGCGGATGGCATTGCGGTTAACACAGTGGGCGAAGCGGAGGTCTTCGCGGGAGCCGGGTTTGCCGACATACTGATCTCCAGCCCCATCGCCGGCCGCCCAAAGATCGCCCGGCTGAGCGCCCTGGCCGCAAGCCACCATATCGCGGTAGCCGTGGACAATGCCGAGAACGTTACCGCGCTGTCGGACGCGGTTACCGCCGCGGGGGCCACCCTGGGGATCTTGGTGGAGGTGGACGCCGGGTCCGGCGGCAGCGGCGTTGCCATGGGACCGGATGCCGCCGCTCTGGCGGCAAAAGTCTCGGGCGCAGCGGGATTGCGCCTGGACGGCTTGATGGCTTCACTACCTGATCGTGCCAACCATCGGCGTGGTCACGACGGTTCGAGTGGCCCCAGCATCGGCTCCGAAGACGACTCGAACGTGCGATTACAAGGATTGATGGACACGTCCCGCCTGTTGGAACAACAAGGGGCTTCTGCCCCGGTGGTAAGCGTGGCGGCTTCCGGAAATCAAGCCATAGCCGGCGCCCAGGGCATCACCGAGATCCAGGCCGCCTCCTATGCCCTGATGGATTATGCCCATTGCCAATCCCAGCCTGAATACCAGCCTGCGGCCAAGATCCTGGCCTCGGTCATCAGCCATCCCACGGAAGGTTCCGCGGTGGTGGACGCGGGGCACAAGGCCACCGGCCCCGACCTCGGACTGCCTGTCTTGGAAGGGCAGGATGGGGCCAAAGCCGTCCGTTTCAGCGCCGAGCACGGTGTGTTGGAACTGGAGGAATCGGCCTACAGCAGATTCATGCCCGGCAGAAAGGTCTGGCTGGTCCCATTCGACCTAGAGCTCTCCCTCAACCAATACGATTACATCCGCGCGGTCCGCAAGGGCAAGCTTGAGGGGTTCTGGCCCATCGCCGCCAGGGGTAGATTTGCTTAGGCGATCAGCGTTCAGCTATAGGTATTCAGATTTTTTGAGAGGAATTCATGGACAACCGCTACCGGCCCACACCGGGAACACTCCTGGAAGACCTGGACACTCCGTGCCTGATATTGGACATGGACGCGGTGGACCACAACATGGACGTCATGGCGGAATATTACGCCGGACGTACCGCCAAGCTGCGGCCCCACGGCAAGAACCATAAGACCCCGGCGCTGGCCCACCGGCAGATACGCCGCGGCGGCACCGTGGGCGGTGTGTGCTCTGCCAAGGTGTCGGAAGCAGAAGTGATGGTCGACGGCGGCGTCCCCAGCGTTTTCATCACCAGCGAGGTAGCCGGCCCCCGAAAGATCGACCGTCTATGCACCCTGGCGGGACAGGCGGAGATGCTGGTCGCCTGCGACGACCCGGCCAACGCCAAGAACCTTTCCGATGCCGCGTCGGCCAGGGGCGTGGAACTCGGCGTGGTGGTTGAGATGGAGACCGGGCTGGGCCGTTGCGGCATCCAGGATATCCCGCAAGGAGTGGAACTTGCCAAGGTGATCCACTCGCTGCCAGCTTTAAAATTTCGAGGCATCATGAGCCATCAGGTCATTCCCGAGATGCCCCAGCGGGAGGACCGGGTGACCGAAGGCCGCCGGGTGATCCAGCAGGTCATCGATCTCAAAGACGCCATCGTGGCCGCCGGGGTGCCGGTGGAGATCGTTTCCACCGGAGAGACCTGGAGCTACGACGTGGCCGGGGAGATCCCGGGAGTCACCGAGATCCAGGGCGGCAGTTACATGGTGATGGAGACCGGCTACGGCTACATGACCGACTTCCACTACGCCGGAAAGGTCCTGACCACGGTCATCAGCACCCCCCGCCCCGGCGCCGCGATCGGCGACGCAGGACTTAAGTCGATCGCATCCTTGCGTGGCCTGCCCCAGGTGGAAGGCCGTCCCGGCGTCTCGGTGGAGTCGATAGATGCAAACCGCATAGTATTCCGCCTGGACGAGGGCGCCGAGTTACGCGTGGGCGACCAACTGCTGCTCCTACCCTCGCAACAAGACGCCACCGTGAGCCGCTGGGACAGCTTCGTAGG
>MUCP01000038.1 GCA_002816875.1 SAR202 cluster bacterium Io17-Chloro-G2
CAACCCGCTGACCATGGCGCGTGTCTCGCGGGTCTGGGGGTCTAGAGGCGCCGAGAAACGGGCCTTCAATTCCCGCACGATCTCGTCTTTGTTCACCTTGGTGGGCTTACCGCCCTTTAACACCACTTCACCATCGACGATCACCGTGTCTACCTGCCCGGCCTTCCCGCGGTAGAGCAGGGCGTCCACCGGATCGAGGTCCGGATCAAAGTAGGGTTCCTCGATGCTTTTCAGATCCAGCAGCACCATATCGGCTCGATAGCCCTTTTCCAAGACGCCGACCTCCTGGTGGAAACACGTGGGCCGGGCGGCGTTGGCGGTGGCCATGGCCAGGGAGCCTTGGGAGGTGAGGCCGGGTTGGCCCACTCCCGGCTGGCGGTGCAATTTCGAAACCAGGCGCATCTCCTGGATCATGTCATCGTCATCGTTCAACGCGGTGCTGTCGGTGCCCATCGCCACGTTGATACCCGCGGCCAGCATGTCGTTGACGGGAGCGATGCCGTTCTTCAATCTCAGATTGGAACTGGCGTTGTGGCACACAGTGGTCTGGCTCTGGGCCAGCAGGTCTATGTCTTGCCTGGTCAGCCACACGCCGTGGGCGCAGGAAAGTTCGGGCCCCAGAAATCCCAAGTCATTGAGGTGGGCTACCGGCGTCTTCCCCCAATGCCGGTTGCCGTACTCTTTTTGATAGAAACTCTCCACCAGATGCATGTGTATGCCGGTGTGGAGCTGGGTGGCCAGTTCCTTGGTCTGCTGCAGGAATTCGTCGGAGACCCACTGGACGTTGCTGGGGCTTAACAGCACCCGGACCTTTCCGCCGGGTCCCGTTTCATACTTGTCGCGAACGGCCTGAAACATGGCGAAATACTCCTGGATCGTCATATCGATCGCCGCCAGGTAACGGTTCAATCCGTCGCTAAGGTCGCGGGGCAGGCCGGAGATGAATTCTTGGTCGTCGGCGTACACCACCCGGTTGCGTTCCCGAAAATAGACGGAAAAGGCCGTCCTCATCCCTGAGTCGGAGAATCCCCGGATTATCTGGGCTATGTCCTCTTGCAGGCCGGCTACCGGCGTTTGTGGATGGTTGTACATGACGGTGGTGGTGCCCGACTCAAGCATCTGAATCGCTGTGTAGGCTGTCATCAGGTAGTGGTCGTAGGGACGGCGTCCCCAGCCGGCCAGCATCCACGTTTCCAGGGAATCGTCGCAGGTGCCCATCTGAAAAGTGGAGACGCCACGGCCATGGTGGTGGCAGTTGACCAGGCCCGGAAAAACCAGGTAGCCGTCGCCTCCCAATTCTTGGTCGGCATCGTGGGCAGCCTTGATGGCGGAGTAAGCACCAACGTTTTCGATCACTCCGTCCCGCTGGAATACCGCTCCATCGGCGATGACCGTGGTGGAGCCTGCGTCGCTGCCGGCCCGCACGATGACGTATTTGCCCCGGACGATGGATGTCGCCATAATTCACCCTTGCTGCGCCGTAAGCGCAAGATTTGACGCCAAGATCAGTTAAAGGAGTCGTTTGATGGCTAGGAAGGCAACTGCTTCCAAAAGCGGCAGCATCGGGTTCTCATTTTGGCCGATGTTTGGCTTGATGTATATCCACACATCAGACGCGGTTGAGCCGTTTGGCAAACTAGAGTTCTTTTGGCGTATGCTGGCCGGACCATTCAATTTCTTGCCTGGGCTGTAATACCCAGCGGTGCCGGAACCTAAACTACCCGCGGTAGGTGATCAATGCCACTACCAGCGGTCCGGAGGCCGTTAGGAATGGGCCGAGTGGGTTCAGGCGTTCTCCTTCGCACCAAGGAAGATTGACCTGGATTATGGGATTGATATCAGATATCGCCCAATAGCGCAAACCCAGCCGGTGATCGCCGGGAGATTTGATGTATCGGAGGCGAACGGTTGGACATTATAATGCCATCAAAATCATGGCGTTAAAGCTAACCGGGGGAAGGATATGGCTGATTTGGAAGGCAAGATAGCATTGGTCACCGGCGCTGGGGGGATGCGCGGCGTGGGACGGGCCACGGCGTTGAAGCTGGCCCAGCGCGGCGCGGACGTGGCCATCACCGACGTGCGCCGGGAGACGGCCGACCTGCCTCCGGCGGAGGTCCGGGCGGAGTGGCATAGCATCGACAGCGTAGCGGAAGAGATAGAGGCCCTGGGGCGCGCCTGCCTGCCCGTTTATTGCGACCTATCCGACGATGGGCAGATCCAAGGGATGGCCGCTCAGGTGATGGACCGCTTCGGCGGCATAGACATCTTGGTGAACAACGCCAGGGCCATAATCGGCCGGGACAAGGTCCCAGTCACCGAACTGTCCCGGGATGTTTGGGACCACTTTTTGGCCATCAACACGACGGCGGTATTCGTGTGT
The DNA here is from genome assembly GCA_002816875.1 of SAR202 cluster bacterium Io17-Chloro-G2. Taxonomy (GTDB): domain Bacteria; phylum Chloroflexota; class Dehalococcoidia; order Lucifugimonadales; family UBA3495; genus Io17-Chloro-G2. The sequence goes on from MUCP01000038.1 coordinate 2,384, forward strand.
ACCCAGGTTGTGGGTCGGGAGATGATTCGCCTGGGAAGGGGATGCCGGATCATCAATATCGCATCCAACGCCGGCAAGCAAGCCAGCGCCATGGGCGCGGCCTATTCCGCTTCAAAGTTCGCGGTGCTGGGTTTGACCCAGGCGTCAGCGATGGACCTGGCAGAACACCAAATCACCGTCAACGCCGTGTGTCCCGGCCCCATCAACACAGACAGGATGAGCTACTGGGAGCGGGGCCTGGCGGAGGAGCAGGGAGTCACTTTGGAAGAGTTCCGGGGCCGGATCGTCGAGGAGGCGGGACGGCGTACGCCCCTGGGAAGAATTGCCGAAGCCGAGGACGTGGCCAACATGGTGGCGTTCCTAGCCTCGGAAGACGCCTCGTTCATCACCGGCCAGGCCTACAACGTCAACGGCGGATTGCTGTTTCACTAGCCCATATTTGCTTAGCCCCTGGCCATCAACCCCTGTACGGTGCTGATCACCCGGGCCTCATTGGGCATGTAGTTGTTCTCCAACGAACGGCTGTAGGGCACCGGAGTGTGGGGGGCCGTCACCCGGGACGGCGGCGCGTCCAGGTAGTCGAAGGCTTCCTCGGCAACCCTGGCGCAGATCTCGGAAGCCAGGCTGCATATCGGCGTATCTTCATCCACCACCACCAGCCGGTGGGTGCGCTTCACCGATTCGATCACGTGGTCGTAGTCGATGGGTGAGATACTCAGGAGGTCCACCACTTCGGCTTGGACGCCGGACTTGGCCAGCTCTTCGGCGGCGGCGGTGCAGACCCAGGTCATCTTTGAGATTCCCACCAGGGTAACGTCCGTTCCTTCCCTGACGGTCCTTGCTTTTCCCAAGGGCAGTTCGTAGGGTTCCTCGGGGACCAGGCCGGTTTGGCCGTACAGCCCTTTGTGTTCGAAATACACCACCGGGTCGTCGTCCCGGATGGCCGCGGTTAGCAACCCCTTGGCGGTGTAGGCGTCGGAAGGGCAAACTCCCTTCAGGCCGGGGATGTGGCTGAAGATGGAGTAGTAGGATTCCGAGTGCTGAGCGGCGCTGCCGAAGCCGGCCCCGATGCGCGTCAAAAGGGTAAACGGCACCTTGACCTGGCCGCCGAACATATAACGCATCTTGGCAGCGTTGTTCAGCAGTTGATCCATGCACACGCCCACGAAGTCGACGAACATGAGCTCGGCGATGGCACGCATACCAGTGGATGACGCGCCGATGGCTGCACCGACGAACGCCGCCTCGGACAGAGGCGTGTCCAACACCCGCTGGTTGCCGAATTGTTGGATCAAGCCCACGGTGGTGCGAAAAGGCCCGCCCCAGGCGTCGACTATTCCCAAATGCTCCCGGCCCGCACCGCCGGCGATCTCCTCGCCCATGATGATGACCGACTCATCCCTTTCCATCTCTTGGCGGATAGCCTCGTTGATGGCTTCTCGGTACTGGATCTCCCGCGTTCCTGTGGCAGCCATGCTGGTCATGGTTTTCTCCTTCCGGTATCGCAGCGGCGGGCCTTCCATAAGGGCACGGCATGCCGTGCCCCTACTGGCTATATCTCCATATTGGAACCGCGCTTGAGCAATTCCTTTGGATAGCTGACATATACGTCGTCATACAACTCGGCCGGTTCGGGCATTGGGCTTTCGTCGGCGAATTTGATCGCCTCTTCCATCAGCTGTTCCGCATCTTTGTCGATCTGGTCCAACTCTTCCGCGGTGATGTCGCCCTGGGGTATCACCGTCTCCCGGAATTGTTTCAGGGGGTCTCGGGCCCGCCAATGGTCCTCTTCCTCTTTGGTGCGGTAACTAAGGGGATTGTCGAAAACGGTGTGCCCGTAGTAGCGGTAGGTGCGGCACTCCAGCATGCTTGGCCCTTCCCCGGCCCTGGCCCTGGTCACGGCCTGGCCAGCGGCATCGTAGACCGCGAAAACATCCATGCCGTCCACCAGTATGCCCGGCATGTTGTACCCCGCTGCCCGGTCGGAAACGTTGGCTACGGAAAGGCCGTATTCCACGGGAGTGGATTCGGCGTAGCCGTTGTTCTCGCAGCAGAAGATGACCGGCAGCTTCCAAACCGAGGCCAGGTTCATAGACTCGTGGAGCACGCCCTGGTTGGCGCCCCCGTCTCCGAAAAAGGCTACGGCGACCCGTCCCAGGTTCTTCAGTTTAGAGGTCAGGGCGGCGCCCACGGCCAGGGGCACGCTGGCGGCAACGACTCCGTTGGTGCCCAGCATTCCCTTGCTCATGTCGGCGATGTGCATGGACCCGCCTTTGCCCTTATTGGGACCGGTGGCCCGGCCGAACAACTCGGCCATCATCAGCTTGGGGTCTACTCCCTTGGCGATGCAGTGGCCGTGGCCCCGGTGGGTGCTGCCAATGTAATCTTCATCGGTCAGGTGGGCGCATATGCCCGTGGGAACGGCTTCTTGGCCGGCAGAGGAATGCACAGAGGCCGACATGGCCCGCTGTCCCGTTTCAGGTATGCCACGTTCTTCGAAGTTGCGGATGGTCGCCATGGTAGTGTAGAGCTTGATCAGAGTTTCCCGGTCCAGTTCCATAGCGGCCCCCAATGGCTGTTACGTTGGGATTTCAAGACTAATTTTCCCAATCGTAGCATGGGGTGAAACGATGTCAATAGAATCAGGTATCAGCGGTTGAGGGTGGGTCGAATCAATGGCCGAGTTGGACGATCACCGCTTCACCAACGCCTGCTTCCAGGTATTGGGCGGCGCTGCCGTCTCTTACGGCAATCTCCAGATAGCCGCTACTGCTGATCAGCGCGACGAGGACGCCGTCGACGGCTGGACCGTGGTCGTGGAAGGTCTTGCTAAGGCCCGGTATGCGGCGCCCTTTGATCCCCACAGCTAGCACCGCGGTGCTGCTCAGCGACGCGGCAGTGATATTAGTCACAAGGTTGCCAAAGTGGTCTGCGGATATGACTTCGCCGTGTATCTCGCCATTTTGTATGGACGGTTGCGGCGTGGTCAAGAAATCCATCTGCTCCGCCGGCGGGCCCAACTCCGCATCGGGGACTCCCAGGGAAAGGTGGGCGGCCACCGGCGAGAAAACGTCGCGGCCGTGAAAGGTGTTGCTGACGGGGTCCAGCCAGTATCGAGGCTGGTCCAGTATCCGGGCAGAGCAACCTTCGGGAATTGGGACTGGCCCGTCAGCATCAGGCGAGTGAGGCATGTAGCCCCGAATAACGTTGCTGAACAAGCCGTTATCCGGGCCCACGAAACGCCCGTGGGGCGTGGTGAGGAGCAGTCCCAGCCGGCTTGTGCCTACGCCGGGGTCCACCACGGCAATGTGGATGGACCGCTGGGGGAAAAACCGGTGGCTGCCGCCCAAAATACGCGCTCCCTGGAGGACCTTTTGGGGGTCCACTTGGTGGGTGAGGTCGACGATATTAGCCTGAGGATTAATGGTTAGGATCACGCCTTTCATCACGCCAACGGCAGGACTGCCGGCGCCAAAATCGGTGGTCAACACAATGATAGGAGATTCCATGGATTCCATGACTGGGGATTAAAGGATGAGAAATGGGCCCCCTCGCCGTTGAGGCGGCGTTTACCCGAAGCGCACGCTGACGATGGATACCAGCAGGAATAATCCCACCAAGAAAATGGTGAACTGGAAAAGGGTTTTCTCCAAGCCCCGGCGGGTTTTGATTGAAGATTGGCCGCTGCCGAACAACCCGCCGCCGCCCTCTTTGACCTGGCTTAAAATGACCACCAGGATCATCAACGAAACCAGTATCTGTATGATGTTCAGGTAAGTGCCCAAAGAGTTACCTCGGTGATTCTTAGCTTATATACGGTGGGATGATCTCCAATCCCATCGGAATGATCCGCTGGGAGACGAACCCGCTGGTGGATGATCCGCCGTTGCGCCACCATCTTATCTTAGCCTATCTATCTTAAGGCTTCGAGACCCTCTTGAACCAATCGGTTCGCCAGCTCCGGCTTGGCTTGGCCCTTGGTTATTTTCATCACCTGGCCCACCAAGAATTTCGCGGCGGTATCCTTGCCGTTTTTGTAGTCCTCCACAGCTTTGGGGTTATCCGCGATCGCCTGGGTAACCGCCGTTTCCAACACCGACGAGTCGTGTATCTGGGCGTATCCCTTCTCTTTGACGATCTCTGCAGGGGCCTTTCCAGAGTTGTAAACTTCCTCCAGAACGGCCTTGGCAGTGCTGTTGCTGATATCCGCTGCTTCCACCAAGCCTATCAATTCTACCAGGTGGCACGGCGTGACTTTGGACTGGCCGATTCCTACGTTCTCCAGGTTTAGCAGCCTGCTGAGGTCTCCCAATATCCAGTTACTGACGTTTTTGGCCAGGTTTTCGACCAGAGGTTCTCCGGTCTTGCCCTCCGCGGGGCAGACGGCCACGGCCTCCTCAAAGAAGTCGGCCACGGCTTTAGAACTGGTCAAGAGGCCCGAATCGTATTCCGGGAGCCCGTACTGTTGCATGAACCGTGAGCCGCGCTTCCCGGCCAACTCGGGCAATCGGCCCCGTATATCTTCCACCCAACCTTGGTCAATGGTCAGCGGCGGCAGGTCCGGTTCGGGAAAGTACCGGTAGTCGTGGGCAGACTCCTTGCTTCGCTGCGAGAAAGTGGCATTGCGGGCCTCCGACCAACCCCTGGTTTCCTGGACCACCCGGCCACCGTCATCAAGTATTTTCCGCTGGCGTTCCTCTTCATGTTTCAGGGCCATGAACACTCCACGAAAGGTGTTCATGTTTTTGACTTCTGCTTTGGTGCCCAGTTCCGGAGCGCCCAGCGGACGCAGGCTGATGTTGGCGTCGCACCGGAAACTGCCATCCTGCATACTAGCGGTGGAGACATTCAGATATTGCAAAATGGTGTGCAGGGTGGTCAGGTACGCCCGGGCCTGCTCCGGCGAGCGCATGTCTGGCTTGCTGACCACCTCCATCAAGGGGACCCCTGACCGGTTCACATCCACCAGGCTGTAGGATTCACCGCCGCTGGAAGGGTGATGATGTAGCTTGGCCACATCTTCTTCCAGGTGCACCCGTTCAATGCCGATCCTAGAATCTTCCCCATCAATACGAATGTCCAGGTGGCCGTCCAACGCCAAGGGAAGATCGTACTGAGATATCTGGTATCCCTTCATGAGGTCCGGGTAGGGATAGTTCTTCCGGTCGAACTTGGTATATTCGGGAATGCTGCAGTCCAGGGCCAGACCGGTCATGATGGTGTATTCAACAGCCTTTCGGTTGATGACCGGCAGGGTACCCGGCAGACCCAGGCATACCGGGCAAACCCGATGGTTAGCGGGCGCAGTCTGGTAGTCGGCCCGGCACGAGCAGAACATCTTGCTCTTGGTATGGAGCTGAACGTGCACCTCCAGCCCTATGACGGTTTCGTATTTCAGGGTCTCTAACTCCGTCCAAGATCTCTAGGACCTTGCTGCCGGATTACCATCGGCAACCTTCGTGTCCAACCGGGGCACTTTCCAGTATAACAGCCTGCCCGACGGCCACCGATAAGCATCGGCCAGTTTAGGGGGTCGTGACTGTGATGCTGGAGGAGCCTCAACCTACCCCGCAGCGTGGGACTCCAGAAATTACACGTGCTCAAGGTCCATCATTTGTTGGAATCAAGGAGGTTTTGGGCAGTTTCTCCAATATCCGCTGGTGTGGGGATGATGACGGCGCCCGCGTCTCTAAGGGCTTTGACCTTTGATTTGGCGCGCCCGCTATCTCCGGTGATGATGGCGCCGGCGTGGCCCATTCTCTTTCCTGGAGGCGCCGTAGCGCCGACGATCAGAGCGCAGATGGGCTTGGTGAACCCATCCTTGATGTAAGCGGCCGCGTCCTGTTCCATAGCCCCGCCTATCTCTCCGATAAGCACCACCTGGTCTGTGGCGGGATCATCGTTAAACAGACGCAGAATGTCGACAAAATCCGTGCCGATTATCGGGTCCCCTCCAATCCCCACGCAACTTGATTGACCAATCCCCAGTGCCGTGAGCTGGCCCACCGCTTCGTAGGTCAGCGTGCCGCTGCGGGAAACCACGCCGGTCCGGCCGGGGAGGTGGATGGACCCGGGCATGATTCCCACTTTGCAGGCGGCGGCGGGATTGATAAGTCCCGGACAATTGGGCCCGATCAACCGCACTCCCATCTTGTCCAGATACTGGGAAAGCTTGACCATGTCCTGCACCGGGATCCCCTCGGAGATGCAGACCACCAACCCTACGCGGGCATCGGCGGCCTCGACCACGGCATCCATGGCGGCCCGGGCGGGAACGAAGATCAAAGACACGTTGGCGCCGGTTTTTTCCACCGCTTCTTTGACCGAGTCGAACACGGGAACGTTTCCCTCGACGGTCTGACCGCCCCTGCCGGGGGTCACTCCCGCCACCACCTGGGTGCCGTAGTCGAGGCAAGATTTGGCGTGGAAACCGCCCTCACGGCCAGTGATCCCCTGGACCACGATGCGGGATCTCTCGTCTATCAGAATGCCCATGTAGGCATCATCTCCGGGATTTGCTTGCAGGTGCTTGACCGGAAGGGGCCTGACCGGTATCAACCTGGCTGGAACGGACTTGGCCGGAACATCTCCAGGCTGAGATCGGTTGGGTAAATGTGATCACCGGACCTGAGAAATCGCGTGGGCGGCCTCTATCATGGTGTTGGCGAAGGTCACGTCCAAACCCGATTCTCGCAGGATTTTTTTGCCTGGTTCGACATTGGTCCCCAACATGCGTACGGCAAGCGGCAGCGATGAGCCTGTGTTCTTATAGGCTTGAATGATTCCCTGAGCCGCGATGTCACAACGGAGGATGCCACCGAAAATATTGACCAGCACCCGGTCTACATCCGGATCTGAGAGGATTATCGTCACCGCGGCGGCAACCTTCTCCTCGCTGGCGCCTCCTCCCACGTCCAGGAAGTTGGCTGGCGCTGCCCCCACCGTGCTTATCACATCCATGGTCGCCATGGCTAGGCCCGCGCCGTTGACCAAACAGCCAACGTTGCCGTCCAGCTTGACGTAGGCTATGGCTAAAGCGGCGGCCTTGGCCTCAAGTTCGTTTTCTTGGGTATGGTCGGCCAGTTCTTGGTTGTCTGGATGCCGGAATAGCGCGTCGTCCTCCAAATCGACCTTGGCGTCCAGGGCGATAAGTTCTCCCTCGGCGGTTACGGCAAGAGGGTTGATTTCCACCAGCGAGCAGTCTTGCTGGACGAAGAGCCGGTATAGTCCGGACATGATCTGGCCGGCCATTGCGGCGGCCCCATCGTTCAGGTCCAGTTTGTCCGCCAACCGGCGGGCTTGATAGGGCAGAAAGCCCAAAACGGGGTCTATGGGTTCGGCATGGATGGCGTCCGGGTCCGTGGTGGCAACTTCCTCTATGTTCATCCCGCCGGATTTGCTCACCAGCATAACCGGTAAACAACGGCCCCGGTCAACGGTGACGGCCAGGTACAATTCTCTGGAGATGCCAGCCAGTTCTTCCACCAGAAGATGGCTGACGGGAACGCCCTGGGCGTCGGTTTGGGGAGTGACCAGATTCTTGCCCAACAGGCCGGCGGCAAATTCCGAGGCTTCTTCCTTAGATTGAACCACCTTGATCCCGCCGCCTTTACCCCTGCCGCCGGCATGGACTTGGGCTTTGAGCACCGCACGGCCGCCAAGGTTTCTGACGGCCTGAACTGCTTCTTCGGGAGTGGTGGCAACCTCGCCTTTGGGCACGGGGATGCCGTATCTGGCGAAGAGGGCTTTGGCCTGGTGTTCGTGAATCTTCATTTCACAGCTGCCCCATCTTCTTCCCTGGCGAAACACTCGATTCCCGATGCGAAGTTCCCGGTTCGACATTGGCCAGGAGTCCCACCATATGGGGCTGAATCAGCCGCCGGTGAACTTTTTTAAAAACCCGGCGGAGAAGCGCCCGCCGGGTTTTTGCTGACTTGGGTTAGCGGAAACCGTTTTGATGGCTCCGCTATTTTCCGCTCTACGGCGTTGCGCCGGGTCCTTGCAGGAATTTGAAAATGTCTGCTTCTGAAGAAAGGATGACTGTGGTCTGCTGGTTGAAGACGGACCGATATGCCTCCAAACTTCGTTGGAACGCAAAGAACTCAGGATCTTCGTCCAGGGCCTCCGCGAGTATTTTGATGGCCTCAGCTTCCCCTTCGCCCCTGAGGCGGTTGGCTTGCTGGTCGGCCTCGGCCAGAATGACCTCCACCGTCCTGTCGGCTCTCGCCCGGCGCCGGCGAGACTCTTCTTCACCCTCAGCCCTCAGTTTGCGGCCGATCTTTTCCCGGTCGGACCTCATCCGCTCGAATACCCTGCCGGAAACCTCCCCGGGGAAGTCGGCGCGTTTGATGCGCACGTCAAGCATGACAATGCCAAATGATTCCGGCTCCGCGTCCAACTCATCCCGGATGGCGGTTCGCACTTCACTTAGCATGATTGCCCGGTTTTCCGTGGCCGATACCTGAGAGTTGCCCTCATCGTCGGTCACCGGATTGCCTTCAGCGTCCAGTTCCACATCTCCGCCGATGATCTGCTCCCGGCTCCTCTCCGCCACTTCGGCACGAAGGGCCGCGTTTATCCTTTGGCCCAACACCCGGCGGGCGTTCTCTTCCGATTGCAAGGTTTTCCGGAATTGCACCGGGTCAATGATTTGGTAACGGGCGTATGCGTCGATCTCAAGGATGTTGATGTCCCTGTCCAGCATGCGCTCGGGCGGAGCGTCGATGCGCAGCACCCGGCGGTCGTAACTAGTAGCGGTATCGACAAAGGGTAACTTGACGTATAGACCCGAAGTCCTGCTAACCGCTTGTACTTCGCCGAAGCGGGTTATGATGACCTGTTCCCTTTCATCCACTACGTAAAGACCGGTGTTTACTAATATCAGGGCTATGACAAAAATCACGCCCACGACGATCAAGGTTTTCATTGACGCCTCTTAATTCCTAAATACGTGCCTTTTAAGGTTGGGGGCTGGGACCCACGGGCACTGGGATCAACCTATTGGCTCCACCGCCGCCGCCTCCCAGGATCAATACGGATTCGGCTTCAGGCGATACGATGATCTTGCTGATTCCCGGCAGTATGTCTTCCATGGCCTCCAGGTAGAGGCGCTGCCGGGTCACGTCCCTGGATTTCCGGTATTCGGTCAACACCGATGTGAAACGCTCCGCTTCACCCTTGGCCCTGGCGATTCGTGCCTCTTTAAAAGCTTCCGCTGGTTGGATTATCTGTTGGGCTTGACCCCTGGCCTCGGGCTCCACCTGGTTTTCGTAAGCTTGGGCCTGGTTGACCGCAGTCACCTTGTCCTGCCTGGCTTGCAAGACATCGTTGAACGCTGCTCGGACCTCCTCGGGGGCCTGCACGTTTTGCAGAGCAACGCTGATCACGTTGAGCCCCGTGTTGTAGGAGTCCAAGATATCCTGCAGTCTTTCTTTGGTGCTTGTCTCGATCTGCAGGCGTTTTTCCGCCAGCACGTCGCCGATGGAACGCTGTCCTACCACCAAGCGCAAGGCCGACTCGGAGGCGTCCTTTAGGGTCAGTCCGTCGGGCTGGCCGGGCGGGATAATTCGGTCGGGTTCGCCGGGATCATCGACTCGGAACAGGAAATCGGTCAGGCTTTTGATGTCGTATTGAACCACCATCCGCACGTCGACGATATTCAAATCGCCGCTGATCATCAGCGCTTCGTCGGGGACCGAGGCATCGGCAACGCCTTCACCGCTGCGAAACCCCAATTCCATGCGCCGGACCTGGTTCACCAGGAACACGTCCTTCTTGCCCACGGGACCTGGCCACCACCAGTGGAGACCGGTTTCATCGACTGGCGGCTCTTGCACCGCTCCAAACAATCTCAGGGCCGCCTGCTCGCCGGGGCTTATCGTGTAGATGCCGCTGGCCGCCCAGATGACTACGATGAGTCCTACGATCAACACCACAGCCAAGCCCACTCCACCGCCGCCTAGGCGTTCAGTGACCTTGGCAAAATTGGTGCGCAGTCCCGCGATGATTTGCTCGAAGTCTACCTCCGGCTGCCTGGAGCCTCCTGGTGGGTACATGTAAACCCTCTCTTAACAGTGACCTGATGCCAACTGGGGGCATCAAGCCCGCCGCTGGTGTTTTCGCCTTGTAGATTCTACCATCTTCGGAGAAGGATAAACCATATTACGATCCGTTCGGGTAATCGGTTTGGGGAAGTCCGATTATAGGGAGAGCATCGCCGGCGCCTTGTGCTAAACTCCTTGATGAACCTGGCTGGCCCTGGTCTCTACGCTGGGGTTTGATCGTTCTATTGAGGCGATATGACCGGCTGATTCCGGCACCTTCAATCACTGATGCACATTAGCGTGGGCGCGCGTTTTTGCGGCGGCGGAGTG
>MUCP01000039.1 GCA_002816875.1 SAR202 cluster bacterium Io17-Chloro-G2
CCTCAGATGGTCACCGAGCAATTGGATTCGATGATCGACGATTTGCAGCATCAACCCCGGCAACGGGAGCCGTCGGACAACGACTCAAACTCGAGTCCAGACCAAGATGACTCAGACCCCCACCAACCGGACGAGCCGCTAGACGAGCCGGAGAACGAGCAGGAGGACGATTCCCAGGAGTCTCCGCCTGAATCCGGTGACGCTCCCGACAACCGGTCCCCTCAAGACGAAGTCTTCGAGGTCGGCTCTCCCTTGTCCATCGCCTCCCTTCAAGTGCAGCCGCCCGACCGGCGAGCCAGAACGTCCACTGGTAGACGGGCGAAAACCGTCAGTGGCTCGTCTATCGGGCGCTACGTGGGCGCCAGGCCTCCGGTGGGAGATGTGACCGACCTTGCCCTGGATGCCACCCTGCGGGCTGCAGCACCCGCCCAAAACCGGCGTCGCGACGCATCGGCTTCGTCCGATGGCCTGCCGGCCCTGCTCATTGAGCCCTGGGACGTCAGGGAGAAGGTGCGCGAGACAAAGACCGGAAGCCTGATCATATTTGTGGTGGACGCCAGCGGATCCATGGGGACACAGCGCCGGATGGTAGCTGTCAAAGGCGCCATCCTCTCCCTTCTGCTGGACGCGTACCAGCGCCGGGACCGGGTGGCAATGATCGCCTTTCGCGGTGAAGGCGCCGACCTGCTTTTGCCTCCCACCAACAGTGTCGATCTCGCCCAGGTATGCCTGCAAGAGATGCCCACTGGAGGGCGCACGCCCCTGAGCAGAGGGCTGCTCATGGGCCTGGAGGTCGTCGAGGCCGAGCGGATGAAGGATCGGGACGTCCTGCCCTTGCTGGTGCTCCTATCCGACGGGCGGGCCAACGTGGGTTTGCAGAGCGCCGAGACGGGGCAAAACTCAGGCGCGTCGGGCGGGCCTGCTCAAGTATTGGAGGCCGCTGCCGAGGTTGAGCCGGTGGCATCCCTGTTCCAACAACAGCGTATACCTTCGGTGGTCATCGACACCGAGACAGGGTTCATACGTCTGGAACTGGCCCGAACCATCGCCCAAGCCATGGACGCCAAATACCTTCAATTAGAGGACCTTCGGGCCGACAACCTGGCGGAGGCCGTCCGGCAGGAGTTGCCGGGGCTCATCTCAAACACCAGCATTGAAACCGGCCCGTAGGGGCGCCCCGATCGAATCGGGGCGCCCCTACACGCAGCTGGACCCATGTCGTCTTGTTTACACCCCACCGGCTGAATTGATACCCTCTAAGTAAAGCTAAAAAATTATCACGGCCCCGTGTTGGATCTTAATGAACTGGGGCCGATGGCTTAAACCCCTGGAGGCCACCTTTGGCTCGATTCGTTTCTACCCCCGAGATGGACAAGATGCTGTCTTTGTCCAAGAGGCGAGGTTTTATCTTTCAAGGCAGCGAAATCTACGGCGGTCTGGGCTCAACCTGGGATTATGGCCCTCTGGGCGTTGAGCTGAAGCGCAACGTCAAGGATGCCTGGTGGCGGTCGGTGATCCAGGAGCGCGACGATATGGTGGGGCTGGATGCCGCCATCCTGATGAACCCCCAGGTGTGGGTGGCCAGCGGCCACGTGGAGAACTTTTCGGACCCGCTGGTGGAATGCCGGGAATGCCACCGGCGTTACCGCACCGACGACCTAGAGGGTCCTTCCGCGGAAGCATGCCCGAATTGCGGCGGCCAGTTTGGCGAGCCGCGGCGTTTCAACTTGATGTTCCACACCTTTGAGGGCCCGGTGGAGGACACCGCCCACGAGGTGTTCTTGAGGCCAGAGACGGCCCAGGGGATCTTTGTCAATTTCGCCAACGTGGTGACCTCGTCGCGGAAAAAGCTGCCCTTTGGCATCGGCCAGATCGGCAAGTCATTCCGCAACGAGATAACTCCAGGAAATTTCACCTTCCGGACCCGGGAGTTCGAGCAGATGGAGGTGGAGTACTTCGTCAAACCCGGCACCGACGAGGAATGGCTGGACAAGTGGGTCCAAGAACGGCTGGCGTGGTACCAGGATCACGGGATACGCAAGGAGAATCTGCGTCTTCGCCGGCACGGAAGCGACGAACTGGCCCACTACGCCAAGGATTGCTACGACATCGAGTACCGGTTCCCTTGGGGGTGGGCCGAGCTGGAAGGGATCGCCGACCGCACCGACTTTGACCTGCGCCAGCACTCCGAGCACAGCGGCCAGGACCTGACCTATTTCGACGAGGAAACCAAGACTCATTATTTCCCCTACGTCATCGAACCTTCGGGGGGAGTCGACCGGGCCACTCTGGCATTCTGGTTGGATTCATACGATGAAGAAACTGAGCCGCCAACCGGTGAAGGACAGGCGGCTGTGAGGGTGGTGCTGCACCTGCATCGCAAACTGGCCCCGGTCACCGTGGCGGTGCTGCCATTGAGCCGCAATGAAAGGCTGACGCCCACAGCGCGAGAGGTGTTCAACCAACTGAACCGCCATTTCAAGGCCCAGTTCGACGATGCCCAGAGCATCGGCAGGCGCTACCGCCGGCAGGACGAGATTGGCACCCCATATTGCGTGACGGTGGACTTTGACACCCTGGACGACCACCGGGTGACCATCCGCGACCGGGAAACCATGCACCAGTCCAGGGTGGCCATATCGGACCTGACTGCCGTTCTCCAGGATAAATTCGAGCATGGCTGGTAGCGCGCGATTGAGCCGCCCATAGCCGGGAGTTGCCCCAGCTATTTGGGACCAACGCCGCCGGCGTCTTAAGACCGGTGTAGCCAAGTCGATTGTTGTCAATTTTCGTTGTTTGCGGCCAAGGCGTATACGCCTTAGCCGCTTTTTTTGTTGACGGTAGGGGTACGGCATGCCGTGCCCGTACCGACGCGTTCGCAACGGGCGGCCAGGGTAGGAGAAACACCGTGTTCATGTCTCAATAACACTGTTGAGACTAATTGTTGGTTTATTTACACTCTACAACATACGTATTGATTTTCATGGCAAGTCGTAAGTGCGCCAAGGGAAAATCAAATCTCACCACATGGTCAGGGTGGGGCTCAAGATACCAACCATAGGTGCAAGGTTTTGGGTATCGGCATCGCCGATTGTTTTATTGGCGGCCCTCGCTTGGCTGTCAGGCTTTCCGGTTGCCCACGCTCAGGGACCTCCCCGCCATGTTTGGTCAGGAAATGCCTTCATTGACCTCAACCCAGCGCCCGATGGCACAACCATCTCCGCTTGGATCGAGGGAAATGTCATTGCCGAGACTACAGTTCAAGGCGGCAAATTCACCCTGACCATGGAGGAGCCCCCGGGGGAATCCTACTTGGGGAAATTGGTCACCTACCAAGTTGGTGAGTTGCAAACGGGCGACATCGGGCCCTGGCCAGAGGGCGAGGCCTTCACACGAGGAGATCTACATGTTTATCCGGGCACGCCCTTTGATCAAGAACGGGTAGCGCGGCGTCTCATCCGGGAGTGCGTCACCATCGCGCTGGGCTGGATGCCTTCGGGGCCAGACTACCTGACGCCTCAAGATGTCCGCAAAGCCTTGGGGTTGTGCCCGGACCTGGAAGGACACATGGCCGCCCTAGAGTGGGAACACCCGGAATACCACGTCTTCGAAGGAACGGCGGTTCTTTTCGGAGGACCGGCAGAAGACGGAACGGGCGTGGCCGCTTTTATCGACGGTGTCAACATAAGCGGGACTAGAACAAGGGACGGGCGGTTCCGCCTGGAAGTGCCCCAGGCTCCGGGCCAATCATTCCTGGGGCGAATGGTGGAGTTCAGAGGAAGCACCGCCCAGGGTAGGAGACTTGCTTGGCTCAAATCGGCTGTTTGGAAAGGTTCAGGGACTTCGATCACACTTGGTCCCGAGGTCCGTTATTCGTCACAGGAAGGACTCGAGGATAGTTCAGACCCGGGGACCCTGGAGTGCATCCGGGGCGTCCTGGGATATTTGCCGTCCCACACTCAGGAAATGACTCAAGACCAGCGTGAAGCCGCCGGCAGAGCCTGCCCTGGAGCAAAGGACCGTTTGGGCCGGGTACTTAATCCGGCCGCGGTGGATCGGTCCAACCGCGAATGCATTGAACGGGTCCTTGGGTATTCGCCGCCTGCTACTCGGACTATGACCGCCGATGAGACGCGGCTCGTGCAAGGGGCCTGCTTCTGGGGCAAGCCAAAGGGAGGTGCTCCGGCGCTGGACCCGGTCCCCACTCGGGGCCAAACTCGGGGTTTCTTCATCAATTCTGCCTCGGGCGACATGGCCCAAGTCGATGATTTAATGGACCCCACATCCTTGGCGGTGTTGGGTCTCCTTTTGACCCTGTTGGCGACGTCCCTCACTTTGGTAAAAGGGAACTAACCGTATACCGGTGTGCCAAGAACAAGCGTAGGGTCAAGTATCTACGGCAACTGGGTATTGGCGTTGATATGGGATCTTTCAGCTGGGTTGCTTGCGGCTGAGGCAATGTGCCTTAGCTGCGTTTTTATTTAGGATACGGGAACTGCGTCCCTTTCCCTCTCTGCCAAAAATCCTGCGCGGTGCGGATTCGGCGACAGCAGCCTTGGCAAACCCTGACGCAGGCTAGAAAACACCGTTGACTCTAGAATCTGATTTCTTTACACTCGGAATATCGCCAGTTTAAACGAGTTTCGTAACCCTGGGTTGAAACAAACAAGTCTGGCAAATCCATGGGGACCGGTCTCAAAATGGCTCCGCTAGTTGCTAAATTCCGGTGGTTAACAGCGTTGTTGGTTATGTCCTCCACTCTGGGCCTGTTGGCCGGCGCGGCGGTCTCCCACGCCCAGCAACCTCCGGTTCACGTCTTCTCTGGAGGGGTATTCATTGACGGCACCCCGGTTTCCGACGGTACGGCAGTCACCGCCTGGATAGATGGAAATGTTGTTGCCAAGACTATGGTTGAGGGCGGCGAATACACCTTGACCTTGAAGCAGCCACCGGGCCAATCCTACGCGGGAAAAATCGTCACCTTCCGGGCCGGAGAGGTGCAAACAGGCGTACGCCGGGAGTGGAAAAAAGACGCTGAAACAATCGTGAATCTGGATGCCTACATTCGTGGCTCAGGTCCACCGGGGTCGACCGACCGGGTGCCGGGCCGGTTTATCAGGGAGTGCGTTCTCAACGCGCTTGGGCGGTTGCCTTCAAGTGTAGAGGACATGGCGGCCCCAGAGCTCATAAAAGCCAACCAGTTGTGCCCGTCGCTAAAAGGGCGCGGCGGGGCTCTCAGGGGCGGCTCCGGCGCCCGGCCCGCCCCGGATAGCCAACCAGCTGCCGATGTTTCCGCCCATATCTTCCAAGGGAAGGCCTTGATCTCCGGTGAGCCGGCTGAGGACGGAACGGGGGTGACCGCCTATATCGACGGGGTTCGTATTAGCGGAACCAAGACAAACGGTGGGCGGTTCCGCCTCGTGGTGCCCCAGGCTCAGGGCCGGTCATTCGTGGGCCGGTTCGTGGAATTCAGAGGAGTCACGGCGCAGGGAAGGAGATTCGAATGGCTCGCGCCGGCTGCCTGGACCGGTAGCGAGACTTCCATCACACTCGGCCCTGAAGTACGATTCGCGTCAGGCGGCCAATCGGGCGGAGGCCCCGTCGGGAACCCGGTGAGTATCCCGGATCCCGTGACCTTGGAGTGTGTCCGAGGTGTCCTGGGATACTTGCCCGCCACCGGACCTCGGGAAATGACCCAAGAGCAGCTTGATGCGGCCGGCAGCGCCTGCCCTGGATTAAGGGGGCGCATGGGCCAGGTGCTCAATCCCAGGGCGGTGGACCAGTCCAACCGGGAGTGCGCTCAGCGGGTCCTGGGATATCTGCCACCTAATGTTCAGGCGATGACGGCCGAGGAGACTCAGCGCGTGCAGGCGGCCTGCTTGGGGGGAAGGTCCATTCCGGATGATCCAACGCTCAGCCGGGATTCCATCCGGGGAGAGCCCATTCCGAGCGATCCGGCGCCCAGCCAGGATCCGATTCGGGGGTTCTTTACAAACTCTGCCTCGGGCAACATGAGCGACCTGAATAATCTCCTGGACCCCACCATGCTGGCGGTGCTAGGCATCCTGCTTACCCTGGTAGCCACCTCCCTCTCCCTAGTCAAAGGGAGCTAACCGTGGGCGGTGTAGCAAGAACAATGGTGGCGTAGCGGTGGTATGACAAGTGGCAGTAAGGGTGGTGACAGGTGCTTGAGGGGAAGACAATAGAACAACCGGGAGCCGCCAAAGGACTCTCAAGTAATCAAGAAATCCCCTTCGTCCCGCGTTTGCGCCATTGGACAAACTTAGGGCGAACGGTCTCAGATAATAGTCGCGGATGCGAACAACCGGACTAAACTTCTGGGTAAACGGGAACCCCCGTTGAGCCAACGGCCGCTCATGGTAAACCCGTCGGCACCAGATGCCGTGGCCCATGATTCAACGTTAGCTCAAGGGGCGGTTCCCGGCTGGCGGTGGGCCTTTGCCCGGGCCAACCGGGATCAGCGCGGACTCTCAGAATGGTCAGCCGGTCCCAAAGTATAACGGGACCGGCGGCTTTGACCACTATTTGCCGGCCTTTTTGCTAGGCCGAGGCTTGGACGCATCATTTTCTGCCTGACCGTTGGCATGGGCGGAAGCCTCCAGCGGCTCCGACTCAATCTCCGGCAGTTCGTCAGTGGTTGGCGGCCCAACATGTTCGACCGAAAGGGCTCCGGCCACCTCTTCCCAAAGGGGGTCCCCGGTTACCGCCAGCGATTGGGAAGAGTCACCGTTGTCCTCTTCCGATGGTTCCTGTGATTCCGGCGGCTGGTCCACCCAACCCTTGACCTCAGACAACGCCTCCAGTGACTCCGCCTTGAGCCGGGAAACCTGGGTGTAGATCCGCTGGGTCTCCATCTCTTCCTGGGCGGCCTCTTTCATCATCTCCACCTGGGCCAGCATCTTCCTGGCCTGCAGTGTCGTCTGCTGAATGATCTGTTCTGATTCTTTTTCCGCGTCGGCACGGCCCCGGGACATGATAGCCTCTGCCTCTTGCCTGGCGTGGTTCACGATCATTTCCGAATTGGCATCGGCTTCCCTCAATCTGCTTTCCGCGCTCTTATTCGCCGCCTCGGCCTCCAAGTGTTTCCGGGTGGCGTCGATCTCCATGTGTTTGGCCGAGTCGAGGGCTTTCCGGGCATCGGAGGCAATCTCATGGCACACCTCTCTGGTGGCCTCGAGAATTTCTCCGGCGACCCTTTGACGCTCCACCTCTGCCTGGCTCCGGTTGGATTGGGCATTGGCCAACTGGGTCTCCACCGTGAGGTCATAGGCTACCGCTTCTTCCCAGCGGTCCTTGGCCAAATCAGGCAGCGTCTCCCAGTCGAAGGCCCCGCCGTCAGCTTCCGGGTCCCCTTGATGTTGTTCGGTTCCGTTGGTCTTTTTCATTTCCCCACCTCTGATTCTTACTCACATCCTCGGCTATCACCGCCGTGCGTCCATGGAGGGGCGGCTTGGGTTGCCCACCGAAAGACAAGCAACCTTCCAGGGCCGGTTCCCAACCAAAACTAACTCTTTATCAAGGCTATCGTCGGCTGGATCGGGTGGCCCAGGGTATCAACACCCTAACTGCCGTGGTGCGTTCCCACGGCGGGCTTAAGTCTGTTTCGCCAAGTCCGCCAAGCAAACGCGATGGACCTGACCTCCAGAGGCGCTTGACACTCTTTGCGGCGCTGGATAGTATCGCCCCGTCTTGACCCTGAGAATCCAGCCAAAACAAAACCGAGCGAATTCCCCCGATCGATCCCATAGGAGCTCAATGCCCAGCGATCTAGTATCGGCGACGATCAGGCGAGGATTGTTCACCCGGACGGTGGGCAGACGCCTGGTGTTCTTTCAGGAGATACCATCCACTATGAACGAAGCCGCCCGTCTGGCGCGGGAAGGCGCTGCCGATGGCACCGTGGTGGTGGCGGAAACCCAGACTGCCGGCAGGGGCCGTTTTGGCCGGAATTGGGTGTCGCCCGGTGGGAACATATACATGTCGGTGATTTTTCGGCCAACGTTGGATGCCCTGCCCTTCTTAAGCCTCTTGGCCGGAGTAGCTACGGCCCAAACCATCCGCAAGACCACCGGATTGTCGCCCAAGATCAAATGGCCCAACGACGTGATTCTCCATGGAAAGAAGGTGTCCGGCATCTTGGTGGAGAGCGTAATGGAGGGCGGCGCCGTATGCTATGCTGTGCTGGGGATCGGCCTCAACGTCGCCTTGGATCCCTCACAAAGCGAAGAGACCTCCGGCATCGCCACCAGCCTGGAAGCGGCAACTGGTAAGCCGTTGGCCAGGGAAGAAGTGCTCCGGCAGCTGCTTCAAGACCTGGACTCTCTGTATTTAAGACTCTGCCAGGGGCAGACACCGCTGGAGCCGTGGCGAGCCATGCTTGAAACCCTGGGCCAAAGGGTGCAGGTAACTTGGCGAAACGAAACCTACTCCGGTCTGGCCGAGAGCATAGACCCTCTGGGCAATTTGCAGCTGCGCCTGGAAGATGGACAATTGATCACCATGACAGCCGGTGACGTGACTCTACGAAGTAGCTGAGCACTGACTGCCAAGAGCTGATAGCTAAAAATGCTGGAAACACTGAGTTTGGATGATAGGGTGGTGGTGATTACCGGCGGCGGCACCGGTTTGGGATTGGCTATGGTCCGGGCCCTGGCCAGAGCAGGAGCCAATCTGTCCATCGCCGGACGCCGCCAAGGGCCCATTGATGACGCCGCGGCCGAGGTGAAGGCTCTGGGCAGGGACTCCCTGGCCGTGTCCACCGACGTGACGGATTCAGCCCAGGTAGACCGGTTGATAGCCGCCACCATGGACCACTTTGGCCACATCGACGTGCTGATCAACAATGCAGGGGCGGTGCTGGAGGCCGTGCGTAAGCCCATTTGGGAGATAACCGACCAGGAATGGCACTCCGAGATGGACGTGAATCTCACCGGGGCCTTTTTCTGCGCCCGCTCCGCCTCCAAGCCCATGGCGGACCGGGGCAGCGGAAAGATCATCAACGTGGCATCAGGCTTCGGCCTGCGGGGAGGCCGGGACATATACATGTATTGCTGTAGCAAAGGCGGCATGATCCAATTGACCAGGGTCTTGTCGTTCAACTTGGCACGGCACGGTATCACCGCCAACACCATAGTTCCCGGCTTCATACCCACCGTCAATGCCTCCGAGTCCATGGGAAACAGCGTCCCCCAGTCGGGAGACCTGCTGCCCATCGGTAAACTGGGCAAACCGGAAGACCTGGGGCCTCTGGCGGTTTTTTTGTCGTCTGAAGCCTCGGATTATATGTCCGGGGAGATGTTCATCGCCGATGGCGGCGGTCTGGCCGCAGGTATCGCGCCAGCCGGACACGCGCCGGTGGTTCCGCTGGAGGCTTAGGCCGTGCCCATCCTGCCCGAATTCAGCCTGGCCGGCCGGGCCGCCATTCTGGCCACCTCCGGCGGAGACCAAGCCCCTCTCTTAGCCCAAGCCCTGGTGGAAGCGGGCGCTTCGGTGTTCACCATTGCCCGCACCCAGCCTTTATTGGACGCCGTGCTGGACGGCCTGCCGGGAACCGGAAACCAGAAGGGGGCGGTCATCGGCTCTCCCTCTTCCGAATCTCTAAGAACCGCCATGGCTGAATTCGGCCTCGCTCACGGCCGGCTAGACATCCTGGTCAACGACAACCGCAGCATGTTTGCCAAGCCGTTCACCGAGATCACTTTGGAAGAGTGGGATGAAGTCCACTCCCGCAACGTTAAATTCACATTCATGCTGTGCCAGGAAGCCGGACTGCGGATGACACAGCAGGGCTATGGCAGGATAGTCAACGTGGTGTCGGAACTGGCCGAGAGGGGCATGGCAAACGGAGCAGCATTCGCCGCCAGCCAAGCCTCCCTCCTGTCTTTGACCAGGTCCCTTGGCGTCGAATGGGGCAGGTCCAACGTGAGGGTCAACGCACTGGGCATGGGATGGTTTTCCTCGGAAGACCTGCCGTTGGAGGTGCAACGGGAAGACCTGGTTGTGCGTTACACCCCGCTTCGCCGGCTGGGGCATCCACGGGACATCGGCCCGCTGCTGGTATATCTTTGCTCGGAGGCCTGCGATTACACCACCGGGCAGCCGGTATACGTGGACGGCGGCTTGAACGCCCATCCGTGATGCGGAGGCGTTTGGCTTTCTTTAGTAACCGTTCGAGCGCTGCACTAGGATTACCCCTCACCCTCGTTCCCTCTCCCGGCGAGAGAGGGATGCCCACGATAGAATCGGGGGCTGGGTGAGGGCGAAGGCGGCAACGCAATGACCCGGACCGTGCACCCCAGTTACATTGAAGGCCGTCTCGCCGCTGAGGTACAATGTTCAGCAGCCCCTGGACTCTGACCAGGGTTCGTTGTAGTTCGAGGTATTACCCTCGGGTTGAGGCTAGTTCATATTCATGAATCCGGTAAACCGGCTCCGGGGAATGGCGGACCTTTCCCAGGAAGCCTGGATCAAAAAACAAGACATCCAGAACCGCCTCCTAGAGTTGGGCGGCAGCCATGGCTATCGCTGCTTGGAAACACCCATTCTGGAGCCTACCGAACTCTTCCTTCGGAAATCCGGCGGGCAGCTGGCCTCCCAGCTTTATAGCTTCACCGATTCAGGCAGCAATCCGGTGAGCCTGCGGCCGGAATTCACTTCGCCCATCATGCGGTATTACCTGGAACACTCCGCAGAAGTATCCCTTCCGGTGCGCTGGCAATACGCCGGCCCGGTTTTTCGCTACGAGGATGACGGCGGCGCCAGCGGCCAGTTCACCCAGATCGGCGCTGAATTGCTGGGCTCCTCAAGCATCATGGCAGACGCCGAGTTGTTTGGCTTGGCCGCCTTGGTCCCCGCCCACCTAGGGCTGGACGGATACACGCTGGAATTGGCAGACCTGGACCTGATGAACAGCGTGTTGGACACCGTGAAAATCTCGGACCGGGCCAGGTCATTTATCGTCGGAAGCATCCCACAGCTACGCGTCGGCCCCGGCGGTGTTGGATCAGCTATTGAATCCGCCCTTCAACAGGCTGGAAGGATTCGGCTTACCTCCGGTGGTGGGCAGGACGATTACCTGAGCCAGAGCATCCAGGGATTGGACGACATTCAGGCCAAGAAAGTGCTTCAGGGGCTGCTCGATTGGAACACGCCCGACCAATCGGGGATCGCCTCGGATCAGGTGGGGCAGCGGGGCCCCGAAGAGGTTGTGGACCGGATGCTCCGCAAGGTGCGGGGCAGCGACACCGAGATAAATCTCAGAAAGGCGTTGGAAATGGCCTCCCGGATGGCTTCCATCCGCGGGAACCCCGCCGCGGCCATGGAGTCTTCCCGGTCGGTGGTCAAGGAATCGGGGGCCAACCCCGCCGCCCT
The DNA here is from genome assembly GCA_002816875.1 of SAR202 cluster bacterium Io17-Chloro-G2. Taxonomy (GTDB): domain Bacteria; phylum Chloroflexota; class Dehalococcoidia; order Lucifugimonadales; family UBA3495; genus Io17-Chloro-G2. The sequence continues at coordinate 11,392 of MUCP01000039.1, forward strand.
GGAACGGTTGGAACGATTCGTCGAATTGGTGCTTCGCGACCCCGCAGTGGAAGGGCGCCTGATCATAGACTTAGGATTGCTGCGGGGGTTGGCATACTATAATGGGATAGTTTTCGAGGTTAGGCATGAAAACCAGCCCACCGCCCTGGGTGGGGGCGGCAGGTATGACGGCCTGGCCGGCGCCTTGGGAAGTCCCGTGGCGGTCCCGGCATTGGGCTTCGCTTACAACCTGGAAACGCTGGTGGCCTTGACCGAAGCCACCAATGGCAACATGGAACCCCAAAGCGATCGTGTCAACACACTGGTCACGGGCAACGATTCGAGCAGCGACATGAACGCCCTGCAGGCGGCGCAAGAGCTACGCCGGTCCGGCCAAAGGGTGGAACTGGACGTTTGCGGCTTGTCGCTGGACGAAGCCTTGGCCTACGCCAGATCCAAGGGTATCCAGCAGGTGATGGTGGCAGGCCGGGACGGAGCTCGTACCGAACACCAAATAGCCGGTGGCAAGACCGCATGAACCAGCGCAACTGGCAGACCTGAAAATGACTGATTCGAAAGACGACATATTCATGCGCCTGGTGCTGCCCAGCGACGGCGAGTTGCACGAGAATACGTTGGCGTTCATGAAAGCCTGCGGTCTGGCTGTGCAGCGTCCAAATGCCCGCCGGTACACGGGAAGTATACCCGCTTTGCCGGGAGTGGCCGTGCTCTTCCAACGCACCGGCGACATTCCCATGAAGGTAGAAGAGGGGAGCGCCGAACTGGGCATCACCGGCCTGGACCGTCTCTTGGAAAACCGGATCGAAGAGGACCGGGTCACCACCCTAATTCCGGACCTTAGATATGGCGGCTGTGAATTCGTTCTGGCGGTGCCGGATTCCTGGCTGGACGTGTCTTCGGTGGCAGACCTGGCCGACCTGGCCCTGGAATTTCACCAGGAAGGCAAGCAGCTGCGCATCGCCACCAAATACCCCAGGATGCTACGCCGCTACCTGTTCGGCCGGGGGATAAATTACTTCACCTTGGTGCCCACCAGCGGGTCATTGGAGGCGGCGCCGGTGGCCGGGTATGCCGATCTGATTGCCGACCTGACTGCAACCGGAACCACGATGCGGGAGAACCGGCTCAAGACATTGGAAGAAGGGACCATCATGGTCTCCCAGGCATGTCTGATCGCCAACCCTCTGCAACTTGCCAAGTCGGACGGATGCTTAAGCCTGGCCCGGTCCTTAGCGGAATTGATGGAGTCTCACCTTAGGGCAGAGCCGTACTACCGCCTCACTGCCAACGTCCAGGGGACTTCGGAACAGCAGGTTAGCGCCACCATCTTGGCCCGGCCCCAGTTGGCCGGTCTACAGGGGCCCACCATCGCCAGGGTCTACAACATAGAGGCACAGGACTGGTACAGCGTAAGCCTGCTGGTTACCAAGGAGCGCCTGCTGGAGGCCGTGGACCATCTGAGGGATTCGGGCGCGGTGGACATTGCCGCCTCCCAATTGAGCTATCTATTCGATGGCCGGTCCCAGGCTTTTGAACAGCTATTCGGACATGGCACGTGAGCTGTCATCAATCAGTTTTTAGGGGTCTGATTTTTATCTGATGGCTGAAGGCTTTGCCTTAACTGGGCGATTGTTGAGAGAATAACATTCAGGATTAAAATGCCGAACTTGCCGATGCACATATTCATGGCTCAACAGGCGGCCGAAACGCTGGACTGGGGCTTTGCCTACGACTGCGTGGGCAGTTTTTACCTGGGGTCTACGGCGCCGGACATACGGGCCATGACCAAGTGGCCCAGGGACCGCACCCATTTTGTCGATCTCTCGGTGCAAACGGTGGGGGAAGGCGCCCGCCGCATGTTCGAGATTCACCCGGAATTGAACGACCCTTCGGCCCTTAACGCCACCACCCGTGCGTTCATGTTGGGTTATATATCCCACCTGGTGGCCGATGAGGTGTGGATCACCACCATGTTCCGGCCCCATTTCGACCCCAGCCAGCCAGACAGCCGGGTCACCAGCTCCCAAAGCGAAGCGCACATCTGGGACCGGGCGTTGCAATTGGAGATGGACCGCCGGGCGGCCGATCCCATGGACGGGTTCGCCATGGCCACCAAGGCGATAGATTGCTCAGACCAGGCGCTGGAAGTGGGCTTCCTAGAGACGGAGATCCTGGTTGAATGGCGAGGCTGGGTCCAGGGGTTTCTTGGGCGGGAATTCACCTGGGAGCGGTTGAAGCGGGCCTTGAACCGGATGTACCGGGACAACGATGACGTGCAAAGCGAAGTCGACCGTTTCCTAGAACAGATGCCCTTCAGCATGGAAAAGGTCTACGAGAAGGTCCCCGAAGAAAAGCTGGCCGCCTACCAGGAGCGGGCCCTGGAAGAGACAGTATCCCTGGCCCGGGAGTACCTGATTGGAACTTAAGCTCATAAAGGGCACAGACAATGCCCGCGAGATCTTAGACCGGGCCGACCTCCTAGACATGTCCGCCCTTCCCGAGTCCGTGGCCGCGCGAACCCGCGAATTGTTTGGCGAAGACGTTACCCCGGAGCAGTCGGTGGTCCGAATGTTGAAGGAGGTCCGCGAAGAAGGCGACGTGGCGGTGCGCCGGTACGCCAAGTTATTGGACGGCGCTGACCTGAACGATTTCCTGGTGGAGCCCAAGGAGATGCGGCAGGCTTTGGAAGGCATCCCCAAGGAACTTCGCGAATCCCTGGAGTTGGCCGCCCAGCGGGTGACGGACTTCCACCGGGCAGTGATGCCCCGGAGTTGGGTGGACCTGGAAAAGGGCCTGGGCGAGATGGTCCGCCCTCTAGCGATAGTCGGGTTATATGCCCCCGGAGGCACCGCGGCTTACCCATCCACGGTTATAATGACCGCCGTCCCGGCCAGGGTGGCCGGCGTGAGCCAGGTGATAATGGCCACTCCCAGGAGAGGCGAAGAGCCGCTAAACTCCGCCGTGCTGGCCGCCGCCCAGATCGCCGGGGTGGACGCGGTCTACCAGGTGGGTGGGGTACCGGCCATCGGCGCAATGGCTTATGGCACCCAGTCGATCCCCAAGGTAGATAAGATCTGTGGTCCTGGCAACGTGTTCGTGTCCTACGCCAAGAAGCTGGTGCAGGGGCAGGTGGACATCGACGGTATCTTCGGCCCAACGGAGACCATCGTCATCGCCGACGACTCCGCCAACCCGAGTTTTTGCGCCGCAGACCTGATAGCTCAGGCCGAACACGACACCATGGCCACGGCCATCCTGGTCACTGATTCCGAGAGCCTGGTCCGCCGCATCGAAAAGGCCCTCGACGTCCAGCTAGACAAACAAGAAAGGCGGGACATCGCAGAAAATTCCTTGAAGAACCAGGGCCGCGTGGTCTTAGTGGAATCCATCGGCCAGGCCATTGAACTAGGCAACACTCTCGCGCCGGAGCACATGTGCCTTATGGTCAAAGACCCGTGGGCGTGGGCCGGCAAAGTCGAGAACGCGGGAGGCCTGTTCCTGGGAGAATTCTCGCCGGAAGTCATGGGAGATTACATCGCTGGGCCCAGCCACGTGATGCCCACCGGAGGCACCGCCAGGTTTAGCTCCGCCCTAAGCGTGCACCAGTTCTTGAGGACCATGCCCGTGGTGGGTCTGAGCCCCCAGGATTTTTCCGGCCTGGGCCCGGCGGCGGTGCACATAGCCCACGCCGAAGGGCTGGGCGCCCACGCCGGCGCGATCCAGGTCCGGCTGAACTCCCTGGCGGATAGATTTAGCCCATGGGTCCAAATCTAACGGCCTGGCGATAAAATAATGGGCAGTGTCCGAATTCGCGATTCGCATTCCGTTCACCCTGAGCCTGTCGAAGGGCCAAGTGCGGATGGTTCGACAAGCTCACCACGAACGGAGTCTATGATGCGGGTTTTCGGGCAAGCCTAAAGGCCGGACACCCTGCCCTCAACCAAAGCAGGACTTGGCAACATGAACAACAGTGACTCAATAAAAAATCTGCTTCTTCCCCACATCCGCAGTATCAAACCGTACAGTGGCGTGGACCCCATGGAGGCCATGGCCGCGCAGGCCGGGATACCTCCGGAAAAGGTGATCCGGCTCAACGGAAACGAAAACCCCTACGGCCCTTCGCCAAAGGTGGCCGAGGCCTTGGGCGCCTTTCCCCATTACAACCACTATCCCGACCCTGACCAGCGGCGGCTGCGGGATAGCCTGTCGGATTACCTGGGCGTGGACCCCGGCCGCATCGTGGCGGGCAACGGCAGCGACGAGCTCATAGACCTGCTGCTGCGGATGTTCGTGGGTCCGGGAGACAACATCATCATCCCCACGCCCACATTCGGCATGTACGCCTTCTCAACCGAAGTGTGCGGCGGAGAAGTCATCTCGGTGGAGCGGGACGAGAATTTCGAAATCGACCTGGAAAATATGCGCACCGCCGCCACCGCCAACACCAAAGCCACATTCTTCCCGTCGCCCAACAACCCGTCGGGCAACATCGCCAGCGAGGCCCAGATAAAGGGCATGTTGGATACCGGCATGTTGGTAGTGGTGGACGAAGCCTACTACGAATTTTGCGGAGAGACGGCCATACCCCTAGTCGACGAATACCCCAACCTGGTGGTGTTGCGCACCTTCAGCAAGTGGGCAGGCCTGGCGGGATTGCGCATCGGCCTGGGGGTGATGCACCCTGACCTGGCCTCCACGATGATGGGCATGAAGCCTCCCTACAACGTCAACCTGGCGTCGGAAATCGCTCTATTGGCTTCGCTGGATGACCGGCCCGGCCTGCTGGAACGTGTGAACAGCATTGTGGAAGAGCGGGACCGGATGATGGAACTGCTGAAACAGATTCCCGGGGTTGCCCCGTGGCCTTCCCGGGCCAACTTCATCCTGTGCAAGTTGCCCGTTGGCCGGGGCCAGGATATCTTTGAAGGATTTTGCCGTAAGGGCATCTTCCTGCGTTACTGGGACACGCCCCAGCTAAAAGATTTTATCCGGATCAGCGTGGGATTGCCCCACGAGACCGACGCGGTAGTGGAAGCACTTCGTGAACTGGCGGGAGGGTAGGGTTTTGGCGTCGAACCAAGAAACGGCAAAACAACTGGCGGCTCGGACAATCCGCACTGCCTCCCTTGAGCGGAAGACCAACGAGACCGATATCTCCATCTCCGTCAACCTGGACGGCCAGGGGACCTACGATGTGGACACCGGCAATGGCTTCCTAGACCACATGGTCAACCAGTTGGCCCGCCACGGTCTATTTGACATAAGATTACGCGCCCAGGGTGACCTGCACACCGGTTGGCACCACCTGGTGGAGGACGTGGCCATCATGTTGGGCCGGGCGTTCAACCAGGCCCTGGGAAAGCCGGTGGGCATTCGCCGCATGGGCCACGCCATCGTGCCCTTGGACGAGACCCTGGCCCAGGTGACCGTAGATTGCAGCGGACGTCCCTACGCGGTGGTGGAGACCGGGCTGGAAGGGGTGATGGTGGAAACCCTGCCGGGAGACTTGGTCCGCCACTTTCTTGAGTCATTCGCCATTGAGGGCAAGATCAACCTGCACGCCAAGGTCCTGACCGGTGAGAGCCCTCACCACAAGGCGGAAGCCCTGTGTAAGGCCCTGGCCCGCGCCCTGAGAGACGCCGTGGAACCCGACCCCCGTGCCCCCAGTCAGGTGCCCAGCACCAAGGGCACGATCTCAGGGTAGCGTAGGGTTTTCCGCCGCTTGGGCTCCAGTCCAATTCTGCCATTGTGAGCGGTCCCCCTAGATGGGGCGTTGCATAAAATGCCCCCAGAGCATGTCACACCGAGCCCTTCGGCGGAGCTCAGGATAAACTCCACGAGGGGTCTAAAATCGCGACCTTAACCCCGCCAACTGGGGCGTCACAGCCACGATTTTAGATTTCACGACTCTGTCGAGGACTCGCCCTGATGTAATCGGGGGAGCTTCGATCGCTGCGCCCTCCCGCGGAAGGGCAAGGATCGAAGAATGACAGTTTTTCGCAAGGCCCTTTGATGGCGAATCGACGCAATTTTCCCCGACAATCTCCGGCATCCCTGTCTGAATCCTTTACGAGGTTCGCCGAACTTGAATGCCAAGGAATGTCTGACCTTTATTACCGGCTCTCCCTGGGAATCGCGGCCGACAACGACCTGCTGGAATTGGCGATACAGGCCAAATCCGGCCAGCCCAGACCCAACCTTTTCTTTGCTGCCGTCCAACGGCTTTTGATGGACGAGCCAGACCACCCGCTGGCGGCTTTTTATCCTCATATATCCGGCGGTTCCGCACCTCATGGCGGTCCATTACCCGAAGACCCCGCGCCCGCCTTCCGGGTCTTCTGCCTAGAACGCCAACAAGCTCTGACCGGCCTGCTGGCCAACCGAATGGTGCAGACCAACGTGGTCCGCCGTTGCGCGCGCATTCTGCCAGCCTTCGCCTACGTGAACCGCCTGGGATTGGGCGGAACGCTATTTCTGATAGAGATAGGAGCCAGCGCAGGGCTGAACATGTTGTTGGACAGGTACGGGTACGACTACGGGGAAGGCAGAGTTTACGGGAACCGCCTATCTCCCGTCCAGATCTCCTCCACGTTCCGGGGTAGCCAACGGCCCGTGATTCCCGGCGCGATTCCAGACCTGGCAGACCGAATCGGGGTGGACTTGAACCCTGTCGAACTGAACGATCCGGAGGAAACCCAGTGGTTGAAGGCCTTGGTCTGGCCGGAACGCCGGGATGAACTGGGGTTATTGGAGGCAGCGTTAAAGGTTGCCTCTGAGCATCCTCCCCGGGTGGTCAAGGGAGACGCACTGGACCTGCTGCCGGGATTGATAGACGCTGTCCCAGGAGATCAAGTCCCTTGCCTCATCCACAGCCACGTATTGAACCAGTTCCCCAGGGAGGCCCGTGTGATGTTTTGGTCTTTGGTTGAAAACCGGGGCGTCAATAGAAACCTGGCGGTGATATCAATGGAGGGTGTCCGGGAAGGCGAGCACGCGGCTGAAGAGGTCACTTATTTTCGTGACGGCGCAAGAACGAATCTGAGGCTAGCGAATAGTGACAGCCACGGCTATTGGGTCGAGTGGCTGGTCGAGTAACGTTGCATCAACTCGCCAACTGGGGATTGGCGCGGCCACTCCACCACAGATATCCGGTTTTCGTGGTCAACCTCAATTTGATAGGAGAACCTGAGTCATGAGTCTCGAAGATGTGAAAGCCCTCACCTTTGACACCGGCGGCACTATCCTCGATTGGCACACCGGTTTCAGCAATGCGTTGGGCAAGGCAGGGGCCAACCACGGGCTGCAGAAGGACTGGCCACGGATTGCAAATGAACTACGCCGCCGGGCACTGCGCAGGATGGTGTACCTGGGAAAAGACTCTCCTCCCGAGTACAACTTCGACGATTCCCACCGGGTAGTCCTGGACGATTTGATCGCCGAGAATAGACTGGAAGCGATTACTGAGGAAGAGCGGCATGACATATGGTGGAAGGCGCCCCATAGTTTCGGGGCATGGCCCGACTTCCCCGGGGTACTGCCCAAGTTGCGACAAAATTTCATCTGCGTGTCGATGACGATCCTCAGCTTCAGGATCGTCATCGACACGGCGAGACACAACAACCTGAGTTGGGACGCGGTGATTTCCTGTGAGGGCATCGGAACGTATAAACCGCTGCCCGAATCCTATCTGACCGCAGCTCGGTGGCTACAGTTGAAACCCGAGGAATGCTGCATGGTCGCCTGTCACAATTTCGACCTAGACGCGGCGAAAAAGGCCGGTTTCAAGACCGCGTTCGTCCGGCGGCCGGACGAGTGGGGCGACGAGGGGCCGCCTGATCCTGAACCAAATCCGGCGCACGATATTATTGCCGACGGCTTTCCCGATCTGGCAAGGCAGTTGGGAGTCCCGATTTAGGGGAGCCTATTTTATCGGCGGCGCAGAACGCAGAACCGCCCGGGTCCTCTTGAGGCTCCGGGCGATCTTAGGGGCTGGGGTCATGAAGAATACTTCTTGCCCCAGTTGCTTGGAAATCTTGGGTAATCAGGTGATTACACCGAAGGCAATGGGCCGCCAAATGGACCGGCCCTGCCTTGTTAACGATTACTTACAGAGGACCGCCGGAGAAATTGGCGGTCTGCTTGCGAAAGATCTGGAGGCGCTGGCGTGAGCATTCCACCACAAAGATCCTGCCCTCATCGTCCACGTCGACCGCTATTGGCCCGTGGAACAGCTTCTCCTTCTCTATTAGGCCCTGGGCCCTTTCCCTGCCCCTAACCATCGATGGGTCCAGATTCACCCGCTCTCGGCCCCACTTTGACAGGGTCGCCTCGCCGGTCAGTGTGGTGATAAAGGCCCCATCGGCGTGGAACACCTGAAGTCGGTCGTTCTTGAAGTCGGTGACGTAGATGATGCCATCCTTGTCAACAGCCACTCCGGTGGGCCTGTTGAACTCTCCATCGCCCTGTCCAGAAGTTCCGAACTTCATCAGGAATCGGCCGTCACGATCGAATTTTTGAATCCTGTCGTTGCGCCAGTCGGCCACGTACACGTCGCCATTGCCGTCGATCTCTATGCCCCAGGGATGGTCAAACTCGCCATCGCCGGTTCCAAACCGGCCGAATTTGGATATGAATCTTCCCTCTTTGGTGAACACCTGAACTCGATGGTTCACGCTGTCCACCAGATAGAGATTGTCGTCGGCATCGAAAGCCAGCCCGGAGGGCCGGTTGATCTCGCCGTCGCCATCGCCCAGGGTCCCCCACTTGGCGACACACTCTCCGTCCTTGTCAAACACGGAAATGCGGTTTAGCCATTCATCGGCTACGTAGGCGTTGCCAGCCTTGTCCAGGGCTATTGCCGTGGGCCACATGAAGGTCCCGTCGGGGGCTGAAGCGTCGGCCTCTTCGGGATGGACTTTAGTGCCGAATTCCCGGACTAATTCCTCGTCGACAGTGAACACTGTGACCCGCTTGCAGGGGAAAAACGCCGGGGTCTCGGAGCCGCGGTTCAGCACGTACAATTGGTTCTCTTCGTCCCGGGTTATTGCTATCGGATAGAAGAACCCGCTCCCACTCCGGTTTTCTTGCCTTCCGATGGTATGGCTATATTCGAACGTTATCGGCGCAATCTCAGTGACCATTTTTCCTCACAAAGGGTGTGTTTTCACCAGGCTGCTTGGAAACCATCTCAACATCATGGTTCAACGTTGGATAATCCTTCGACAGGTCCGACTTTGTCGCGACTCGCGACCTCCGGTCGGAGCTCAGGACGAACGGGTGGTAGAATCCAACTCCGTTCGTGGTGAGCTTGTCGAACCACTCTTTGAGATAAGTGCCTGACCTTGTGGGCCGCGCCTGCCGGCCCAGACGGTTACTTGATGAAGTCGAACTGCTCGTAGGTTGCCCCGAGTATCGGATTGGCATCCAAGCCCATCCACTGCTCCAGCAACGTGGCGTAGCTGCTCCGGAAATCGTTGTTCCATTGCAGATCGCCCGAGTCCAGTTTTTCCGGCTCCAAAGACGGGTATTCTCCGTATAGGCCACCCTTCACGGCGTCGCCGATGACGAAGGCCACTCCGCCAGAGCCGTGATCGGTGCCCGAGCCGTTCTCCTGTACCCTGCGGCCGAACTCGGTGAACAGCAACATCACGACTTCCTCGTTGGCGTTGTGTTCCTTCAGGTCTTCGTAGAAGTCGCCGATGGCGCTGGTCACGTCGCCCCACAGTTTGGGCAAGGTGATGTTCTGGTTGGCGTGGGTATCGAAGGTGCCGGGATTTACGCCGGTGTAAAGCACCCGGGTCCCAAAGCCTGCCAGATGCACCTGGGCGATGCTCTTCAGCCACTGAGCGAAGGGGCTGCCGCCGTACTCCACGCTGGAGGAATACATTTCCGGCGCCGTGCTGAGGATGTCAGCTCCCTTAAGGGCGTCCAAACCGGTCTGGGACAGGTAGTCGCTCACGGGCCCGGAGCCGATCATGGGAGCGTACATGCGGGCGAATATGTCCAGGGCTTCAGTCCGCTGGTCGTCGCCCTGGATCCCCGTCAGCACTCCGTAGTTGCTGAGATCGCCCACGGAAGCTACCGATACGCCGGGCGCGGCCAGAGCCCTCGGGAGCCCACGGCCAAAGTTTACGGCGGTCAATATGTTCTCTTTGTTGGGGTCGATATCACGAATGGCCTTGCCCAGCCAACCTTCGGTGATCATCTTTTCGGGCTCGGCAGTATGCCAAATGTCCAAGGACCGGAAATGGGAGCGAATAGGGCTGGGATACCCGATGCCCTGCAGCACGGCGACCTTACCTTGGTCGTACATTTCCTTTATCGGACCCATGCCCGGGTGGAACCCGACCTTGTCATCCACGGCCAGTACTTCGTCCGGACCGACCTGCAGCGTAGGCCGGTAATCCGGGTAATGGGGGTCGCTGTAGGGAATGAACGTGTTCAGGGCGTCGTAGGCCCCCGTCATTTGCAGTACTACCAGCACCGGGTCTTTCTTGTTGGAGGTCATCGTTTACTCCTTAGTAAATTGAGTTGTGGTCCCTATTCTACCGATGGTCCGGGCCCATGCCGGACGCCAAAACCGAATATTCAGCTAGGCGTAAAGATATTCCTTAGTAGCCACAATCATTTGCAGCATCTCGCTTACGTGCTTCGGGAACTCTTGCGCATCGGTGGACGACACGCCGCTCTTCCGGGCGTGTTCCACCAACGACTGATGGTTCTCATCGGTCAGTTCGTAGTGCCCCAACAGCTTGAGGCAGCCGTCCACCAGGCCCTGCGGGGAGATGGTGGGGCCTTCCGAGGCTAGCTTTTGAACTATATCCTGTATGCCAGGGAAGCTGACATCGCCCACGTGGTCGGCTATGAAGTTGATCCGGCGGACCAGGGTGCCACCGTCGATCCACTCTTTACCCGTATGCCAACCTTCGACGGATGGCGGGTTCAATATCTCCTGACCCATATGCTTCATTTCCTCGAAAATAGCCTCGAAGCCGGGTTTGGGAGTCGTCCAATCGCCGACCAAGCGCAACGTGCCGATCACGGTCTCTATCGGCCCCTTGATCCTGGCAAAACGGGCGTTCTTGAAAGCGTCGGAGTTGAACAGGACCCGAAGCATGGAGCGGATGTCGTAATTAGAGCGGAAATACTCGTCTTCCAGCATCTTAATGGTTTCCGGGTCCCGGGGCGGGGTGTCCATCCAAGACGGCACCTGGGCTTCGTCGGCTACAAAGTAGTCGTAAAAGTGGCGGGAGATGAATCTCGCCGTCGCCGGCTGCTGGCAGATGATATCGATGACATCTTCGCCGTTGAAGTTGCCCGTGTGGCCCAAGAAAGTCTTTTCTTCGTCATCGTGGTCGTCGGGGTTATAAGCGAAGCTCGCCGGGTAGCGCCCGTAGGGCTGCCCTGGGATACCGTTTGAGATGGTCCAGCCGGTGAATGCCCGGGCGCACTCCTTCACGTCATCTTCGGTGTAATTGAAATTTCCGTCCATGCCCACACCCATGGAGAATAATTCCAGCAACTCCCGGCCGTAGTTCTCGTTGATCGCGCCCTTATGGCTCAGGCAGTTGTCTAAGAAGTACAACATGGCGGGGTCTTTGGAGATCTCTACCAGCAGGTCTTTGAAGCTGCCCATTCCCTTCAGGCGCAGCATCTCCAACTCGGCGTGGGACGTGACGTAACTCTGTGTCTTGCTGTCAGCGGTGCATAGAATGCCATGCCAGAAGAGCATCATCTTTTCTTGCAGTTGGCTATAAGAATTGATCATGCGAAACGCGGTGTATTCGGGGACGCACCGGATGAAGTGGTTCCATTCTATGAAGTACCGCTCACCAAGGTCCAGGTCCATGCGGTTGGAATTGTTTTCGGGATGGAGCAGTTCCTCCACCGTTTCCTCGTACCCTTTCCCGGCGCGGGCTTCAAGCTCTTCGTACTGGGCGCCGAATCCGGCGCGCCGCATGAGGTGAGCCATCAAAGCGATATCTTTATCTCCCATCCGTTCTCCTCGTCAAACTGAGCACGCGTTCAAACGTTGATCTTTAGAGTGTTCAATAGGTATGTATAGTAGCACTCGAGCTTTTCCCAATTCAAGGTGTCAGTTCGTCCTGGCTACGAATCAATATCTATTCCGAAAATATCCGATGTATGAAACCCATCGCACCCGGAAGGTAAAATGGCCGCGGGCGCCCGCATGCTGGTTGACGTTATTAGATAACACATTCTATCATAGCTGCCAACGCCTGAGATCATTCATCTTAAAGATTCGCCGAAAGCAACGGCCGAAAGCACCAGGGCAACAGGAGGAGTAAATGGTAACCGAGACTGCCAAAACCCGAATGGTGATCCTGAATCCGACCTCGCCACCGCTGGAAGTAGACGCCAGATTGGCCACGAGGCCATTGGACCTGAACGGCAAGGTGCTGGGTCTACTCAATAACAGCAAACTGAACGCGTCCAATCTGCTGGACGAGGTCGGTGAACTGCTTTCTCAGCGCTACGAGTTCGCCAAGGTCATCAAAGGCTCCAAGCCGAACGCGTCAACGCCGTGCCCGGAACACATCGTCAAGGAATTCGCGGCCAGTTGCGACGTGCTGGTAACCTCCAACGGTGATTGAGGGTCCTGTTCATCGTGCAGTTTGCACGACGGCATAACTTTCGAGAAGCTGGGCATCCCAACCGCCGTCCTTTGCACCGAGCCTTTCATCCCCACGGCGAGGACGATGTCCCGCATCTTGGGGATCCCTGACTACCATTTCGCCGTCCTTCCCCATCCCTTGGGAAGCCTAACTCCGGGAGAGTTGAAGGAGCGGGCCAAGGTGGCCCTGCCCCAGGTCATAGAGATCCTTCTGGGGACCTAGTTCTCCCCAGGAGATCTCGATTAGCGAGGGCCGGTTCCCGTTTATGAGGGGCCGACCATCCGATTATCCTTCTTGGCCCGGCGTTGGGGACTAGCCTCCCGTGGGTTCGATACGGCCACGCCATGTCAAAATTTGATCTAGAGGCCACCATGGAACAAACAAACCTGACCTCTGAGCGAGTCGCCGTGGAAGACGCGGCCAATGTCATAGAGTTCTACTACGAGAAGGGCTGGACCGATGGCTTACCGGTGGTCCCGGCCACCGAAGAACGTGTCCGGGAGTTCTTGTCGGCAGCGGGCCGGTCGCCCAGCGACGTCATCGGCGTGGTGCCCACGCGAGGCCGGGTGATCACCGCCGAAAAGGTAGCCATCAACGCGGTGATGGCCGGTTGCCGGCCCGAATACATGCCGGTGCTGGTGGCGGTCATTGAGGCCATGTGCGAACCAGAGTTCAACTATCACGGCAGCCAGGCCAGCACGGGCAGTTCGGCCCAGCTCATCGTCGTGAACGGACCCATTGCCGCCGACTTGGAAGTGAACTCGGGCGTCAACGTGTTTGGCCCCGGCGTTAGGGCTAACTCCACCATAGGCCGGGCGGTGCGCCTGATCAATATGAACGTCACCGGCGGCACCCCGGGCATACTGGACAAGTCCACCCTGGGCCAGGGCGGGAAATACAGCATGTGCATCGCCGAGAACGAACAGGCCAGCCCCTGGGAGACGCTCCACGTTCAGCGGGGATATGCCGCGACAGAGAATACGGTCACGGTTTTCGCCGTCATGTCGCCTTTGCAAGTTTCCGACGGCGCCAGCAATTCTCCCGAGGCTCTTTTGGATAATTTCGCTCTCGCCATGAATGGCATGCGCAATGGCATGGGAGAATTCGTCATAGTCATGTCGCCGGAGCACGCTCGACTCTTCCGCAACGCCGAATGGAGCAAACGCCAGGCCATGGAATACCTCCACGAGCACGCCGCCGTCTCAGCTGAGGACCTGAAACGCCAAGGCAGGTTATCTGGCGACGTCGAGCCGGGGGACGCCACGGACATGCAACCCCTCGTGAAAACCTCCGATGGCATCGTTTTCCTGGTTGCCGGCGGCGAGGCGGGTGGATTCTCCTCTCTGATCTCACGATGGGGCGGCGGCACCTCCAGCCGATCGATCACCAAGGTCATCAAAACGTAGCCTCAACACCTAACCTCCGGAACGTAATCGTCTGGCGGACTACAAGCTTATGCCATACGTAGAGATTCCCGGCGTAAAACTTTGGTATACCGACGCCGGTGGCGAAGGCACTCCCGCGATATTCCTGCACGCCGCCTCGGGCACCTGCGAGAGTTGGGTGTTTCAAGTGCCGGTATTCACGGCGGCGGATTATCGATGCGTCGCCTATGACCGGCGGAACTGGGGCCGGTCCCGCCCTTCCAATACCGGGGACCAACCGGGCTATATGGGTGATGACCTTCAGGGATTGGTGGACCACTTGGACTTGGACCGCTTCCATCTGGTGGCCACGGCCGCCGGCGGGATCACGGGTTTGGATTACGCGCTGGACCATCCAGAACGGGTCCGCAGCTTGGTCATATCCAACACCATCGGCGGTGCAGAGGACCCGGCCTACCTTGAGGTCCAGCAAAGGCTCCGGCCACCGGAGATTCAGGACCTGCCCATCGAATTAAGGGAACTCGGGCCTTCATATCGAGGCACCGACCCGGAAGGGACTCAGCGATGGATAGAAATTGAGCGAAGCACCCGTCCAGACGGCTCCATTGGGCACGGGGCGAGGCAGCCGCTGCGCTATGCCATGACCCTGGCGCGGTTGGAAACGATGAAGGTCCCCGTGCTTGCGCTGGTGGGCGGCGCGGACCTATTGTCGCCACCGGCGCTAATGCGGCTGCTGACGGCCCCCATCCCCGGTTGCCAATTGGTGACGGTGCCGGATGCGGGGCACGCGGCGTTCTGGGAGGAGCCGGAAACCTGGAACAACCTGGTGTTGGAGTTCATAAACCAGCATTAGGTTCCTACGGTCCATCCTTCCAGCCCGCTTCATTCACCAGCCAGACCAGACGATGGGCGCCTAAAAGACAACATGGCCTTCCGGCGTGATGATTCCTGCATTCGTTAACCGGCAATAACGCAAAGGGGAAAAGCCGCCATGCAAGAGGACGTCCGATGAACTCGAGAGATCTGATCGGCTACGGTCCCAACCCGCCGGTGGTGCAATGGCCCAACGGGGCTAGGATCGCCGTCTCAGTGGTGGTGAACTACGAGGAAGGCTCCGAGTACTCCCTTCTGGACGGCGACCCCCACGGGGAAACATCGGGCGAATCCCCGTCCAACGTCCCCACCGGAGAACGGGACTTGGCCAACGAGTCATTCTTCGAGTACGGCAGCAGGGTCGGCGTGTGGCGGATCATGAACCTGTTGGATCGATATCACGTCAACGGGACGTTTTTCTGCTGCGCCCTGGCCTTGGAGCGAAATCCCGAAGTGGGTCCGGAGATCATCCGCCGAGGCCATGAGGTCATGGGGCACGGCAACCGGTGGGAAGAGTACTTCCGGATGGACCGGGATACCGAGCGGGAGGCCATCAAACAAGCGATCGAGTCGATCACCCGCACGACCGGCCAGCGGCCCTTGGGTTGGTACACCCGCTACGGTCCAAGCGTGAACACCCGTGAGTTGGTGGTCGAAGAGGGCGGATTCATCTACGACTCCAACGCCTACAACGATGACTTGCCCTTCTACACCGAAGTGCATGGGAAAGAGTGGCTGGTGGTCCCCTATTCGTTGGAGGTCAATGACACCAAATTCTGGCGAGGCCAACTGATCACGCCAAACGACTTCTTTGAGGCCGCCCGGTCCTGCTTTGACACGCTTTACGAGGAAGGCGCCACACACCCGAAGATGATGTCGGTTGGTCTTCATTGCCGGATAATCGGCAAACCTGGCCGGGCTGACGGGTTAAGGCAGTTCCTCCAGTATGCATCGGAGAAGGAGGGTGTGTGGTTCGCCCGGAGGTTGGACATCGCCCAGTGGTGGCTGAAAAATTATCCACCGGAAAATCAATCGGGGTGACCATTTAGACTATCTATCTTGATCCCACGGCTGTAACCCGTTCTGGCTCCTAAGTATCGGCTCTCCAAATCCCCTTCGTGGTGACGCCGATGCCATGGGGGGAACGATCTGTCCGGGGGAAGGACCCTTCGACAAGCTCAGGGCGAACGGATGCTACTAGCGAACGGATGCTACTAACGGTTATTTTGGATGCCTACCACCATCTGAAAAACTCTAAGGAATAACGATAAGGCAAGGGTTATTGATATGGCAGTGACTAGGATCGAGATTTCCAGCCGGAGTGACTTTGCGGATGGAACGGCATTTGGCGACGTGGGGCCATATGAGTTTCTGGAAGGGACGGCTCACTTCTCAGTGGACCCCATGAACGGCCGGAACATGGCTATAACCGACCTGGAGCTCGCCCCCAGGGACGCCAACGGCAAAGTTGGTTTCTCGGCCCATTTCGCCTTGCTGCAGCCCGTCAACTCCGAACGAGGAAATCGCCGCCTTCTATTCGACGTAGTCAACCGGGGCCGCAAGACCGCTTTGAGCCTGAACGACGTCCCGGCGGCCTCCGATCTTCTTGCCCCGCTCCAGGCAGGGAACGGGTTCTTGATGCGCCAGGGCTACACCGTGGGCTGGTGCGGCTGGCAGGCCGACGTGCCGCCGACGCCGGGGTTGATCGGGCTCCATGCTCCGGAAGCGATCGGGCCGAACGGTCCCTTGACCGGCGGCATCCTTTGCCAATTTCAATGCAACGCGCCCACCCAGTCCTTCCTGCTGTCGCATCGGGAGCATCTCCCCCATCCCCCGGTGGACTTGGATGATCCAACCGCCACGTTAACGGTCCGCGACCTGCCCAACAGCCCGCCGCAATCAATCAACCGTGGCGATTGGTCATTCATACGCGTGGAAGACGCCGGTCCTGAGGTGGACCCCAGCCATGTCTACATGCCCCAGGGGTTCCAGCCGGGCAAGATATATCAGTTGGTTTACCGCACCAAGGGCAGCACCATCGTGGGACTGGGCTTCGCGGCCGTCAGGGACACGGTGTCGTTCCTAAAGCATGCACCGCAGTCCGATGGAAATCCCTGTGCCGGTCCCATCGAGTACGGATACGCCTTTGGGCGCTCCCAGAGCGGGCGGTTCCTGCGGCAGATGATCCATCTGGGGTTGAATGAGGATGAGGAGGAGCGGATCGCCCTTGACGGAATCATCGCCCACGTGGCCGGCGGTATGAGGGGAGAGTTCAATCTCCGCTTTGGACAGCCTTCCCAAGATATCTGCTACATCGCCCCGGAATTGTTCCCGTTCACCGACACTGAGCAGAAGGACCCGGTGACCGGAGAGACCGGCTCGCTATTAGCTCGCATGGAAGAGCGGGGCAAAGTGCCCAAAATGATGTTCACCAACACCTCGGCCGAGTACTGGCGGGGCGACGCGGCGCTGATCCACACAGACCTGGAAACCATGCATGACGCACCTGAGTCGCCTTCGGTCCGGCGGTACCATTTTGCCGGTAGCCAGCACGGCGCGGGAGAATTCCCGCCCTTAGAGGTGCGGGAAAACGACGGCCTTCGCGGCCATCTTCCCTTCAACAGTGTTGACTACACGCCATTGTTGCGAGCGGCGTTGGACAACCTGGACCGGTGGGTCTCCAACGGCGAAGCTGCCCCGGCCAGCAGGCACCCGAGCCTATCCGACGGCACGGCGGTGGAGTCAGCCTCGTTGTTGAGCAAGTTCGCCCAGTTGCCCGGGGTCCGCGTACCCGCTCAAATCACCCGGGCGATGCGGCTGGATTACGGACCGGAAGCCGATCTTGGCAGAAGCACATTGCTCCCAGGCATCCAAGGGGAAGAGTTTCCTGCCCTGGTGTCAGACCTGGACGACAGTTATAACGAGCGGTCCGGCATCCGCCTTCCGGACTTGACCGTTCCGGTGGCTACCTATACCGGTTGGAACCTCAGGGACGCCAGCATCGGCAATCCCGAACTTTTCATCGGCATCACGGGGGGCTTGCTCGGCTGGACGCTGCCATTGCCGCAGACACAGTCTGCCAGGGAGTCTTCAGGCGACCCCAGGCTTTCCATCCAAGAGCGGTATAGCTCCAGAAAAGAGTTCCTCACGCAGGTGGAGGCTGCCGGTCGAAGCTTAGTGGACGAAGGCTACATGCTGGCCGAGGACATGGAAAGGGTGGTAGATCGGGCGGGGTCAAAGTACGACTATTTCACCAGCAACGGAGGCCACGGCTAAACAGCGCTCACCCAAGGCTGGCCAGCCAATCCAGCAAACAACTGGTGGCATCGCTCCAAACGTCCTCCCTGGTGCGGCCACTGGATTTTAGGACCGCGAACCCGTGGTCGGCGCCGTCCAACAGGTGGACCGTGGACACCGGGACCAAAGATGACGCCTCAGCCAGTTGGTCCGGCGTTCCAAAGGCATCGCGGGTTCCAGAGCAGAAAAGGGTAGGGACACTGATGCTGGGAAGATGCTCGTCCCGCGGCTTGTCTGGCCTGCCCGGCGGGCTGAGGGGATAGGCAAACAGAGCCAGGCCGTCCACCTGCGTCCCTTGCGCCACGACCTGGGAGGCGATTCGTCCGCCCATGGACCGGCCGCCGATGACCAAAGGTGTCTCTTCCGCTCCCACTGTCTCAATCACCTGCCGCCAGGTCTCTTCCAACAGCCGGGGTGAATCGGGCCGGCGCTTCCCCGCCTCCATGTATGGGAACTGGAAGCGGATGGTGGCGATCCCCGACTCCGCCAGCCGATGGCTCAAGTAGTCCCCAAAGGGGTCTTTGATGTTGGAGCCGGCCCCTGGCGCATACACGAACATCGCCTTGGCGGCCCCGCTATGCGGCAGCGTCCGGACGGCGGTCACCGCCAGGCCCTCTCCGATTTGTAGTAAGAAGCTCGCTTTACTCATGGCCTGCCAGGGCTTTGCCTCAAATCCCCATAGCATGTCACCCCGAGCGCTACGAGGGGGCTAAAAGCGTGAATTTAGTCTCGCCAACTAGAGCGCCACATCCACGAATTCAGATTTCCCGACTCTGTCGAGGACTCGCGGCGAAGTCGGAGCTTCGGTCGCTGCGCTCCTCAGAATGACAGTTTTGGAGCGGGGCCGCCTGCCGACGATTTTCGGAATTCAAGACGCCTCTATGACCATTCTTGGCAGTCCCGTTTGCCTCCACTTATGATCTGCCGACCCAGCCGCCGTAGATGGGGTACTGGCTGCAAATGAACTCGATGTAGGCGGGTTGGCCGGTTTCGTTGGCCTCAAATGCACGCTTGAGCGCCATTCCCACATCCGACGGTTCAGTGACCCGCTCGGTGTGGTAACCCAGCGCCCCGATCACGCTGGACATGTCAATCTCGTCGTTGCCGGTCACCCTGTGGGTGAATGGGTCATGGCCATCGCCCCAGAATCCGGGGCCATATCCCGCGAAACCGCCGTTGCTGACGTGCGCTATGGTGATGCCCAATTTCTGGCGCAGCGCCACTTCCAGATTGCCCATCATGTATCCCAGGCCGGCCTCTCCGGTCACGGCCACGCAATTCTTCTGGGGGAACGAGATCTTTGCCGCGATGGTCGCCGCCAGGCTAAACCCCAGGGATGAGACGTTGCCCCAACCCAGGAACCCCCGGGGTATCAGCGTGTCGTAGACCGTGCTGAGCTGGTCCCTGGTATTGCCCGACTCGTGGGTGACGAAGGAGTTAAGCGGGTCCAGCACTTCCATCAATCCGGCATAGACCCGGTAAGGATTGATCGGTTTATCGGTAGAGGCCATGGCCTCCCGGTATTGGACCATGGCTTGATCGCGGACCGACTTGACCTCGGCCGCCACGGTGCCCGGGGCCCTGCCGCTGCCGGAGGTTTTGGTCGACACCTCTTTCACCAGCGCTTGAAGGGTGAAACGGGCATCGCCGATCAAAGCCGCGGCCGTGGGATAGGACTTATTGACGTGCAACTCGTCTACGTTGCAGTGGATAATGGTCTTATTGACCGCGTTGGGGATACCGTGGCTGAACCGTCCCGGCGATAGACTGGAACCCACCGCCAGGATCAGGTCGCTTTTACTGAGATATTGGTTGACTTGGTCGCCCCGGACGCCCACGAACAAAGGGTGGTTCTCAGGGAACGCCCCCTTGGCCTTCAGCGTGGTGATCACCGGCGTGTTGGCCAGTTCAGCCAACTCTTTCAGTTCGGCGGAAGCGTTGGCGTAGATGACACCCTCACCCGCGTAGATCAACGGGTCTTGAGCCTTTAGCAGAAGTTCCACCGCGGCGGTGACGTCATCGGGATTGGGCGCCGACTTCCAGCCCTTGACCGGATGGTAAGGGTCGGCTGTTTCGTCATATTGGCCGTCGGCGTTGGGAATGGCCAATACCACCGGACCCGGCCTTCCCGACCGCAACAAGGTGAAGGCCCGGCGCATGAACTCGGGCAACCGCTCCGGCTTATCCAAGTAGCCATACCACTTGGAGACGGACTTCAAACTGGACGTGACATCGAACTGGCTGTTCTCAGTGGCCCCGATAGGCACGCCATCGGTGATGCACAGCACCGGGGAGCCGTCCTCGAACGCCTGGGCCATTCCCGCGTATGCCACCTGCAACCCCGCTGCGTTGACACCGCCTTGGAAGGTGCAAACGCCGATGCGCGACCCGGCGTTGATGCGGGAAAAGGCATCTGCCAAGGCTACGGCGTACCGGTCGTCCCTCATCATGACCATGGGAACGCCTTCCCGGCCCAGAGCGTTGTTCACATGACAAACGGGAAAGGTGGAAACCCATTCCACGCCTTCTTGTTTGAGAATCCTAGCTAGTCCAGTGGCCACGTCGACGGTCATAGATATATCTCCTCGAATTTCTGGCAATTTTGGGGTTAAGCCCCGTTTGTATCTTTCTCCCACAAGGCTTCCAGCAGGCTGCCTGGGTTCATCGGCAGCCGGTTGGTCCGGATGCCGGCCGCGTGGGCGATGGCGTTGGCCACCGCCGCCATGGGTGGCACCAGCGACACCTCTCCCACCCCTCGCACCCCCAGCGGATGGCCGGGGTTGGCGACTTCCACGATCACCGTGTCGATCATCGGCAGGTCCAAGCTGATGGGCATCCGGTAGTCTAGAAAGCTGGAGTTCAGCATCAGCCCCTGTTGATCCACGAAATACTCCTCGTTGAGGGCCCAGCCGATGCCCTGGACCATTCCCCCCTGAATCTGGCCTTCCACATAGCTGGGGTGGATAGCCTTGCCCGCGTCCTGGATGGCGGTGCAGCGCAGTATGTCAACCTTGCCGGTTTCCGGGTCAACTTCCACGTCGACGATGTGGAGGGCGAAAGCGTTGCCCACTCCGCCGGGGTTGGCGGTGGCCCGCCCCACGATGGGGCCGCCGGTGCCGTTAAGCCGGCGGGCGATCTGCTTGAGGGTCATCTTCAACTCCGGGTCTTCCTTGTGGTGTAACTCTCCATCTTCGTACTCCACGTCGTCGGGGGTGACATCCCAGATGCGAGCGGCCCGTTCGATGAGCTGACGGCGTACGTCTTCCGCCGCCTGATAGACAGCGGTCCCCATCTTGAAGGTAACGCCACTGCCCCCGGCGCCGGAGCTGTAGCCGATGGAGTCCGTGTCGGCGATGGACGGTTTGATGTCAGATGCCGGGATGCCCAGCACTTCGGCAACGTGCATCGCCATGGCGGCCCGGCTGCCCCCGATGTCCGGGGAGCCTTCTACCAGGATTATGGTGCCATCTGGGTTGACGCTGGCAACGGCACTGGCAGGGCCCGTCCCGTTGAACCAAGCTCCAGCCGCGACGCCTCGGCCCCGGGCCAGGCCCGTTTCGGAGGCTTCAAGGGGAGTGGCCAGATGCGGATGCTGTTGGGCAGCCTGAAGTATTTCCACCATGCCGATGCGCCCGAAGGTCGGTCCGGCGGCCTGCCGCGTTCCTTCCTTAGAGGCGTTGAGCAGCCGGAACTCCACCGGATCCATTCCGATCGAGTCGCATATCTCGTCCACCAGCGATTCGGCTGCGAAGGCGGCTACCGGCGACCCGGGGGCCCTGTAGGCCGCGGATTTCTGGGTATTGATGACCACGTCGATCCCCTCGATAAAGGCGTTGGGAATCTCGTATGGAGCGAACATGGTCCGGCAACCCGAGGGCACCGGCGAGCCGGGAAAGGCCCCTGCCTCGTAGATCAGGTGGGCTTCAACAGCTGTTATCTTTCCCGCGTTGGTGACTCCCATCTTCACTTTGATGTCTGTGCCAGAAGTGGGGCCGGTACCGTGAAAGACCTCAGTCCGGCTCATGCTGATCTTGACCGGCTGCCCCGTTTTGCGGGCCATGGCCGCGGCCACCGGCTCCAGATAGCACCCGCCCTGGCCCTTCCCGCCAAAACCGCCGCCGATCTCCATTGGGATGACCTTAACCTTGGACACCGGCAAGCCCAGCATGACGGACGTGTGGTCGCGCAGGGCAAAGTGGCCCTGGCTGCTGGCCCATATGGTCACCGTATCGTCGGTGTTCCACTGGGCGGTCGCGGAGTGGGGCTCGATGTACCCCTGGTGGACCGGCCTGGTGTGGTACTCTCGTTCGAGGACTACGTCGGCTTCCTGAAACCCCTGCTCCAGGTCGCCCATACGGAACTCGAAGCGGTTGGCGATGTTGCTCTGCTTGCCGGCCGCCACGTTTCCCCAGCCGCCCGAACGCATCGCCGGGCTGTTCATGGTAAGCAGCCTTTCGTGGAGGATGGACGCGCCATCCTTCATGGCCTCGGCCGCGTTTAGCACCGGAGGAAGCACCTCGTAGTCGACGTCGACCAGGGCTAGCGCTTCTTCCGCTATGTGGAGGCTTGTAGCGGCTACCGCGGCCACCGCGTGCCCCTGGTATAGGGCTTTCTCTCGAGCCAACACGTTCCGGCTATAGAAGCCATAGTTTACGGCGGCCCCTTCTTCCTGGTCGGCCACCTCCGCGGAAGCGTCGGGCAGGTCGGCAGCGGTGACCACGCCGATCACTCCCGGCAGGGCCAGGGCCCGGCTGGGGTCAATGCTCCTGATACGGGCGTGGGCGTGGGGACTGCGCAGGATCTTGCCATGCAACATCCCCGGCAGGTGGATGTCGGCGGCGTAGCGGGCCCGGCCCATCACCTTATCGGCACCGTCGTGGCGGATCGGGCGGGTCCCCACCACTTTATACTCCTGGTTGGAAAGGACTATGTTCGGTTTGTAATCAAGCATTATCGTCTCCCTTCAAGATACTGAATTCCCGCGTGGCTCGATATTAAAACCCTCAGGTTGCAACGGCGTTGGTCCCAGGCCAGGTGATCTTATTTCATCCCACTCTTTTAGGAAGGTACCCGGCCCTGACACTTGGCCTAACACTTGGTTAGTATAGTATGGCTACAACAGGGATTCCATACGTTCTAATCTGGGCATCTCAAGGTCAGCGGAGGCATCCGGGGACTTAGATCCGAATGTGGCGATACTGAACCAACTTCTCAGAGGGCCCCCAGGGCAAGCCCGTCTCAACCCATGCCTGTAGGATTGCAGAGGCCATTCATTTCCGGCCCAGACCGTCATTCCGGCGCAGGCCGGAATCCAGAATTCCTTTTCAGCTGCGAACTTCGCTCATGGGAACAATGGCACGCTTGGACTCCGGCTTTCGCCGGAGTGACGAAGCTGGGCCAGCCGGTCCCATTTTAGACGCTATTGCCCTGAGAAGGGACCGCCTCTGCGCATTATTTACAGAAAGTGTAAAATCAGAGCGCCTAGGGAACGGATGATAAGACCAACGAAGCAGGGACAGACAAAGCATGGCGCCTATCGATAGAAACGCCTGGTGGATGTCGGGTGATGGGCCACATCATCTGTTAAGGCCCATTGGCGCGGTGAGGCAACTGGCAGGCGGAGCTGCTGGGCTGCGGCGTTTCTGGCGGAGGATGCCGGCCAAGGCGCGCTGTAAGCAGTGTTATTCACCTTTCCTGGGTCCTTGGAGCTTCGGGTTCCGGATCATACAGCTAAGGCCCTCTCGCAAAAACCCCAACCTTTGCACTGTTTGATACGAGTTTACGCCTCCGGGAGGGGTGCTAGCTCAGGTTTCGGTAGTGTTCGTCGACGTGCGCGGGTTCACCGCATTGTCGGAAAAAACCGAGCCAACCACGTTGGTCGCCAGGTTGAACCGCTTTTATAGCCTAGCCGCCCGGTCCGTGTTCGATCTGGATGGGACCCTGGACAAGATGGTGGGCGACGAGGTGATGGCGTTTTTCGGGGCTCCCTACCGCCCCGAAGATCACGCCGCCAGGGCAGTTCAAGCCGCGCTGGAGATCGTCTCCGGCGCCCAATCCTCCGTCGATGGTCATGACGGGTTGCCGGTGGGCGGAGGCGTGGCTACCGGAGAGGTGTTCATGGGAAACGTGGGGGAAGGGGAGGTGCGTGACTTTACGGTTATTGGAGACGCGGTAAATACCGCCGCCAGGCTTCAAGCATCAGCCGGCCCCGGCGAAGTGCTGATCACCGATGAGACTTTTGAGGCGGCATCGTCCAATATCCACTCATCGGAAGTGCGTACGCTGGAACTGAAAGGGAAAGAAGATCCTCTGTTGGCCCACGTGCTCAGAATCTAGGAATCGCAGCCGCGGCCCTTGGGGTGGCCTTACACCCCAGTCGTGGCTAGGTGACGGGCCGGTCTAGATCAGTTGGGAAACCCATTGGTCGGCGCTGCGCACCATGCCAGCCAAGGCTATTAGCATCCCCAGGGCGAGCACCGGGTCTTCCCGCAGGGCCATCAGAAAGGATGCCCGCGGCAGGAAATAGCATTCCACCGGGCCCATGGCGGTGACGTTTGCGGAACGGGGCAGCCCGTCGATCAGGCTCAATTCGCCAAAGCTGTTACCCGACCTGAGAATCGCCAGCACGGCCTCCACCCCCGCCGATTCCGCAGCCGTCTTGGTCACCTTGGCATTGCCAGTCTTGATGATGTAGAGGCCGTCGGCGGCGTCGTTGTCTCTGATGATGTCTCCTTCGGGAAAGGAGACCTCGGTCATCTGTCCCGCAAGGCGCTGTAGATCGCTCTGTTGCAGGTTCTTGAAAATGTCTATCTGGGATAGGAACTCTACAGTTTCCACAATCTCAC
This sequence comes from SAR202 cluster bacterium Io17-Chloro-G2, assembly GCA_002816875.1. Lineage (GTDB taxonomy): Bacteria > Chloroflexota > Dehalococcoidia > Lucifugimonadales > UBA3495 > Io17-Chloro-G2. The sequence goes on from MUCP01000039.1 coordinate 36,427, forward strand.
ACCTATCTCGGTCCCTGATTATCCGGGTCCATCGGGTCCAAGCCCATCGCTTCCATGTCCTGGGGTCTCACCAGAGTTATTTTGCCGTCCTCAGGGTCCTCCAATGCCAGCAGCCGTCCATGGTAGATCAACCGCCGCACCTTGGAACGGCTGATCCCATTCTGGGCCATGTCCCGCAGGACGGCGAATCGGGCCATTGAGGGACGAGCTGGGCTAACCTGTTGGGAATCCTCCCTGGTAATCGCCCTGAAAGCCGCCTGGGGAGCCGCCGGCGTAGAATTGTCGACTGCCCGGCCTATCAGCACCGGTACAAGCAGGCCTGCCAACCCTCCCCCTAGGCAAACTGCCAGTCCACCCGGCCAACCGGTCCGTATGAAGGCGAATGTCACCACAAAGACGAACAAAAGCCGGCCGATGGCCTTGACCGCGGGCATGACCACTATGCCCGGCCGGCTGGACGCGCCGAAGGAGATCGCGGCTATGACCAACGCCACCCACCAAGCCCAATCTAAAAAGAAGCCCATGCGATGCTCATACTATGAAATCCGCGGGGAATATCCGCAGGCCGTCCAGCGGTTGGCTTTCCCTCGATGAACCGCTGGTAGGAACAAAGCAAAGTGTAGTTACCCGCCCCAAGAGTGTCAATCCTGCCATCTTGTGCCGAACTTTGCCCGAATCAGCTACCGCTAGACCTATGCCGCCGACCAGACTGGACGTGTTCCCGCCGCTGGTATTACTATTCCCCCATCATGGCCAGCGAGCGAATACGGAGACGTCTGGGACGGCCTCTGGATCAACTAGATGAAGCCGAGGCTCATGGTTGGGAGTCCGTGCGCGCCTTGGCCCAGGACGTCCTGGACATCGACGCCGGCAACAATGAAGCAGCCGTCTACCTGAGGTCTGCAAACCGGCGGCTGGATGCCACGCCTACCCTAGCCAATATCCAACCCGATAGCAAACCCGCTACCCCACCCGTATCACAGGCGAGGGCATGATGGTGGGCACCGTGTCCTACCGCATCGCCGACCAAGCCCAGGGCGCTCAGATCCTGGTGTCGTCACTGCTGAAGGAGCTCACCGAGAGCGCCGGAGACCTGGCATTTGGCGAAGAACGGGAAGTGGAGCTGAAGGGGCTGCCCGGCCCTCACCGGGTATATTGGGTGGACCGGCAATGACCTTAGCGCTTCGCCGGTAGGCCGCGGCCCTTTATTGGCGCGGGTACATTCTCTGCGGTAGACGCTTAGGCGTGGTTGCCGACAATCCGTCCTAACGATTGAATTTTAAGAGGCCTGAGGAATTCATGGAACAACACCTCAAAGCTGGTGACCGGGCGCCGGAGTTTACGGCGATGGACCATGCGGGAAACGTGGTTAACCTGTCAGACCTTAGAGGACAGAAGGTCTGGCTCTGGTTCTTCTCCTCACCGGGAGGCAATAATTGAACTCGCCATGGTCGCGGGTACCGCGACAAAGTTTCAGACTTCCTGGACAAAAATATCCGAATCTTCGGGGTCAACGACCGGGACCCGGAATCGGCCCGGGAATGGGTGGAGAAGGAAGGGCTGCCTTTCCCGGTGCTATCCGACCCAGAGCGGTCCATCGCCCTCGCCTACGGTATGTCAAAAGAGGGTGATAACCAGTACCTGGCCAACCCCGCCGAAGGGAGGCGGCCAGCAGTGATCATCGACGAAGAGGGTTTGATCCTCAAGCTGTTGCCGGACTTGGCTACCGTAGAGCAGCAACAGGAGATACTAGCGACGATAGGCTGAGAAAGGTCATTGACCTGCCGGCGCCCACCGTACCGCTTAGCCGCGGTTTTTTATAGCCTCGGAGCCGGGTGTTTGATGAATCGGATCGCGATTGACGAGATCAGAGTGCCGTGTCATAGTCGGAGCCGTCCACGAGGGAACATTTTCAGGAATCAATGCGACCTGGGGTACCCTGCTGAAGTGAATTCTGGATCCTGCCGGTCAAACGAGGAAGGGATATGGGACGACTAGACGGAAAAGTTGCCATCGTCAGCGGCGGCGCCCGGGGCCAAGGCGCCACGGAAGCCAAGATGTTCGCCCGGGAGGGGGCTAAAGTTGTCCTTGGCGATGTCTTGGATGAAGAGGGCAAACAGGTGGAGGCCCAAATAAATGAGTCGGGAGGAGACGCCACCTACGTACACCTCGACGTCACCCGGGAGGACGACTGGCGCACCGCGGTTGAAACTGCCGTCGGCCGCTACGGAAAGCTTGATATCTTGGTGAACAACGCCGGCATTCTGATCCGTAAGGGCCTGGAGGACACAACGGTGGAGGATTGGGACAGGATAATGGGGGTCAACGCCAAAGGAGTGTTCTTGGGGACCAGGCAAGCCATTCCCGCCATGCGCCAAGCCGGAGGGGGTTCCATCATCAATATTTCCTCTACGGCAGGTCTGGTGGGCAGCCCTGACGGCTCCCCCAGCTACACCGCCAGCAAGGGCGCGGTCAGGCTGTTCACCAAATCCACGGCAATTCAGTATGCCAAAGAACGGATCAGGTGCAACTCCGTTCACCCCGGCCCCATCGACACGGAAATGATCCAAGATACCTTGACCGATCCAGCACGATTGGAGCAACGCATGCAGCGGTTGCCTATGGGAAGAGTGGGAACGCCCGAGGACATTGCCTACGGCGTGCTTTACCTGGCTTCAGATGAGTCGTCCTTCGTCACGGGCTCCGAGTTGGTGATAGACGGGGGAACCACCGCCCAATAGCCCGGCTCAAGACCGCAACTGATCGTCCTCGAACTGGTTGCTAGTTTGGTCTCATATCGATGATGAGTTGAACTTACTGTATAGGAGGCGCTAACATGCCATACGGAGGCAACGACTGGCTGGCTTTGACCCAGGAAGACACCCTGGAGCCGGAGATGCCCATCTGCGATCCGCATCACCACTTCTGGGACCTCCGGGCCCGTAGCATTCCCAGCCAAAGGTATCTTCTTCATGAGTTGAACGCCGACATCTACAGCGGCCACAATGTCCGCTCCACCGTGTTCGTCGAGGCAAGGGCGATGTACCGTGCCGACGGGCCGGAAGAGTTGCGGCCGGTTGGTGAGGTTGAGTTCGTGCAAGGTCTTGCCGCGGCCAGCGCCAGCGGCGTGTACGGTCCCAGCCGTGCGGCGGCAGCTATCGTCGGCCACGCCAACCTGAACCTTGGCGATCGGGTTGAGCCGGTGCTGCAGGCGTTGCAGGCGGCCAGCCCCAACCGGTTTCGCGGTATCCGCCATTCCGTTACCTGGGACCCCCACCCCGAAATCGAGAACACATCCGCTCACCAGGGTGAGAGTCAGCTGGCCAGAGACAATTTCAGGGCGGGCGCGCGGGTGCTGTCACGCATGGGGCTGTCATTAGAAGGGTGGCTAAACCATCCCCAGTTGGCCGAACTGGCGGACTTTGCCAAGGCCGTTCCCGACCTGACCATCATCTTGAACCACATTGGCGGGCCGTTGCGCATCGGCCCCTACGCCAACCGGGACGACGAGGTCCTGGCCAACTGGCGCAGCGGGATCGCGGCGGTGGCGGCATGTCCTAATGTGGTCCTAAAATTGGGCGGCATGGGAATGCCCCGAAATGGCTTCGACTGGCACACCAGAGAACTGCCCATCGGCTCGGAAGAGCTGGCCCGGGAAATGGCGCCATTTAAAGAATATTGTATCGAGCAGTTCGGCCCGGACCGGTGCATGTTCGAAAGTAACTTCCCACCGGATAAGGTGTCCTTCTCCTACAACGTCATGTACAACGCGTTCAAAAGGCTGTCCTCGGGCTACTCGCCTGCCGAACGCGCCGCCATGTTTCACGACACTGCGGTTCGTACATATAAGATAGACGTTTAAAGCCCAAGGCGGACGCCGGCATCAACACTTGTGAATCCAAACCCGGTGGACGCAAGTCCGGTCCAGATGCAGACGGGTTGTCGTATCACAGCAGGGTAAGCACAGCGATCCCGCCAACGATCGTGACAATCGCTCCCAGCTTTACGGCCAGGGTGCGCGGTTCGAGGGGTTCTTCAAGCAGCGGGAATGCAGAGGTGCTAAGCAGTGTTCCATAGATGAAGACGAAGATGGGGCGAGTCGCAGTGATGGTGGAGACCAACGACACGGGGCCCAGGTTGATGGCGGCCACGTTAAGCACCATGGCCAGGGGCGCCAAACTGAACTCAGCCAGAAACAATACCAACAGTGTCCGCCAATTACGAATCGCCCCGAAGAGCTGCCCAAAAGCCCCGGGCCGCCACAACGATACGAACAGTATCGCCATACCGTAACTTCGCATTGAGAAGACGAACCATACCGGCAGCTCTTCCAGCGCGTACTTACCGGTGAGCAGCCCCAAGGCCGTAAACATGCTGGCGCCGATGAGGATGGGAAAGGCCCGGTTAAGGCGAAAGATCGTTCCGCTGCGCGAGCCCCATACGGAGATTGTGATGGCGCCGGCCACCACCACCAAGATCGCGGCCCATTGGCCGGCCACCAGGGTCTCACCCAGGAACACCACGGCCAGCACCGCCACGAACACTGGAAAGGTGTGGATGATCGCCGACGCTCTTGAGGCTTCCTCTAGTTTGTACCCCCAGAACATCATCCCCAAAGCGCCGCCCCAACATAAACCCGAAACGCCTGCCGCAGCCAACCGGTTTAGGGGAGCGTCTTCGGGCAGGCCGGTCAGGACCAACGCAACGGTCCCGTAGGATACCTGGGCGATCAACACGCCCATGTAGAAAGAGGGGAGGCTGGGCAAATCGTAGGAAGCCAGCCGTTTGTCCAGAACGGTGACCATCCCAAAGATGCCCGCGCTCAGTAGTGCGACCAAGAAGTAGGATGACGTCAAGATACGTTTTTGGCTTTATTCGTAGCTGTAGTTTGGGACTTGAGTCCCAACGAAGTTGAACCAGCTAATAGCGTTGAACGAAGGGGACGGCAGCAGAGCCCCAGGGCCTTTCCGATATCATCGTGCCCTCACCCAGCCCCCGATTTTATCGGCGGCATCCCTCTCCCAGTGGGAGAGGGACCGAGGGTGAGGGTCTTACCCTGGACCTGTCCCGACTGAAATCAAACGGGCGTTCGCTAACGCCCCTTACGGCTCAGGAATTCGGGGAAGGCATCTTCCACGCCGTAACCAACCACCTCCTCGGTGGTGAAGCGGCGCTCGTTCTGGAATTGGTTGTAAAGGTCTTTCCCCATGTCTTGCATCAAAAGGTGCTTCATGCCCATCACCGATTCGTGGCGGTTCTTGGCTATGACGGTGCAGATCTCCATGGTTTTGGCCCGCAATTCTTCCTTTGGCACCAGGTGGTTCAGCAGACCGATGCGGTAGGCTTCTTCCGCCTCGACCACTCTTCCGCTGAACAGTAGCTCCTTGGCCATGGGCCAGCCAACCTGGTTGGGCAGGGTCCAGGTGCAATTGATCCTTCCGTAGGCCGCGGCCAGAAACCGGAATTTGGTGTTTTCGCAGCCCAGCCTAAAGTCCAACGAGGATGAAAGAACCGCTCCGCCACCATAGGCCAAGCCGTTCATCATGCCCACGACGGGCTTGGGGGAAGCCGAGATATCGTAGGACCGCTCGGGGAATTCACCGCCGTGGAGCTTTCGCGCCTCGGAGATATTTCCCTTGGCCTCTTCCCTCTGCTCGTGGATATCGCCGCCCGCCGTGAACGCCCTCTCGCCGGAGCCGGTGATCACGATGCAGCCGATATCGTCATCCTGGTTGGCCTCCATCACCGCGTTGTGCAGTTCATAGCCCAACAGAAAGTTCATGGCATTTAGAACTTCGGGGCGGTTCATGGTGAGGATCGCCACCCCCTCTTCTTTTTCCACCAGGATATGCTGGTAATCCATCAGGGCCTCCCTAAATTAGCTTGGTATAGTCTGAATGAACCTTCGAGCCCGAGGGTTCGTATGCTTGGAATACAGGTTGGGACCAATGACCAAAAATACTAAAGGCTCACGGTTTAGCTAACGCCCGGCCATCGTTTGGCCAACGTCCGGCCATAGTTTCGATTGTATTGGCTGGGATTAGGGCCGTCAATTATCGGGGGCGGTCATTCAGCCGATTTTGTGCCCGAAGCCTTTGTGTTAAACTTCGGGCGGTTTTCGGGATTGCCTGGGTCGCGATGAGAACTTGAGGTTAAGCCTGGCCAAACCCGCCAATCCTCCGGAGGTGCAACCGGTGTCCCCAAGAATGAAGGCCGGCGAGGCCGTGATAGAGCTCTTAAAACAAGAAGGCGTCACCCACATCTTCGGCATCGTTGGGTCTTCCTTCTTGGACATCCTGGACCCGTTGTACGACCGGGACGATATCAAGTTCATCGGCGTCCGCCACGAGCAGGGCGCGGCCCTGATGGCCGACGGCTTCAGCCGCATCTCCGGCAAGCCCGGTGTGTTATTGGTTACCAACGGTCCAGGCGTGCTGAACCTGACCTTCGGGGTTGGATCGGCGTTCGTGGCCCACTCCCCCATGGTGGTGCTGGCGCCTTCGGCATCACGGGACCACCAATACCGGGATTCCACACAAGAGTTCGACCAGGTTGCCCTGTTCGCGCCCATCACCAAAGCCTCGTTCCCTGTTAACAAGATCGAACGGCTGCCCGACGCCATTCGCCATGCCTTCCGAGTGGCCACTTCTGGCAAAATGGGGCCGGTGCTGGTGGACATTCCTCGAGACCTGCTTCCAGGAGCAGAGTTGGACATAGATATCACTCCCCCCGACACCTACCGGACCGGCCAGACCAGGTCCAGGGGAGACCGGGACCTGATCGATAAAGCTGCCCGGGTGATGCTGGCCGCCCAGAGGCCGGTGATAGTCGCCGGCGGCGGAGTGCAATGGAGCAACGCGGGGGGCGAAGTGACCCGCATGGCCGACCTGTTGGGCGCGCCCATCGTAACCTCCTACGGCCGGGCCGACGCCGTGCCCAACGACCACCCTCATTTCCTAGGGCACCTGGGCCGGTTGGGATCTGACGAAGGGGCTGAAGCCATCCGCCAAGCCGACGCCATTCTAGCCGTGGGGACCCGCCTGGGCCAGTCCACCACGTTCTTTGACAACCGGTTCATTCCCGCCGGTGTCCCCATCGTGCAGATAGAGATAGACCCCCGGGAACTGGGCCGCAACTATCCCATATCGGTGGGTATCGAGGGCGACGCCAAGGCCGTGATGATGGAGCTTCTAGAGTTGGTGCAACAGGCCGAGCCTCGGCCCAACCCGGACTGGGTGTCAGAGGTCGGCGACTGGTATGCCCGGCGCAGCCAGCGGCTGGAAGACGAGGGCAAGCTTGCGTCAATGCCGATGAAACCCCAGCGGGTTTACGCCGAACTGCGAAAGGTAATGCCGCGCGACGCCATCATTGCCCTGGACGCTGGTCTGGCGCCCAACTTCGGCCAGGACCGGCTCATGTACTACGAACCCCGCAGCTTGATGACCTCCCTGGACCTGGGCGGTCTGGGTTTCAGCTTCCCAGCGGCGATAGGCGCCAGTTTCGCCGCGCCAGACAGGCCCGTGATCAACTTCAACGGCGACGGCGGATTCCTGTTCAACGCCCAGGAATTCGAAACGGCCGTGCGCTACGGACTGAAACTGGTCACCGTGGTGATGAACAATGACTGTTGGGGCTCGGAAAAGGCCTACCAGCGCTATGCTTTCAACGAGCGCTACGTGGGCGCCGACACCGTGAATCCCCGCTTCGACAAGTACGCCGAGCTTTTCGGGGGAACCGGCTTTTACGTAGAGCGTCCCGAAGACATTGGCGACGCCATGCTCGAGGCCCTGAAGGTAGACGGCCCCAGCATCATAGAGATTCCCACCGACCCCGACGAAATGCCCCGCCCGGCCCGTCTGGCCGATGTTCAAGCTCCCCAAGCGGGTGGTTGAGTAACCCAGTCTCTGACCGGCCCTCGGGGCGCATGTTCATAAATCTTCATATAAGCAGGCGTTCATCTACTAATACCAAAATATCATGTTGAGCTTCGCCCCGATCGCGATCGGGGCGAAGCTCCCTCGATTCCATCGGGGCGAGTCCTCGACCGGGTTGGGACATCTAGGGTAAAGGGGCCGCCACACCATCGGAACGGGCCACTTTAACGAATCGGATGCGAGTTGACGCTCGCAGCATACCGTTTTATAGTTCAGGGATTCCGAGGGACCTATGTTCAGAGAAATCAATTTGATTTGGGAAATAAATTATAAAACCGGCCTGTAATAGCTTGCATACAGTCGGCGGTCCCCACTTTGTGGCCAGGCAAGGTAATATGGGACGCCCATGTGGGCAGTGACCCGCCAAGCTCCTGAGCTTGTACAAAGCGTGATCAAACCAGAGACGACATAGAGGCGGACATGAGACCGATACTAGGTGTGGTTTACTACAGGCACTTTACCCTCGCGCTGCTTTCGGCACTCCTTATGCTGTTTTTCGCGCAGAGCGGGACGGCTTACGCAGCGACCATCACCGTAAACACGACCTCCGACGTTTCGGCCGACGACGGCGAGTGCTCGTTGCCGGAGGCGATTACAGCGGCCAACTCCGATACCGCATCCGGCGCGATGACTGGTGAATGCGCCGCCGGCAGCGGCGACGACACCATCGCCTTCAGTGTCACGCTCCCCGGCACGATCACACTCACAAGCGGCGAGCTGCCCATAAGCAACAACCTAACCATTAACGGACCTGGCGCGGGATCGCTGACCATCGACGGCAACGCCAGCAGCCGCATCTTCAGCGTCGGTAGCGGCGTAACCGTCTCCATAACTGGGCTCACTCTCACAAACGGGAATGACCTCCGTGGCGGCGGTATCTTCAATTTCGGAGACCTGACCCTAACCGACATCACCGTTAGCGGCAACACGGCCATCAGCGTCTCCCTCCGCGGCGGCGGCGGCATCCATAACTCCGGCACCCTGTCCCTGAGCAACAGCACCGTCAGCGGCAACACGTCCTCCTCCATCGGCGGCGGCATCACTACCGAAAGGATCGCCACCCTGACCCTGAGCAATAGCACCGTCAGCGGCAATTCGGCTACACTCCTTGGAGGTGGCGGCGGCGGCATCTTCAACTTCGGCGGCACCCTGTCCCTGAGCAACAGCACCGTCAGCGGCAATTCGACTCCCCGCTTTGCCAGCGGCGGCGGCATCAATCACCGCGCCGGTACCCTGTCCCTGAGCAACAGCACCGTCAGCGGCAACACGGCCTCGGCCGGCGGCGGCATCGTTATCCGTCGCGGCACCGTGACCCTGAGCAACAGCACTGTCAGCGGCAACACGGCCTCCGCCGGCGGCGGCATC
>MUCP01000040.1 GCA_002816875.1 SAR202 cluster bacterium Io17-Chloro-G2
GGCACACGGTTGACCATCTGGGTCCGGCCCGACAGGAACCCGGGTCCTCCACTGTCCTTGGCCGCGCCGCCCTTGCTCCCGGCAACCCGGTCGAAACGGACAGGGCTGATGGACAAGACCGAATATTCCGGCTTGTACTCCGGGTCGCCCTGGCCCACCCGGGGCTTAACTACCCGGGTGTAGGGCTTCAAGTCGTCCAACCTTCCCTTAAGCTCGGAATCGGCGTAGCGAAGCAGCACGTCAAGCGAGGGATTTAGGTGGGTATCGACGTCTATCACTCGCAGTCCTTGTCTCAAAACAGCCCTCCTACGGCTCAGCCAACTACTAGGGGTTGATGACCCTTGACTCGCGGCCCACGATGAACGTTTCTCGCCGCTCCACGAAGTCGGACACCAGGTTTATCAACGCTTCGGGCCGCTCGGCCTCGATGAGATGCCCCGCGTCGTAGACCAGGGAGATGTTGCAGTTTGGGATCCTTGCTCTATAAACCCTCGCCGCCTCGGGACTCACCATCTTGTCCTCAAGGCCAAACACCGCCAGTGTCGCGCATTGAATCTCGCCCAGCCGGCTTTCCGCCTCGGCGTCGTGGGCCACTTCCTTGAGCAAGTGGACTAGAGCCTTCTCCGCGGCGGCCAGGGCCGGGTCCGGCTGGGGCGGCCCTGGGGCGTTTTCCGGGTGGGTCAACAGTGACTGGACCGGCCGCGAACCCGCGGCTTCCGGCGGGCCACCGGTGGGGAGGATGGCGGTGGGTGATATTAGCACCAACGCCTCTATCTTTGCTGGGGCCTGCAACGCCTGCCACAGAGCCACGTTGGCGCTCAAGGAAGTTCCGATAAGGGAGTAGTCGCCCGGCGCCAACGACGCTGCCGCCAGGGCCGTAATTCCGGCCAGCGCTTTGGAGGATTTGGAAGGGCTGCCACCACCCAGTTGTGGCGCTTCCAACACGACAACCCGGTATTTCTGGGCCAGAGCGTGGTACAGCTTCGGCGTGCCCCAAGTAAGACTGTCCACCGCGACGATGGTGTCGCCCTGCCCGGCTTCCAGATAGCGAATGGAGAGGCCCCGTGCCTCAACCCGGCCTTCTTTGAATTCTGTTTGTGCCGTCAAATACCCTCACGCCCAGTCTTTGGCAGTGTAGCAACTCCGGGGCTCTAAAACTCCTTGATACGCGGCAAGACCTCCCTGCCGAACAGCTCTATCTCCTTCATGACCTCGCCGTGATCCACGCCGGGTTGCTGGAAGAACAGGTCCATTACCCCTGCGCCGCACTGGTCATGGAAGGTTTTAATCTGCTTGACGATGGTATCCGGCCCGCCCATGAAACTCAATTGGGGCCCGCGTCCCGAGACGTCGCCGGTGGGGCTTCCGGCGATGATGTTGCGTAGATCGAACTCCTCTCCGCTGCGGGCCGCCGCAACCGCCCGGACCACCGAGGAAGGCCCCGCCATGCCCCGAGAAGGGCCCTTCAACCCTGCAAGCCACTCGTCAGCCTTCTTGTCGGTTTCGGCCACGTAGATGCTTCCCCGGTACACTATCTGATCGGGCTGGGGCTGCCAACCGGCGTCCCGGCACCAACCAACATATTTTTCAACGACTTTGGCCATCTGGTCCACGGGAACAAAGGAAACACCCAGTCCCAATCCGTGGGCCGCTGCGTATTGAATAGAATCATCGCTGCGGGTGGCCACTATCACCGGTGGCATGGGCTGCTGAACAGGACGGGGCCACACCGATACGGTGCGGAACTGGTGGTACCGGCCCTCCCAGGAAAATGGCTCGGGCTCGGTCAACGCCTTAATGACCAGGTCCATGCCTTCCAGCAACCTGCCGCGGCCTTCGGCGGGGTTCATGGTGTAAACCTGGTCTTCGTTGGGCGTGCCCCGGAGGAAGCCGATGATCACGCGGCCGTTGGTGATATTGTCCAACATGGCCAGTTCTTCGGCAGCCCGGACGGGATTATTCAGGGGCAACAACTGGCCCAGTATGGCGATCTTGGCCTTCTTGCACCGTTCCGCCACGGCAGCCGCCATCACTGCCGGATTGCCGGTGGCGATGCGGCCCGAGTAGTGGTGCTCCGAGAAGCTGACCCACTCAAAGCCCATCTCTTCGGCGAACTCGCACTCCTCCATCCCTTCTTGGTAGCTTTGAACCGAGGTCTCGGGGTCGTGGTAGCTGGGAGGAATGGGCCAGGTGGTTGGAAACAGATGCCGTTGGGAGTAGCCCATGGGTCCAAAATATGACGCCTTCATCGTCTGCTCCTCAACAGAGATGCTCACCTTATGGAAGGGGATGGTTCGAAGGTAAATGTACGCACACCGTGGAACCGTGTCAAGAAACGGGTAGTGCGCCTATTTGGCGCAGCAGATGCGATAATTTCGCCAGGCCTACGTCTGTTCGCCGCCTTCGCGGAAGGCGGCGGGGGAGACGCCGAAGTGCTCTTTGAACACCTGGGAGAAATGGCTTCGGCTACTGAATCCCACCCGGTTGGCCACCTGTTCGATGGATGTGGCGCCGGATTGGCGCAGCAGGCCGGCGGCGCGCCGCAGCCGTATCTGGTGGACGAAGCTTATGGGGGTGGAGCCAAATGCCGACCGGAACCGCTGGGCGAATACCGAACGGCTCATGATGGCTACGTCGGCCAGGGAATCAACCGTGTGGGCCGCTTGGGGGTTCTCAAAGATGACGTCAACCGCGCGCGCCAGGTTGGGGTCCTCCAGCCCCGGCAACCAGGGCAAACGTCCGTCGGACTGCTCGGTCAGGTATCGCAGCAGGTAGACGATGCACTGGGTCATCAACGCCTTGGTCAGCGCGGCGCTGCCCTGGGTGGCCCCGCCCTGCTCGGCCAGGATTCCCTCGAAGGCCTGCCTGACCTGGGGATATGCTGATAGATCGGCGACGATGATCTCGTTCAGACGTTGGAACAACCCCAGCGAGTCCCCGTAGGTCACGTTGACGGCGCCGCAGGCTACCCTCAATTCCGCGGAAACCTGGGCGCCGGCCACCCACCGGACCACCCCTTCGCCGGTGGGAGCGGCGTCGATTACTCGCTCGGACTCGATCTGCTGGCCGCACTCCAACGTATGCCGGACGCCCTGGGGGACCACGGCCAGTGAAAAACGTTCCAACGGGTAGAGCTCGTCTTCAGGGCCCCGCAGATAGCCGGTCCCCTGCATCACAAAATGAAACATGACAGTTGGCGGCGCGGGCAGCCGCAGCCTCCAGCCCGAACTGAGCAGGCAGGTAGCGAAGGGTTCAGCGTGGACGACCACGTAGTCCAGAAGCTTATCTAGCAGCACAACGCCAATTCTGACACAAATCTGGCGGCAACGGAAACCAGGACGCCTCCGCACATTACCCGGACCCTTCCGTACTTCCCTGGTCCTATGATTCCCCTCAGGCAACAGCGGTCCACGGGCCGCACGAACAAGACGAAAACCGAAGGAGAGAATCATGGACTTCAACGCACGAGACACAGCCATCGTGATCACGGACCCCCAAAACGACTTCCTCAGTCCCAACGGCGTGACCTGGGGCCTGGTCGGCGCCAGCGTCGAAGAGAACGGCACCGTGGGCCACATCGAGCAGTTGCTCAGCACTGGCAAGCAGAAGGGCTACGACGTATTCGTCTCGCCCCATTACTACTACCCCACGGACCGGGGCTGGAAATTCGGCGGCACGGTGGAGAACATGATGCACGAGATCCATATGTTCGACCGCAAGGGCGCCCTCACCACCGACGGGTTTGATGGTTCCGGCGCGGACTGGCTGGAGCAATACAAGCCGTATATCAACGACGGAAAGACCGTGGTGGTCAGCCCCCACAAGGTCTATGGTCCGGAAACCAACGACCTGGTGCTTCAACTTCGCAAGAACGGCAAGTCCAAGGTGATACTGGCCGGCATGTCAGCCAACCTTTGTACCGAAGCCCATCTTCGGGAGCTTCTGGAGCAGGGCTTCGAAGTCGCGGTGGTTGCCGACGCGACGGCAGCGGCGATACATCCCGAATTGGGCAACGGATATGAAGCGGCCTTGACCAACTTCAAATTCATGGCCAGTGCGGTCCAAAGCACTTCAGAGGTTGTGGCGGCGATGGGTTAAAAGTCCCTCTGCCCCAATATGGTTCGACAGGCTCACCACGAACGGAAAATACAACCCTGCCGCTCATCCTGAGCCTGTCGAAGGATCCAGCAACCGGTGATACCTTCGCCGAAATAGCCTTTAACCCTAACTTTGAATCCCCCTCAATCCCCCTTCGTGAAGGGGAGTTGGGGGGTTTTAGGTCACAACCGAAAGCCCACGCTGATATCATCAGCCCCCGAATCAGTCCCCGGCGGGCTGAGCTTCTCTGACTGGGCTGCTTAGCAGGTCGTAGTGGCGGCCTCCCAGATCTACTAGCTGCTCAACGTCTTCCGCCAGCAGATATCGCTGATCCACCAGGGTCTGGGCCGCCTGCCGTATCAAGTCCTGATAGTGCTCCCTGGAATCGTAACGCTCCTCCACCGACAACCGGGGGTCTCCCGTTGCTTGCCGCTCCTCCCGCGTCGCCGGGAAGGGTATGGTGGAGCCGCGCAATGTTCCGCCCGACGCGCCGCCGGTGGACAATGTCTGGCCCTCGCCGCCCATGTCGGCATGCCGGGTGTTCCAGCCGGTGTGGGTCGCCAAGGGAACCGTCACGAAGGGCAGGCGGATGCCGCCCAATTCGTTGCCATCCCGGTCAACCGCCGACACCAAGTGAGAAAACACCCGGCCGATGCCCGCGGGTATCTGTGTGGGCACGCCTGGGTCCGGCCCGAAATCCAGGCGGGCGAACCGGCGGAAGGGCGCCGGAGGATTCACCCCCGGAATCGTTCGCAAGGTTTCCGCCGCCTTGGCCGGGGGCACCGCCGTGCCGTCTGCGATTTTGGGATGGCTGCTGGGAGGCGGCGCTTCTCCGGCGGTGACCCAGCGGTCCAGACTGGTCAATGCCGCCCGCATGAATGAGCGGTGGTCCAGGCAATTCAAGGGATTCTGGGCTCGGATATTGTCCGAAGGATCACCGTCGGTCAATGGAAAGGTCCCCAGGCCATGCTGGGAACTGGCGTAGACGTAGATCCTAACGTCGTCGGGGACTTCCACGTCCCGAGTTCCGGTCAGGTCCGTGTGCACCAGGGAGCCGTGGCCGGCCCAGTATTCCGACGGCGTGTAGGTGTACATGATCTTGGGCAATCTGCCCTGGGCGGTCAATCGCGACAGCACCCCATCGGTAAGACCCGTCTCGGGGTCGGTCTGGGCGGCGTCGCTGAAGGGGAATATGCTGTTGGTGCTGCGGGCGGCTTGGCTGGACGGCTGGGCAAGACGCTGGTTGAACTCGCCGCGCTTGCCGCCGGCCACGTGGGGGATGAAACCGTCGAACGCGGTGCGGCCTTGCTCATCCCGGTTGACGCCGGCGTACAGGAACAATCTAAGGAACCTGCCGCTCTGGGAGACACCGGAGACGTAGGCATGCTCGATATTGCCGGCGCAGGGATTGCCATCGGCTGCTGAGCCGTAGCGCAGGAACGACCCAAAATCGCGGATCGCCAACAGTCCCAAACCGGCCACGGGCGCGCCGGTGGTGGTGTAGACCACCTGATAGACCTTCCCCGGCTGGAAACCGGCTTCCAGGTAGGCGTGCCGAGGGTCGGGGACCCGCCTCCCGTCCTCCATTCGGGCAAAAGACCATTGGTCCCTGGGAATGATCTCTTCCGGCGCGTCCTCGTGCTCCTGGACGGTCATCACCGAGTCCCAATCCTCCAGGTTATTGGCTGGATAAGGCCGGTGGTCTCTATCGGACAGCAACTGAACGTTGGCGGGGGCGTTGGGCGCGAATGTCACCACGATCTTGCCGGCGATGGGACCGCCGGAGTCCTCCGCGCCAGGCACCCGGATGCCCAAGATGCCATCGACTTCGGGAACGTCGAACTGCCAGCCGCACCAGGCCACGGTGTAGCCCTGGCGCATCAAAAAGCCGTTGCCGGGATCGGGAGCAGCGCCAGGGACAAAAGCGGCCGCGCTATTCATATCCTTGGCGGCCGAGTACTTCCCACGGTTCAATATATCCAGGAACAGCCGCCGGTTCCCCCGCGGCCGGTCCAACGGCGCCAGGACCCGGAAGTCCGATGTGAACTCCACCAGCCCCTGTCCGTTCCTAGGCGCCAAATCGATGTCCGCGATGGTCTCATTCGCCGGGTCCATGGGGTCAACGGCAAAATGAACGACCCCGTCCACCTGCTCGTAGGCCCCCACTTCGCCAAACGATTGCCCTCCAGCGTAGGGAGTGCGGGATTTTATTTCGAATTTGGTTACGGGCATGATGGTGGCTCCTTACGGGTAGGATGGTTAACGATATGTCGACCTGATTCTATAAATACAAAGCAATCAGGAAATGCCAGTGTGGTTTCTAGAATACTTTGGTGTTATGGAATCCTTGACCTACTGTGGTCCATCAGATTGTGAAGGTGCCTGGGCAATTAACCAATTGACAATTGCGATGTGTGTGGCTCCGACACAAGCATATCTAAAAATCATTTGCTCGTCGTTGCCTCCTGTGGTGAAGCCACTTTCGAATCACTCCTGTCGTAGCAGATCTCCAGCGTGTGATATATTCCCACGAAATCGGTAAAGTTTATTGGCAAGTTGACCTGATTCAGTTCCAGCGTATTTAAGCATGAAATTCCTGAACCGGCTAGTGAGCCGGTATCTGGGGACGCCGCAATTTGAGCATTTTTCGATACTCGAAGGAGTTCCGCACTCTGGACAGTTCGCCGCTTCAGGACTGTCTCCCAAATTTGCCAGCGTTTCTATTGCTGATGCCGCTGCCACTAAAGCCATGCTTGGAGCCGTACTCCTTAGCTCTCCAAACTGCCCCCAAAGATGACACGCAGCATAGAACGCGTGCTTCAATTCGGCGTCCAGCGCAAAATATTTGTTGAGAAGCGCATCAATGGCTTCTGGCAATTGAATGTGGAAATCTTGTCCAACAATCAAAGTGTCGGGAACGACGTTGTAGTATTTCCCCATAGGTGCCAGGGGGATTTCAGCGACGTCCAGTGTTGAAAATCCTCCGCTAGGCGTATTTAATAGCGATAGGGCGTAACCCAATTGACGCCAGTCCGACCCGGTGTCAGTTGGTCCTTTCGGATGCTGCCATTTTCGCGAAAATAAACGGCGGAGTACTCCGCCCGTCGAATTCGTCAGAGCAGGCGCAGGACGTGTCCAAACGCCCGTAGATTCGTACTGAAAGAACCTGTGGTTGGTAAGGACATTTAAGAGAACCGTTATCTCCTTCACGATGGCCGAACCGCGCCTTTGACTTGTCATCTCTCGGTGCGCCGCAATCTGCTCATCCAGCCATGGAGAGCCACCCAACTCATTGTCGCGCACGCGTTCCCATACATCCCGATGCCAAAAATCGTCTTCCCGTTCGGGCTCAATCCTAGGGTCGAATTGCAACTCCAGAATCAATGGGTAGTCACCGTTAACATACGGTGGACGAGGTGCATCGGCGGGAGCAGGCGTTAGCTGGAACACGTCCTTATAACGATAACAACCGGTGAGAGGAGCACCAGAAAAAAGCAACCTTCTTAAAAACACACGGTCCATAGCGACCTACTTTGCTTTAGTCCTCATGAATGGCCTTCCATCCTGTCTCCGAACACGTGCTCTTCGGTTTTCCTAGCTTCACAGGACCTAAAACTCCGTCTGGAAATCTGGTTGCTGTTGGTTTACCCCCCAACCTCCCGCAAAGCCGCCCAAATCTTCTCCGGCGTCAGGGGCGTGTCTATGTGGCGCACCCCCGCCGACGCTAGGGCGTCCATGACGGCGTTGGCTACGGCTACGGGGGCGGCCAGGGTGGGCAGCTCGCCGATGCCTTTCAGGCCATAGGGGGTCAGGTCAGATAGGGTCTCGACGCTGTCCAGGTCCAGGTCTGGCATGTTGGACGATCTGGGCAGGGCATAGTCCATCAGGCTGCCGGTCAGCGGCTGGCCGTCGGGGGTGTACTCCATGCCTTCCCACAGCGCCTGGCCGATACCCTGGGCGATGGCCCCCTGCGCCTGGCCCTCGGCCAATAGGGGATTGATCACCTTTCCGGTGTCGTGGACCCCGATGTATTTCAATATCTCCACGTGACCCGTCTCCTGGGACACCTGGACCACCGCTACGTGGGCCGCGAAGGCGTAGGGGCTCCTGTTCAGCGTGTTGCTGCCTACGAAGTCCAGCGCCGGCTCCTGGCCCGGCGGCAACAGTTCCTCGTCGTAGGCGGCGGCGGCCACCCGGTTGAATGGAACCTCACTCTGGGGATCAATGCGGTTGTAGGCGCGCCCTTCTTCCAGAACAACGTCCTCGGCGGGGCAATCCAGCAGATGGGCCGCGATGGCCAGCAGTTTGGACCGAGCTTCCTCCAAGACCTTGTACAACGCCGAGCCGCCGGCGATGAGCCCCCGGCTGCCGGAAGTGCCCCCGCCGTGGGGCAGAACGTCAGTGTCGCTGTGCAGAACCACGATGTCCGCAGGGGTGACGCCCAACTCGTCGGCAGCCATCTGGGCGAAGGTGGTCTCGGTGCCCTGGCCGTGGGGCGAAAGGCCGGTGTGAATGGTGACCGCCCCGGAAGCGTCGATGATCACCCTGGCGTGGTCGGTGAGGCGGGTGACGCGGCCTCCCGATCCCTTCACCACCGTGGCCAATCCCACGCCGATTAGGGGCTGACCAGGCCGTGGCGTCTCCCGGGAGCGTTCCCGCCAGCCCTGGTAATCCGCCATTGCCAGCGCCTTATCGAGGGCTTTGCCGTAGTCGCCCGAGTCATAGGCGATCCCCGTCGGCGTTTCGTGGGGAAACGATTCCGGCGCGATAAAATTCTTCCGGCGCACGTCCACCGGGTCCATGCCCAGGTCGGCGGCGATGAGGTCCATGATCCGTTCCATGCAAAAAGCGGCTTCGGGACCGCCGGCGCCCCGGTAGGCCCCGGTGGGGGTCTTGTTGGTGACCACCCCTTTGACCTCCACGCTCATCGCCGGGGTCATGTAGGGGCCGGCCAGGCGGTGGCTGGTCAAAACGGGAATGGTGGGCGTGGACAGGAAAAAGTAAGCCCCCAGATCAGCGACGATGCTGACCTTGATGCCCAACAACTCGCCGTCGTTTTTGACCGCCGCTTCCACGTCTACGGTGTAACCCCTGCCATGGAAAGCCAGCATGTTCTCCTGCCTGTCTTCCACCCATTTCACCGGCCTTTCCAGTTGCAGCGATATGTATGGTATGGCCAGCTCTTCGGGAAAGAAGCATCCCTTCTCGCCGAAACCGCCGCCCACGTCGGGGGCAACCACCCGGACGCCGCTTTCGGTGCGGCCTAGCAGATGCACCAGGTGTTCTCGTATCTCGTGGGGATGCTGGGTGGAGTCCCACACCGTCAGCAAGTCTTGCCTTTTTTGATAGTCGGCCAACAAACCCCTGGGCTCCATGGGCGCCGGGGCCAGCCGCTGAACGTCAAAGCTCTGTCGAACCACCCGGTCCGCCTGGCCGAAGGCCGCATCCAAGCCGCCGCCGGAGTTGACGGTTTGCAATGCCAGGTTATTGGCGATGTCCGCGTGCACCACAGGCGCGTCAGGCTGCAATCCCTCAGCGGGGTCGATGACGGCGGGCAGGGGCTCATATGCCACCTGGATCAGCTCGATACCGTCCCGGGCGCATTGAAGATTCTCGGCCACCACGACCGCTACCGCCTGGCCCACGTAAGCCACCTTGTCTTTGGCCAAAACCGGATGGGGCGGCGGGCGCATGTGGGCGTACTCGCGATTCTCCGTCCTGGTGGGAAGGACCTGGCTCACGCCGGTGATGTCGGCGGCGGTGAACACGGCAACCACCCCCGGGGCGCGTAGAGCCTGGCCGGCGTCGATGGACGCGATCCGGGCGTGGGCGTGGGGACTGCGCAGGACCAGAGCGTGGAGCATACCCGGAAGCTTTATGTCATCCACGTAGGATCCCTGGCCAATGAGAAGCCGGTGGTCTTCGAACCTCTTCAATGGCTGGCCAGTATAGGGCATTTTGGTCTCCTTTTCAGGTGCAAAAGAAGGGGAATGGGACTATGGGGATCGAACTGTTTACATATTAGCATTCGCCTTGGTCCACGGCAGCCCTCACCCAGCCCTCGATTTCGTTAAGGGCATCCCTCTCCCAGTGGGAGAGGGACCGAGGGTGAGGGCTCGTTGACAAGCCAGTCATGTTCTGTTGGAATGAGCCCATCTCAAGACAGGCCGGCCCCCTTTTTCCCGATTGCCGGCTGAAAGGAAGAGGTTATGGCGGCACAAACGTCTGGAAACCGCAAGTCCTACGCTTACGTCGGTTTGGCCGGCGAGACGGCGCCCGGAAGAACGGTCAAGTCTGGCCTGTACCGCATGGCCGACGGCGACAGCCAGTGGGAATTGGCAACCAACGGTCTGCCCGAGGCCCCGGCCATCCGGGCCATCGCGGTGCATCCCCTGAAGCCCGAGATCGTCTACGCGGGCACCCAGGATGGACCCTACCGCAGCACCGACCACGGAGACCACTGGGAGAAGGTCAACGTTCCAGGCCGGGGTCTGCCGGTGTGGTCGATCCTATATGACTCCCGGGATTCAAACGTCATGTATGCCGGGTACGAGGCCTGCCAGATCTACCGCAGTGAAGACGGCGGCGACAACTGGCGGCAGCTACCCATCAGCGTCCGGTTTCCCGAGATCACCTTGGGCCCTGGAGCCAACTCGGCCAAACGAGTGTTGATGATGTCGGCCAGCACCGCCGACCCCAACGAGCTTTACGCGGCGATCGAGGTGGGCGGCCTGATACGCACCCAAGACGGCGGGGAGCACTGGGAGAACCTTAGCCACGGCCAGTACGTCAACGACGACGAGGTGGACATGCACGGGGTGCTGGCCAGCACCCTTCGTCCCGGCGCCGTGTTCGGCATCGGCCGGGCGGGCCTGTTCAGCAGCACCGACCGGGGAGAGCACTGGAGCTACATCACCCTGGGACCCATGAACCCAAAGGGGCAAACCTATTGCCGCTGCATACGAGAGAACCCCGGCGACCCCCGGAACATCTGGGTGGCGGCCGGCGGCAACTTCCAGAGCGAGAAGGGCGTTTTGTTCCGCAGCAAGGACGGCGGCCTTAACTGGGAGCAGGCAGACATGGGAGTGGAGCCCAAGAGCACCATGTTCTCGGTGACCATGGACACAAACCAGCCCAACCACATGTGGTGCGCGGCCAGCGGCGGCGAAGTTTGGGCCAGCCGGGACTCTGGAGACACCTGGACCGCCCACCCGCTGCCCGAGGGGGCCACACAGGTTTATTCGCTGGCCTGCGGATAAAGAAAAACGCCCTCACCCCGGCCTTCGGCCACCCCTCTCCCTGAGGGAGAGGGGCCTGAGGTGAGGGCGTTTATTCTGCCCAGCCGCATCTCTGGGTTGAAAGTCACCACCCGCACAGGAGACCATGATGGCCAAGCCCAAGATCGCCGTGTTTTCCGGTCCCACCGCCACCATCGCCAACTCTCCTACATTGGTGACCAGCAACAAGGGCCGGCTTCCCGGGGAACGTGAGATCGCCGGCCGCTACGACCACCTGGTGGCCCAGCTTCTGCACGAACCGGTGACTATCAAGATCCGCAAGCATTCAGCTCACCCATTGGAGGAAGACGCCAAAGCCGTCTACCACGATGACGGCAACGACTACTACGAGGTGGAGCTAAGGCCGGAGGACGGTCCCTACCTGCTGCCCTACATGGCCCGGCGGGCCAACGGCTCTGGCAAGGGAGCTCCTTTCGAAGACGGCGACTTACTGGACCCTGCGTTAGAATTCGGAGGTAGGCAGTTCTTCTATCCCGACGCGTCGCGCATCTTCGCCGACATCGACCGAACCATTTCCGGACGGGACGAGCACGGCGCTCCCAATATTCTGGAGCGGCAAGCCGACTACGAATTTATCCGGGCCCTGCCGCCGTCGGGGTATACCGCAGAGGGCGAGGTGGCCGGGAAGGACTACTTTCCCTACAAACCATATGCCATCAGCCGCCGCTCCCGGTACCGCGACCTGGCCAGGGTCACCAACACGGTCCAGTCTTGCCTGGCCTCGGGCCAATACGCCGGAGGTCTCTGGCTGGAGGGCAGCCCCACGGTGGAGGAAACCACCTACTGGCTCAGCATGTTGATAGACACCAACCTGCCCATCGCCGGGATCGCGGCCCAGAGGCCCCACGGCCAACTGGCCAACGACGGGGACCGGAACATCGTGGACGCGGTGGAATACGTACTTTCCGGCCAAGGGAACGGTCTAGGGGCCGTGGGAGTGCAGGACGAGCGCATCTACGCGGCACGGGAGTTCAAGAAGGCCGACGACCGTCCCGGCAACTACAAAGCCACCGGCGGCCACGGCGGAATTTTGGGCACGGTGGGACCTCCGGTCACCATCTGGTACAAGCCCAATTACCAACACACCGCCGCCTCGGACGTGAACCTGAGCCGGCTGCCCCAGGATTTGGTTTTTCAAGATACGGCGAATACGGCTTCGGCCACCACCGTGCAGATCAAGAATCCCGACGGCACCTTGCGGCCCAACTGCATCCCCAGGGTGAGCATCGTCAAATACGGCTCCTACATGGATGAGGACGACACCCAGAATCCCGACGATGAAGTGGACATCATCGCCCGCATCCAGAAGGCGCTGGCAGACCAGGGGACCGCTGATGGATCCAGGCCTCAGATGCACGGCCTGGTTCTAGAGGGTACATCCCCTTACGGGATGGGGTCGGGTTCCCAGATGGCGGCCCTGGCCATTGCCACATTCAGCGGTCTGCCGGTGGTCCGGGTGGGCCGCGCCGATCCCGGTGGACGGGTCCCCGCCGACCGGGGCGGCCACACCATCGCCGGAAGCAACCTGGACGCCAACAAAGCGCGGTTGCTGTTGATGGCGGCGATGATGAAACTGGGCCGCCTGCCCAAGGCTGAACAACCTAGAAATCCCAGCCGGAAAGAACAGGACGCGGTGGCCGCGAAGCTGGCGGAGTACCAGCAGATATTCGAAAATCACTAATCGTCTGAGTTAACCGAACATTTTCTGGAAAATGTCATGCTGATCCAGCCCCGATCTCGATCGGGGCGAAGCATCTGGGGAAGGGCACCCCGCCCCCTTAGGTGCTCTACGACCCGCAGCGACACCCTTACACATCTGGCGAGTTAACTGAAAACCAGGAGGCCAAACATGCTAGACATGATCATCAAAGGCGGGACAGTGGTCACGCCGGCCGGCGCAGGCGAATGGGACATCGGCATCCAAGGCGAAAAGATCGTGGCGGTGACCCTGCCTGGGGTCCTGCCCGAAGAAAACGCCACCATCATGGACGTGACGGGAAAGATAGTGGTTCCCGGTGGCATCGAAGCCCACGCCCACGCGGCGGCCAACGTGCAGCCCGGCGCCAGGCAATTGGTCGAGGGCACGCCCAACGCCGGACCCGCAGACCACTCCTTGGGCGCCATTTGGGGCGGCACCACCACGGTGATCGACTTCGCGCCGGTGCCCAACGAAGGGGACCTAGCGGCGGGCGTCCACGACTTCCTGACACCCTGGCAGGGCAACGCTTATACCGACTATTCCACCCACTGCATCTATTCCAACCGGAACACCCCCGACGCCATCTCCCGGTACAAAGAGCTTTTGGACGCCGGTTTCCCCAGCATCAAGGTTTTCACCACCGACATCCGCCCGCCCGAAGGCCGGGTCAACACTCTGACCCCCGGCGGCAAGACCGACGCCGGACGCATCGAGCACATCATGGCCGAGATCGCCCGCCACGGCGGCGTCCTGGCGGTCCACGGGGAAGACGACGAGTTGGTGATGTACAACTACCTGCTGGCCCAGCAGCGGGGCCATTGGGACTGGTACAACGTCCACATGATCCACTCCAAGACGGTGGAGGACCTGGCCTTTCAGAACGTGCTGCGCCTGGCCGAGCGCACCGGCGTGGGTATGTATTTTGTCCACGTAACCGCCAAAGAGGGTTTGGACGCCATTTCCGAGGCCCGCAGCCGGGGCATGCCCGTCTATGGCGAGGTGCTGACCCTGGCATTGTCCTTCAACTGCGACCGGTACAAAGAGGAAGACGGAATGAAGTACCACACCTATCCGTCGTTGAAGTACGAAGACGACCGCCTGGAGCTTTGGAAGGGGCTGCACCGGTCGGACCTGGCGTTCACTGCCACCGACAGCAGCTTCACCACCTACCTGGACAAGATCGCCGGTCGCGACGTGGTCAGCGTGCGCGGCGGCAACATCGGTATCGAGATACGCATGGGGGTCAACTACACCGAGGCGGTGGTCAAGCAGGGCATGTCCCTGGAACGTTACGCCGAAGTCACCTCCACCAACGCTGCCAAGGTGCTGGGCCTCTACCCCCGAAAAGGCGTGATCGCCGCGGGCAGCGACGCCGACATCACCGTCATCGACCCGTCAATCAAAAAGACCCTGAGCATCAACGATCTCCATGTCCGGGACTACAGCCCGTGGGAGGGTTGGGAAGTAGAGGGCTGGCCCACCACGGTGATGCTGCGGGGTAAGATAATGGTGGACAACGGCCAACTCTTGGGCGACGGCAACGTGGGCCAACTCATCCCCCGTAAAGTAGACTCCCGGGTGCTCCAGAGACCGGCGTTTTAATGGGAAACCTCCCCTAAATCCCCTCCTTCGTAAGGAGGGGACCAATCTCCCCTGGAGGGGACCAGTCTCCCCCTTTCGCAAAGGGGGATTAAGGGGGATTTCCCCCGTTACGAGGAACCCATGCCAAATGAAAACAAAAGGCCGCCGGACAACCTGACCCGATGCCCCTGGGTGGACCTTACTAAAGAGGACTACATCCGCTACCATGATCTGGAGTGGGGCGTGCCTGTCTACAACGACCGCCTGCTGTTTGAATTCATTACTCTGGAAGGGGCCCAGGCCGGGTTGAGTTGGTACACCGTTCTGCGCAAGCGAGAGAATTACCGCGCCCTGTTCGATGGTTTTGACCCGGTGAAGGTGGCCGCATACGACCAGCAACGAATCGAATCCCTGCTACTGGACCCGGGAATCATTCGCAACCGGCAGAAGGTGACGGCGACGGTGAACAATGCCCAGAGGTTCCTGGAAGTCCAGAAGGAATTCGGCAGCTTCAGCGATTATATTTGGACGTTTGTCGGCGGTAAACCAAAGGTCAGCGAACTTCGAGAAGAGAGCGATTTCCAAGCCACCACTGCCGAATCCGACGCCATGTGCAAGGACCTGCGGCAGCGCGGGTTCAAATTCGTTGGCTCCACCATCTGTTACGCCCACATGCAGGCCACCGGCATGGTCAACGACCACACCATTGGCTGCTTTCGTCGCCAGCCGATCATTGACGGATATGGATAAGAAACCGGCCAAAAACAGCGTTGTTAATCCAGAAAATCCTTCGAAAGGCTCAGGACGAACGGGCGGAAATAACCTCATCCGTTCGTGGTGACCCCGATGTAATCGGGGCGAACCACCTTTAGGAATAGTAACCGAGGGATGGACACTCAAACCATGAAAGGAGAAGACCATGACCACCACCGATTGGGGCAGCATATACAAGGAATTGGGCGCCAGGCCGGTGATCAACGCCACGGGGAGCGTCACCATGCTGGGAGGCTCCACCCCGGCCCCCGAGGTCAAAGAGGCAATGGACCGGGCCGACGGCGCCTACATACCCCTAATGGAGCTGGAAGAGCGGGCGGGTGAGGCCATCGCCAAGATGGTGAACGTTCCCGCGGCGTACATCACCTCGGGAGCGGGCTCGGCGCTGACCCTGGCCACCGCCGCCTGTATGGCCGGAGACGACGACGACAAGATCCAGCGACTGCCCGACACCACCGGCATGAAGAACGAGATTCTTATTCAGGCCAGACAACGCTATTGGTACGACCGTTGCCTGGAACTAGCCGGGGCAAAGCTGGTCCAGTTCGGCACGCCGGATGGCACATCCCGCCAGGATCTGGAACATGCCATCGGGCCCAACACCGCGGCCGTACATTACTACGCCGTGGCCCAGGAGCCCGACCCCCAAGCCCTGCCCCTGGCAGATACCATAGAGATCGCCCACGCCAAAGGCGTTCCCGTGCTGGTGGACGCGGCAGGCCAGATCTATCCCTTGGACTTATTTGGCAGCTACGTGCGAATGGGGGCCGATTTCCAGTGTACGGCCGCCAAATACATGGGTTCCGCCCAGTCCACCGGCCTGGCCTTCGGCAGCGAAGACATGATACGCAAGCTGGGCCTCCAGTCCTTCGTCAGCTACGAAGGCCGGCGCATACGGGGCGTGGGCCGCCCCCATAAGGTGGACCGGCAGGAGATGGTGGGCGCGGTGGCGGCGGTGCGTCGCTGGATGACCATGAACCACGAAGAACGGTTGGCCGACACCGAGGTCAAGTGCCGCAACATGCTTACACCCCTGCAGGGAATACCGGGCGTAAAGGTTCAGCTAATGGACAATATCATCGGCCACCAGCCCTACGGAGTGACCGTAGAGTTGGACCCAGCGGTCACCGGCATGTCGTGCCAGGATTTGGTGGACAGGCTGAAGGCCGGCGACCCGCCCATCTGGACTAGAGTCAGAGAGGGTGATAACTGGATAATCCTCCACGCCTTTGGCCTGAACGAGGGAGAGGACAAGGTGGTCGGGGAGCGCATAGCCGCGCTGTTCAGGAAGTGACACAACGTAACTCGCTGCGGGCCCTGTCCCGAAGCTTCCCTGTGGGATAGGAAGATGGTTCATCGATACTATGGTCTTCACTAAAGTCTCAACTGTGGTCTTCCGGGGCCTTATGCAACGTTAGACACCGATTCGCTTTGGGGGCGCTGTGCAGCGGATGCTCAAGTTCACTTGGGGGGTCAATCTGCCCGGCATCTCTCAGCAGGCATTTCCCGCGCCATGATAAGCAATCCTGTATCAAGGCGGTTCTCGATTTAGTGAAAAGCAGATCAATGAAGTACTAATTGGATAGGTCTTCATCCATGAGGCGGGCAATCTGCCGGTCATTGTCACCGCCCAGCGCCTCTAGCTGCTCGGCCACCCGCCGGCGCCGACGCTCGGGGTGGTTCTGGTTCAGCTTCCACTTGCCTTGTAACCGGGTTATCTCAATCTCGAAGGCGACGATGCGTTTCACCATCTGTTCCGAGTAGGCAGTGCTAAAATCTGCCTGCCACGGCTGGGGCTGGGAGGACTCGTAGTAATCGGTGATCTTTCCCACGATCTCTTGTATTCCCGCCCGGTCTTCCACGGCCTTAAACAACCCGGAGGCATGAACCGCGACGTAATTCCAGGTAGGAACAGTGTCCTCTTCCCGGTACCAGGTTGGGGACACGTAGGCGTGGGGGCCGTGGAAGACCACCAGTACCTGCTGACCATCGGCATGACTCCACTGGTCATTTGCCCTGGCCATGTGGCCCAGGATGATACCCTGCTCACCCCCGTTTTCATCCAGAATAAAGGGCAAGTGGCTGGCCGTCGGCTCGGGGCCGGTGTGACAAAAAAGTATACCGAACCCGTTGCGCTTGATGAAATCGTACATTTGGACACGATCGGTAACGGCGTAATGTTTGGGAAGGTACATCGGAGTCCTCGCCACATCGGATCGGGACGGAGAAGCGGCCCTTTTTATGGCGGCCAAGTGTTGCTTGTTTGGCGCTGCTAGCCCCTAGCAGGCCCCAACAGAATGTCGTTTCCTGAAATGCGCACTTCGTGAGTCGGAACACCCTGGCGGGCCGGCGGACTTAATACATCGCCGGTGACCACATTGAATGCTGCGCCGTGTAGCGGGCACTCGACCTGTTCCCCGTCAAGGTCGCCGTCCGAGAGCGTTCCGCCCTGATGAGAACAGGTATCGCTAATGGCATGGAAATTCCCATCGATGTTGACCAGCAGAACCTCTTCCTCCCCTAACCGGACCGGTTTCATTTGCCCCGGAGCGATTTCGCCGGTTTGGGCAACCTTCACAAATCCTGACTCAGCCATGATTTGACTACCTCCAATGATATTTGACCAAGGTCCAATCTTACTACGGATAAGCGCGGCCTTTTTAACGGCGCGGTTTTTGAGAGAATTACGCAGGCCAGAATCCAGAGACGCTTTACCTGCGAACTTTACTCATGGAAACAAGGTATCATGCGGGAGACTGGCAGTCTGCGGCGTGCTGCGGCGTTCCTTGGCCCTACAAGGCCCGCCGCATCAGCAGCTTCATAAAAAATCAACATTAATCAGGAGGGCACGATGGAAATGGAAATCGAGTGGGAACAAGTCGCGGGTCCATTCAGCCGGTTGACCGAGGGACCTGTCTGGGATGGCAGCAGGCTTTTGTTCACCTACATCCCTGCCAGCCGCATCATGGCCTACGACCCCGAAACCGGCGATTGCACCGTGTATCGGGAAAACACCAACCACACCAACGGCCTGGCTCACGACGCCGATGGACGGCTTTACGGGTGCTGCTCCGGCGGGCGCTCTATCGTGCGCTTCGAGTCCGATGGAAGCACAACGACCTTAGTCGACCAGTTAGATGGACAGCGGCTCAACACCCCCAACGACCTTGCCATAGACCGCCAGGGCCGCATTTGGTTCAGCAATCCCTGGAACGCGGGCAACATCGACCCCAGCGAGCAACAGGTGATCGCTAATAAGGACATCCTGCGGGCGGACCCGCAAGCCGACGGTAGTTGGACCTGCCAGCGCATGACCTTCGACACAACGGGCACCAACGGCCTCCTGATTTCTCCGGACCAGCATAGCTTGTACATCATCCAGTCGGACAACGAGCCGGGAGGGGTGCGGGAACTCAGGTCATACCCAATTCTGGATGATGGCTCTCTGGGCCAATATATCCTGTTGCACCAGTTTGGGCAGGACCATCGGGGACCCCAGCGAGGGATCGATGGTATGTGCCTGGACTCCGATGGGAACATCGTCGGCACCGCTGGTAATTACGTCAGCGGTCCTGGCCCCATGATTTACGTGTGGACGCCCCAGGGCCGGGTACTGGAAACCTACCCGATGCCGGTGGGCGTGGAAGGTCCGACCAACTGCGCCTTCGGCGACCCCGATCAAGCGACGCTATACGTCACCTCCGGCCAAGGGCACTTCTTGCGGACCCGCGACACAGGCCGGCGGGGCTGGATCATGTGGCCCCCGGTCCGGTAGCCGCCCGACCCGCCAAGGCTGTCTCGTAGACTGGGCGGCAGGTTTAAGCAGCCTGCCGCGTCAGGGGCTGCGAAAATCCTGCCCAGCTAAACTCCAGTATCCAAAAACCCCCCGGGCAAATCCCCTGGGCGGATAGGCCCTTACGCCACCTCAAACCGCTCGGACTCCGGCGGAGCGCCCCACAGCTCTTCGGCGCCGGCCATGGCGGCGGTGCGTTCCGGGCTGGCCCGCCAGGCGTCGTAGATCTCGTTGCTTTCCCAGGTGACCAGGGTGGTTATCTTGGCGGGGTCGGTCAACGAGTATAGGGTCTCTCTCGCGCCGAATCCCGGTGCTTTGCTCTGGGCCAGGCCGTTGCCGTCCAGCAGCTTTTTGGCCTGGTCTATCCTGTCAGCCTTGGCCCAGTGATGGGTAAGTACTCCGATCATCGTCGTCTTCTCCTTGGCTTTCAGCGGTCAGCATTGAGCTTGTCTTCATGCAAACGGTCCCGGCAGGATATTACCAAAGGTTGGGCTGGGCGCGATAGCTGACTCCTGACGCCTCACCGCTAATAGTTGATAGCTCATTCAGTCCCGGCGCCGTCTTTGACCTTGGCCAAGGCACCGGCAACTATCGCCAGCAGCCCCACGAATATGCTCAAGACAGCTCCCATCTTGGCCGGGTCTTGGAATGGCGGGCCGGGAAAGGCCTTGCCCGCCACGAACAGGGCCACCGTCAAGCCTATCCCGGAGATCAAACCCGCTATGATCAGGTGCTTGGGCGCCATTCCCAAGGGCAGCGGAAATCCCACCCGCTGGGCGGCCAGGGAGAACAAAGTTACCCCCACCGTCTTCCCCAAGAGTAAGGACAGCAAAATAATGATGGTCACCTGGTTGATGGTCCCGAAAGCCACCCCGGCATTGACGAAGGCGAAGAAGAACAATCCGACATCCACAAAGAGTTTCAGTTGATGTTCAAACCGCTCCAGAGGGCTTGACCCATGCGCGTGGGAAACAGTGGACAGTGGTACGTGCACTTCAGTCCCGGTTTCCACAGGCTCGGCATCGGGACCGGAATCGTTTTGTGGTCCCGGCAGAAAAGGCACGATGACCACCAGAGCCAGGGCGGGCTCGATGGCCGCTTTAGCAAGTCCGACCCAACTCATGACTCCGCCGATGATGACGTAAGGCAGCCATGAGTCGACGCGGAGTTGACGCAACTTGAGCGCCGCCCCCATGCCTGCCACGGTGAGCAAAAGCCACGCCGGTTGCACCGGCAGATCAGGATCGGGGTAAAACACGGCGATTATGCCCAACCCGAGGGCATCGTCGGCCACGGCTAGAAGCAGCAGAAAGCTCACCGCCGGGTGAAGCGGGCCGAACACCAAGCGGGCCACCAGCCAGGCCAGGGCGATATCGGTGGCCGTGGGGATGGCCCAACCTCGGGCAACGGTGGCGAAGTCGTCGCTGCCACCGAAAAACGCCATGGTCAGCAGCAAGTACACCGCCGCGGGGCCCAACACACCGCCCAGGGTGCCCATCAGCGGATTTATGGCCCGCTGCAACGGGTTAAGAACGCCTCCGGGCAAAAACGCCTCGGTAATCTCCTTAGCGGCCACACCGAAGAAGAACACCATGAAGACTTCGTTGATCAGGAAATGGACGGTTATGTGGTGTCCAAACAGGGCAGCATCAGGGCCAAAGACCGGGTAATCTACCAGGGTCTCGTAAGAGTGGATATCTATGTTAGCGGCCGCCAGGCCTGCAACCACTCCCACGATCAAAGGAATGGAATATTCCTGGATGAGGGCGGTCAGTCGTTTGGCTAGATCCAATCCTGCTCCTGAACCAAGGGGCGCCGGATTTAATGGGTCCGCTTGATGTGTGCCGGGGTGCTGTTGAAAAACACGGCTGGCCATCGGTGCGGCGCCGGCTTGATCAAACGCCGACGAATTATATCATTTGACGGTTCAACCATCCTGAATCAAATCCCTGGCAATGCGATTTTAGACGGAGGTTCTTAGCGGGTTCAGGCCCCTGGAAAATCCTGTCCTTTCGTAGCTAACTCGAAGCTAGCCATGTTGACAACATATAGGCCCTTTGATACCATCGCTGCCACCTTAAACCGCCTGTTAGCGTCGGGAATCTAGGGTCGCCCGAACCGGATTTCAGAGTCATCAAATATCGGAGGAACCCTCTCAAGTGGCCTTTGTTAATGGACTGGTATGCCGGGAGTGTGGGAGGGAATATCCAGCCGAACCCCTGAACGTCTGTGACTTCTGCTTTGGCCCGTTAGAGGTGGTGTACGACTACGCTACCATATCTGAGGTGATCAGCCGCGACCGGATCTCCAAAGGCCCAATAAGCATTTGGCGGTACGAAGACCTGCTGCCTTCCAACGGCGACGACCCGGTGGACATCATGGCCGGGTACACGCCGTTGATAAAGGCCCGGGGACTGGGCAAACGCCTCGGCCTGAACAACCTGTACATCAAGAACGACAGCGTAAACCCGTCGTTCTCCTTCAAAGACCGGGTTGTTTCGGTAGCCGCCACCAAGGCCGTGGAGTTTGGCTTCGAAACGTTGGCCTGCGCATCCACCGGCAACCTGGCCTGCAGCGTCGCGGCCCACGCGGCCCGGGCGGAGGTCAACGCGGTGGTGTTCATACCCTCGGACTTGGAGCGGGGGAAGATCATCGGCGCGGCCATCTACAATCCGACGTTGGTCTCGGTGAAGGGCACCTACGACGAGGTCAACCGGCTGTGCAGCGAGATCGCAGATAATTACCCCTGGGCGTTTGTGAACATCAACATGCGCCCCTACTACGCCGAGGGTAGCAAGACCCTGGGATACGAGGTGGCGGAGCAGCTTGGCTGGCGTCTGCCGGATCACGTGGTGATACCGTCGGCCTCGGGCGCTATGTTCACCAAAATATGGAAGGGCTTCAACGAGTTCGCCTGCCTGGGATTACTGGAAGGCGTTGAGCCCATGTCCTTCGGCGCCGACCAGAATACGGCGCATCATCCAGCGGTGACCACCCGGATGCACATGACACAGGCGGCCGGATGCTCTCCCATCGCCACCGCCTGGAACAGCGGGCAAACTCAGATTCAACCGGTGCGGCCCGACAGCATCGCCAAATCCCTGGCCATCGGCAACCCGGCCGACGGCATCTACGCGCTACGAGTCATCAATAACTCCAACGGCAGCGCCTACGCCGTCCCCGAGGAAGACATTGTCGACGGCATCAAGCTGCTGGCGGAAACCGAAGGCATATTTACCGAGACTGCCGGCGGAGTGGTGATGTCGGGCCTGAAGAATCTGGCGGACAGCGGCGCCATCAAACCTGATGAGCTTACCGTGGTGTACATCACCGGCAATGGACTTAAAACTCAAGAAGCGGTCGAAGGCGTGGTTGACCCCCTGATGGTGAAACCCACAATGACTTCTTTTGAAGAAGAGCTAAGTCTGAGAGAACGCAGGTAGAGGATGGGTGATGGGCAAGCAAAGAGTCAAGTTCACCTTTATCGGTGATCTGGTCAAAGAGCCGGTCATATACAAATTGGGCCGCGATTTTAAAATCGTCACCAACATCAGGCGCGCCGACGTCCAGGAAGATATGGGCTGGGTGGTGCTGGAGTTGGAAGGCGAAGACGACGAGATAAGGCGCGGTCTGCAATGGGTCGGCACCACCGGTGTCAGGATAGACCCGGTAAGTGGAGATGTAATCGACGGCTAGGCCCAGCTAGGGTTTAAAGAGGCCAATCGAAACCTTTGGGCCACCCGATCGCGATTTAGCTCGTCAACCTTTAGGAGGAATTTTTCCAATGAGTGTCTTGGTGCGCATACCCACCCCCCTGCGGCGCATGACCGGCGGCAAAGACAAGGTGGAAGTGGAATCGTCCAATCTGGGTGAGATGGTCGACACCTTAGAGTCAGCATATCCCGGGTTTAAAGAGCGCCTGGTGGATGAGAACGGGGACCTGCGCTATTTCGTCAACATCTACGTTAACGGTGAAGATGTCCGTTTCCTTCAAGGGTTGGAAACCTCCACCAGCACCGGCGACGAAGTCAGCATAGTTCCCGCGGTCGCTGGCGGCTAGCGCTGGCTCGTCCTTCCAAAAACGGGCCTGCCTATCCCGTTCGTGGTGAGCCTGTCGAACCATCTACGTAGGGCCCTTCGACAAGCTCAGGACGAACGGGAGTTACCAAGGGACCGCAGGCGCCCTGCCTGCAGAGTCCCACCGGTTAACGTCCTCTGCTCTCCAACCACCTGTCTTTATGCTCCTGGCGGGCCTCGGCGTTGGTGGGGCGGTAGGTATCGTTGAATTCCTTTCTAAAGCCGTCGAATGTGCCGCCGATTATCGCCTTCCGCATCTCTTCCATCAGCCTGACAATGAACCTGAGATTGTGGATGCTGGCCAGCCTTAAGGCTAATAGCTCTTTGGCCCGGAAGAGGTGCCATAGGTAGGCGGCGGTGAAGTTGCGGCAGGTATAGCAGTCGCAATCCTCGACCAGGGGCCGGTCAACCTGGGCGAACCGCCGCTTGGTGATGTCCACCCTGCCTTCAGGGGTAAACAGCGCCCCGTTGCGGGCCACCCTGGTGGGCAGTACGCAGTCGAACATGTCCACACCCCGGGCAACGCCTTCCACCAAGTCTTCGGGAGAACCGACCCCCATCAGGTAGCGGGGTTTATCCGGGGGCAGTAGGCCGGCCACCTGTTCGGTGATCTCGTACATCTGTTCCTTGGATTCCCCAACCGCCAGGCCGCCGATGGCGTAGCCCTGAAAGGGGATATTGGTGATGAATTTGGCCGATTCTTCTCGTAACTCTGGGAATGAGCCTCCCTGGACTATGCCAAAGAGCGCCTGTTCTCCAGTTGATCCCGAACCATTGAACAACCGGTGGCACTGCTGGGCCCAGGCGTGGGTCCGCTCCATGGCGCTTTCGACTTCCTGCCTGCTTTCGCCGTGGGCGATGCACTGGTCCAGGCACATGGTGATATCCGCGCCCAGGGTTTGCTGATTTCTCGTGGCCAACTGTGGACTGAACATGTGCTCGCTGCCATCCAGGTGGGAACGGAAGCGGATCCCGCTGTCGTCGATCTTCCGCAAGGCGCCCATGCTAAACGCTTGAAACCCGCCGCTGTCGGTCAAGATAGGCTTGGACCAGCCCATAAACCGGTGCAGCCCTCCAAAGCCGCGCACCAGCTCTACGCCGGGTTGCAGGTAGAGGTGATAGGCATTGGACAATACTATCTGCGCCCCCAGGGCAACCACTTCGTCCGGGGTCAACGCTTTCACGCTAGCCTGGGTCGCCACCGGCATGAATACCGGTGTGGTCACCGTGCCATGGGACGTGGTGAACGCCCCTGCCCGGGCCAAGCCCTGGCTATGTTGCAACTCAAAAGAGAATTGGGTACTCACATTACTCATCATGACGCCACTGGGGATTTGAACGCGGTGGTATTATCTTACGGATGTACCCGCTAAGCTATCTGTTGGCATCACCTAAGCGGCCGTAACAACCCTAGTGCCTAAGCGACGCGGATTCTATATTGTGCCATTCTGAGCGAAGGGAAGAATGACACTGCCCAAATTCACGCTTACTTTATCTTAGGGCCAATTACCCGATAAAACCGGGTTGTCCCCACCTGGCCGAGTGCTAAATGTACGAATCACTGACCGAGTTTCTAAAAAACGCCAGCGCCGGAAATCCGCTGGTTTGGGCGCTTTTGATCATGGCGACGGTGACCGTCACCAGCCTGATCCTTTATGGGTTCTGGGAGGTGGTTCTACGTCTAACCCTTTACCGTATCTCCTCGGGTAACAGTTCCCCAGCGAAACCGGGGGAGCGCGGTAAATAGGTATGTATTTCCCCAATGCCGAGGTATTTGTAAACCCGGTCCTGCTGTTGTTGCTGGGGCTGATCTTGGGCACCCTGAGCGGCTTTTTTGGCGTCGGCGGCGGCTTTTTGATCACCGGGGGATTGCTGGTCTTTGGCGTACCAGCGCCCTTTGCCGTGGGAACAGGTCTCACCCTGATAATGGGCTCCTCGATCATAAATACCCTGAAACACCGCCGCTTGGGCAACGTGGACTTCAAACTGGGGCTTTTCATGGTCAGCGGCACCATCCCGGCGCTGTTCCTCGCCCAGTGGATGATCCTGCAGCTCAAGACGGCCGGTCTAGCCGAGTCCACCATTCGGTACGCTTACGTAGTCGTGTTGGCCGTTCTGGGGTCATTCATCATCTACGACTCCTGGGGCAGCCGCCGGCGGGCTGGCGGAACCGGGGATAGCGAGACCACCTCGACGGCCGCGTTCTCAAAAAAGGTCCAGGGGTTGCGGCTAACGCCGTCGTCCATCAGGGTCCCGTTCATCGGCAGAGTGCCTTTATACATCGACCTTCCCGTCTCGCGGATCGAAAACATCTGTGTGCTGGTGCCCTTTGGAGTGGGATTCTTGGCGGGCTTATTCGCCGGGCTATTGGGCGCCGGCGGCGGCACCATCCTGATGCCCATCCTGATCTACGTGGTGGGGGTACCCACCGCCGTGGCCATCGGCACTGATCTGTTTCAGGTGATATTGACCGGGACCATGGGCACCTTCATAAAGGCCTTTTCCAACGAGGTCGATCCGGTGATGGTGGTGCTGATGCTGGCGGCCGCTTCCATGGGGTCTCAGCTGGGGACCGCCGCTACCCGGTTCGTGGATGCCGCGCGCATCCGGTTCCTGTTTGGGATCACCGTGCTCAGCGGGTGCCTGGCGGTGGGGTTGGAGCAGATATCTAATCTCGGCGTTGGGCCGGCGTTCCTTTCCAACCTGGCCGCTATATTGCTCCTGGGTGTCGGGGGAGCGATCTGCCTGGTGATTGCGGCCCTGTTGATTACGGCTCAACTAAAAAAGCCGGCGACGGTTGAGTCCGATAGGGCCAACGTTTAACGGCGATCGGCCTTACCCCGCTACTTCACCAGGTCCCTCACCGTCTCTTCCACCAGGTCGCGGGGAACGTCCCGGCGCACCACCGCTTTGCCCACCTCTTCCAGCAATACCCACCGGTTTGAGCCGCCGACCGTCTTCTTGTCCAGCGACATGGCCTGGAAGATGCCGTCAACGGACACGCCGGAGGCGGTGGTTGGCAGGCTGAATCTTTTAAGCAACCGCTCTTGCTGGTCTACGATCTCTTGGGAGATCATACCCATGCCGCAAGCGATTCGGGCCGCGCCCATCATGCCCACGGCCACGCCTTCCCCGTGCATGAATCTGCCGTATTCGGTGGATGCCTCAAGGGCATGGCCGATGGTATGGCCGTAATTTAGCAATATCCGCACACCCAGGGTCTCCCGCTCATCCTGACTCACGACATCGGCCTTGATGGCCATGCTGCGGCGGATGACCTGGGTTGAGATCTCGGGTTCCAACCGCATCAGGTCCTCGGCATGTTCCTCGAACACGTCCACGAGGTTTGCGTCGAGTATGAATCCTTCTTTGATGGCCTCGGCCCACCCTTCGGCCAGCTCCCGCTTGCCCAAAGTGGACAGGACCTGAACATCGGCGAATACGCCCTGGGGCTGGTAGAAGGCCCCCACCATGTTTTTGGCCTGGGGCAGGTTGACCGCCGTTTTGCCCCCGATGGAGGCGTCGGCCATGGCCGCCATACTGGTGGGCACCTGGATAAAGGGAACTCCTCTGAGGTAGGTGGCCGCGACGAATCCTCCCAGGTCTCCGGGGACGCCGCCGCCCACGGCTATTATGGCCTGGCCACGCTCGGCCTTGAGCCCCACCAGCCAGTCATATATCGCCTGGGCAAGCTGGAAGCTTTTACTGGTCTCACCGGCGGGTACGACGAAGCAATGGGCGGATATGCCGCTTTTTTCCAGGGCCCTCTGTACCCTACGCCCGTAGGGGTTCATCACGTTGCTGTCGGTGATGATATAGGCCGGGCTCTTGACTCCCATGCCCTGGAGCCTCTCACCCAACCGGTCCATGATACCCCAGCCGGCCACCACCGGGTAGCTGCCGCCGGAATGGTGCACCACGGCGGCCAGGTCAGGGTCGGCCAGGTTAGGGTCGGCCATAAAGGCTCCTCCCGTGTCTCTTGTCTCGAGTAAACAGATGTCCAACGTGCGTTGGGCCACCTGTTCGATGGTCAACTCATCGGTTTGAACGGTGTGATGCGCCCGGGAATAGGCGTCAGCACGTTGAACCATCAATGTGTTGATCCGCTCCAACGGGTCACCCCCTGCCAGCAGCGGGCGTACCGGCCGGTCCTGCCCTCCGCTCCCGTCGTCTGGGCCGGACACCCGGCGGTGGATAGTCTCTGGACGAGCATTCAGGCAGATTACTAAACCGTTGGCCAGCATGAGCTCCCGGTTTTCCGGATCGATGAACGCCCCGCCACCGGCCGCAACCACACGGCCCGTTCCGGCGCACAATTCTCGAAGGGCTTCCCGCTCCAGGGCCCTAAAAGCTTCTTCCCCGTCCTTCTGGAAGATATCTTTGATGCTTTTTCCCGCCCGGCTTTCAATCTCGTCGTCGGCATCCACCATCGGCCATGCGATGCGCTGAGCCAGCAAGCGGCCAACCTGAGTCTTACCAGTGGCCATAAAGCCGACGAGAAAGATATTCCGATTATCTTTAGCGGGGTTGTTCACGGCTATCACCGGGCATCGGCCAGGACCTAGTTTTACAAATACCCTTGGATTCTTCCGTTCGCCCTGAGCTTGTCGAAGGGTCCGCCGCAGGCGGATGGTTCGCCCCGATTACATCGGGGTCACCACGAACGGGGTTGATGACGCTGTTTTCTTCAATAACCTACCGGGAAAGCCCCAAATCCAAAGACCGCTTCGCTTCCGGTTGGCCCCTACGCGGTGTCTCTTACGCAGTGGGTCTGGGGGGCGCCGGCGCGTATCCCGAGGCGGTGCAAAATTCAACACTGTTGCCGTCCGGGTCGTTGATGAACAAATAGCACTGCCCATCGTAGCGAACGCCTTCCCGATCGATGTTGAATCCGTTCTCCCTGAGGATATCTTTGGTCCCCTCAAAGTCCTCCACCTCGAAGGCGTGGTGGATGTTGGATGGCTTGGCAGGTGCATCGGGAGTCTCGATCAGGTGGACCATGATGCCGCTTTCCAACTGCAACCAGGTGATGGCGGGGTTGTCCACCTGACTTTGAATCTGCTTGATGCCCACCAGATCATTGTAGAACTTCATGGCCCGGGCCGTGTCTTTCACCATGGTGGTGACGTGGTTGATCTTTTTAGTCTGTACCTTTCCAGGCATGGTAATCCCCCTCCTGGTTCTATAGCCCGCGACACCGTAGTGCGCGCCTGCGGGATGTCGTGCCATTATGCCACAAAGCCGCGGGCGGTGGCATCAGGCCCGCCTTCATAGGGTGCTGCCAAATACCACCAGCACGATTCCCAGTACTGCCAAACCGGCTCCAGCCACCACCTGCCAGGTGATATTCTCCATCTGGGATATGAATATCCGGGCCATGAAAATGGTCATCAACGGGTTGGTCGAGGTTATCGGCGAAACCAGCACCACGTCGGCCCGCTGCAGGGCATAGTACAACGAGATGACCGCCATGGCCGACGCCAGGCCAGATAGGCTGGCGAAACTGGCGAATCTCAGGTCCCTACCCAGCGCTTTCAGGCTTTGGGCCGCCTGGGTCCCGGCAAACGGGGCCAAGAGTAAAATGCCGAAAAGGAGGCTAAATGCTGTGATCACCAAAGGTGAGCCGTAAACCAGGGTCAGGTGTTTGGCCATGACGTTGGCCCCACCGTAGGACGCCGCAGCGCCCACAGCCAGCAGGTATCCCAGCAGAGACTTCCTATCCCGGCTCCATCCCTCCTGAACTGACTCCTTGGTGGCGGCCACCAGCCCTATTACCACCGCGACGATGCCCAAGAGCAACACCCAATGCGGCCTTTCCCCGGCCAGGGTCATCGCGAATATGGTGGAGAAAACTACGGAAGCTCCGCCAATCACACTGGAACGAGCGGCGCCCACGAGGTTGATCGCCAGGAATATCTGGCTGCGTCCTCCCAGGAAATTGAGCGCTCCCAACCCCAACAGCCACAGGTAGGCCGCCGGAGGCAACGCTTTGATATCGGGCAAGGCGAACAGCAGGGCCAGCAATATGGCAGGAAGGAAGCTTACGACCACCGAGATGAAAGTGGCGGGCAAGGGCTTACCGCCCTGCATCCCCACCCGGGCGAAAATGGCGGTGCTGGCGAACCCAAGTCCGGCCAGCATAGAAAGGCCGACAGCCAACATGAAGCCGGTTACCGGACTCTTGGACTTTCTATGGGGGCATCATTGCAGGAATCTATGATCGACTGGAATATGAGGTTGCCGTCTTCACTGCCCAGCAGGGCCTCGCAACTGCGCTCGGGATGGGGCATCATCCCCAGGACGTTCCCGGATTCGTTGGTGATGCCGGCGATGTTGTGGGCCGATCCGTTGGGGTTGGCCGATTCCGTGGCTTCTCCCTGGGCATCGCAGTACCGGAACAAGACCCGTCCATCTTGCTCCAGGCGGTCCAGCGTTGCCTCGTCGGCGAAGTAATTACCCTCGCCGTGGGAAACGGGCACCTGTAATATCTGGCCGGAGCTGCAACGGTTGGAAAAGGGGGTGTCAACTCGCTCGGTGCGCAGGTTGGTCCACTGGCAGCGGTACTCCAGGTGCTGGTTGCGCAGCAATGCGCCGGGGAGCAAACCGGCCTCGCAGAGCACCTGGAAGCCGTTACAGATGCCGATGACCAACCCCCCGCCGTTGGCATAACGGCGCACCGCGTCCATCACTGGCGCCAGGCTGGCCATGGCGCCGGGCCGCAGATAATCGCCGTAGGAGAAACCTCCGGGAATAATCACGCAGTCGTAGGATTCCAGACTGGTTTTCCGGTGCCAGACGTATTCGGCCTGCTGTCCCAGAATACCGGCCACCACGTGATGGCAATCGGTATCGCTCCAGGTGCCGGGGAACACGGCTATGCCAAAACGCATCAAGACGTGGTGATTTCGAGCCAATATTGGGATGGCCTAGGATCAGCCAACGGTCTGCCCTGCCCCGGACAGCCGGGATCCAGGGCCTTAGCCATCGGCTTCAAGGATCTGGGTCACCAACTCATTGACCTGGGTCCCGTCGGCCTTGCCCCTCACCTGGGGCATCAATCTACCCATGACCTGGCCCTTATCCTTGATGGAGGTGGCGCCGATGTCGGTCACGATTCCCTGAATGAGTTGGGTCAACTCGCCGGTGGTAAGCTGGGGCGGAAGGTACTCTTCCAACACCGATAGTTCCGCCGACTCTTTAGCAACCAGGTCCGTCCGGTTTCCCTGTTTGAACATTCGGATGCTCTCGCGGCGGTCGTTTACCTGCTTGGAGGTGACCTCCATCATTGCCGCGTCGTCCAAATCCTTACCTGCGGTCTTTTCAGCCGCTTGAACGGCGGCTTTCAAGAACCTTAGGGCGTCCAAGCGAGCCTGGTTCCGGTCCCGCATACTCTGGCGAATATCGTCTTCAAGTTTATCCCGCATTGTCATCGCTGGTAGTCCACCTGCCGCTCATAGGTAATAGTGCCCGGCCTCGTATTATAAACGGGCCAGGCAACCATGGTAAGCCAGGGATAGACCCCAAGGCCAGAAACAGGAGCTACCAGCAGGTATTGCCGGCTAATCAACCATTTCCAGGACTTCCAGGCAAACGCCTTCGGGTCCCTCGAAGAAGCAGACCTTCCGGCCATTGCCTACCGCGGTCTCCTCCAGAATGCGGGCGCCTCCGGCCTTCAGGCTGGCCACGGTTCCCTCGATGTCATCGGTGTCGATGGCGATATGCTCTATTCCGAACACCTGGTCGTGGGTTTGGCTGTCGATCATGCCGGTGATGTTCAAGGGCAGCCCGTTCAGGTCCAGGCGGAACCCACGGCCGCCGCCGGTCTCGGACACAATGGTGGCGCCCAGGTTATCCACGTAGAACTTAGCCGTCTTTGCCGGATCGGGGCTTTTCAGATGCAGATGGTTGAGTTTGAAAGCCATGACGCTCCTCCTGCGAATCGCTTGGGTGTCCAGTGGTGTTGTGGCGACCGGGTCCATGGGCATGACGCCTGGCCACGCCAACCCTCCGGAACCCCAGAGTAGTCCACCGGCGCTGGCCGGTCAAGGCGATGCGCGGAATGGCTCGCAGTGACCCTGCCCCAGCTTACCCGTCGTGCCTGAGCCAGCTTTCCAACGTATGGGTATTTTGGTATACTGCCAGTGGTTTTTGGCTGGGCCGTGGGCCGAGCCCAAAAACGAATGGATTACCATTGAACTGAGGGTGCGATGCCGGCATATGCCGTGATTGGCGGCCAGTGGGGTGACGAAGGCAAGGGCAAGATCATAGATTACCTTGCCGAACAGGTTGACGCCGTGGTGAGGTACGCCGGGGGCAACAACGCCGGTCACACCGTGGTTAACGACAACGGTACCTTCCAGTTGCACCTGGTTCCGTCGGGCATCTGCTGGAAGGGCGTTTACGGCATCATTGGCAACGGCGTAGTGGTCAGTCCAAACGTGCTGATGGACGAGATACAGCAGCTGGACCAACGGGGCGTGGACACCAGTAATCTGTACGTAAGTGAAAGGGCCCACGTCATCATGCCCTATCACGTTCTCCTGGACGGCTTGGAAGAGGAGGCCAGGGGCGACGACGCCATCGGGACCACCGGCCGGGGCGTGGGACCGGCCTATCTCGATAAGGTGGGCCGCGCCGGTATCCGAGTGGGCGATCTGCTGGACCCGGAATCGCTGGCGCCCCGGTTAAAACAAACGCTGAAATTCAAAAACGACCTGATCACGAAGATCTACGGCCGCGACCCGCTGTCCGAGGACGAACTCATGGCCACCTGCCTGGAATGGGGAGAAATGCTCCGTCCCCACGTGCGGGCCACCGAGGAGATCGTCCGCGATCTCTTGGACCAAGACAAGCGGGTGCTGCTTGAGGGCGCCCAGGGAACGCTGCTGGACATAGACCACGGCTCGTATCCCTTCGTAACCTCGTCCTCACCCACCATCGGCGGCGCGTGCACCGGTCTGGGGATAGACCCCCACGTGATCGACGGGGTTTTGGGTGTGTTCAAGGCCTATTCCACCAGAGTTGGCAGCGGACCGATGCCGTCGGAGCTGAACGACTCCACCGGAGAAGGCATCCGCCAGAAGGCCCAAGAGTTCGGCACCACCACCGGCAGGGCCCGGCGAATCGGCTGGTTCGACGCCGTGGCGGGGAGATACAGCCGCTTGGTTAACGGCTTTACCGGCATGGTTTTGACCAGGCTGGACATATTGG
Organism: SAR202 cluster bacterium Io17-Chloro-G2; assembly: GCA_002816875.1. Classification (GTDB taxonomy): domain Bacteria; phylum Chloroflexota; class Dehalococcoidia; order Lucifugimonadales; family UBA3495; genus Io17-Chloro-G2. The sequence continues at coordinate 32,531 of MUCP01000040.1, forward strand.
ACGGGTTCTCATCGGTGAAGATCTGCGTGGGCTACCGGGCCGACGGCAAAGCCGTAGATAGGTTCCCGGCCAACGCCGGCTTGCTTGAACGCTGCGCGCCTGTATGGGAGGAGCATCCCGGTTGGGAGCAACCTACCGCCAGCGCCACTGCCATATCCCAACTGCCGGAAAATGCATTGAAATATGTCAAACGTATTGAAGAGTTGGTGGGGTGCCCCGTGCAGATCATATCCACTGGCCCCAGCCGCGCCGAGACCATATTGGTCGAACCGGTGATTCCCTAGACTCACTCGGCCACGCATTCGCTCAGACGAAGAAATGCCCCTTCCCGGTGCGGGGAGGGGCATTTCTATTTTCACAACTCTTAGGTTTGCCGCCGAAAGGCCACTATCTACACGGGAAGGTCGATCTGGTAATTCGCCATGACCTTGGTCAACTCCGCCACCGTCTTTTCCTGGGGCGGCACCAAAGGCAGCCGCGGCTCCCCGGCGTCGAAACCCAGGGAATTCACGGCGTATTTCACAGGAATAGGATTGGACTCTACAAACAGCACCTTGAACAATGGCAAAAGCCTGCGATGCTCGGCCGCGGCCTGCTCCACGTCCCCCTCCAATAACAAACCCATCATATGCTTGATCTGGTTTCCAACCAGGTGGGATGCCACGCTGACCACGCCGTAACCGCCCATGCCCATGATGTAAAAGGTCTCGTTGTCGTTGCCGCTCCAAACCCTGAAACCATCGGTAGCGCCCTGGATGATGCGGGCGATCTGGTCCAAGTCGCTGCCCGCCTCTTTGATGCCGACTATATTGTCGATGTGGCTCAGGCGGACGGTAGTCTCGTCGGTCATATTCAGACTGGTCCTGCTGGTTACGTTGTACAAAACGCAGGGCAGGTTGGTTTTGGCGGCTATTTTCTTGAAGTGCTGGTAGAGACCTTCCTGGGGTGGTTTGTTGTAAGCAGGCACCGTCAAGAGAAGCGCGTCGGCGCCAACCGATTCCGCCTCAACGCTAAGCTCGATGCTTCCGGCGGTGTTGTTGTCCGTCGTGCCGGCGATGACCGCTCCCCGGTCGCCGATGGCCTCTTTGACCTCGGCGTATAGTCGGATCTTTTCCTCGCCGCTGAGGGTAGGGCCCTCCCCGGTCGTGCCGGTGATCACCAGCCCGTCGCTACCCGAGTCGAGAAGGGAGGTGGCGAGACGCTTGGCCTGCTTGTAGTCGACTTCGCCCTCGCTATCGAAGGGAGTGATCATTGCCGTTATCAGCCTGCCTAGCTCTGCCATACCGGTTCCTCCGTTTTATTGATTCCAGACCCTCATGGTCCCACACCAATCTTCATTGGGGAATCCACCGCGATCATGTCTTCTCTTTTATCCGGGTATAACCTGTCCGTAGGGCGGTTTCATGGTTAACCCGGTGCCATCAGTGAATATCTGCTTTACCTCTTGGAAATCGTCCAGCCCGTAGTAGCCCAACTCCCGCCCGATGCCGCTCTGTTTGTAGCCACCCCAGATCCCTTCCACGGGTTGGGCGTAATTGTCCCAGATCCACACGGTTCCGGCCTGAATCCTCCGGGCGACCCGCATGGCCCGGGGGTAGTCGGCGCTCCACACCCCGGCGACCAGTCCAAAATCCACGTCGTTGGCCAGGTGTACCGCTTCTTCCTCGTCCTTGAAAGTGGTCACCACCACCACCGGTCCGAAGATCTCCTCCTGGCTTAAGCGGGACGAATTGTCCACACCGTCGAAAATGGTCGGCTCCAGGTAGTAACCGTGGTCGTAAACGCCGCCTTGGAGTTTATGGCCTCCGGTGACCATGTCGAACCCGGCGTCCAGACCGAACTTGATGTACTCCTGCACCACCCTTTCCTGGCTATCGGAGATCAGCGGCCCCATGTTGGTGGATTCCTCCGCGGGATGCCCCACCTTTATCTTTCCGGAAATGTCCACCACCTTGGCCAGGAATTCGTCGTGTACGCTCTCCTGCACCAATAGCCGGGTCGTGGCGCCGCAGGCCTGGCCGGCGTTGCGGAACATGCCGAACACCGCCGCCCTGGAAGCGCCTTCCATATCGGCGTCGTCAAACACCACGTAGGGGGCCTTGCCTCCCAATTCGAGACTGATCCGTTTGATATCTCGGGCGGCTTGGACGGCGATATCCTTGCCCGTGCCCGACTCACCGGTGAATGAGATCTTATCTATCTTCGAACTGGTGACTATCTCGGCGCCAACCACCGTGCCCGGACCGGAAACCAGGTTCACCACTCCATTGGGCAGGCCGGTCTGGTGCATCAGCTTAACCAATTCGTAAGTCGTGGCCGGGGTATAACTGGCGGGTTTCACCACCACGGTGCAACCCACAGCCACAGCCGGAGCCACTTTGCGGGCGGTTTGCGTCAAAGGGAAGTTCCATGGGGTGATCATGCCAATGACCCCAATGGGTTCCTTTACCAGGTTGATCATGGAGCCGTTGGGCAGGGTGAAGCTTTCGCCGTACATCTTGCCGGCCAGACCGGCATAGAACTCGAATATGTCGGCGGCGGCGCCGACGTGTGGAATCGCTTGGCGGATGGGCATTCCCACTTCCAAGCTGACGATCTCCGCCAGACGAGCGGTGTGTTCGCGAAGCAATTGGGCGGTCCGGTAGAGTACCTGCTCCCGGAGCTTGTAGTTGTAGATCCAGTTATCGGTGTTTGAGTCGAATGCCCTTCGGGCGGCGTCTATGGCGGCCCGGGCATCGTCCGCCGACCCTTTGGCGGCTGCCGTGGCTACCTGCCGGGTGTCTGCTGGATTCTCTCGATAGAATTCTTCGCCGCCGGCGGCCGGGCCTTCCTCACCGTCAATCAGAAGACGTGTTGGTAATGGGAGCTGAAGTGAACCATTGTTCGTCGCCATGAAATCCTAACCTCGTAGTTACTGCGGGACCTAGCGTCCCGCGATTCCGCTTTTTCCCCGAGGCATTAAACCAGGCTTCAGGCAACTGCGGGCCTCCAACTCCTCAGCGATCTGAATCGAGTTGAGCGCCGCTCCCTTGCGAAGATTATCCGCCACCACCCACAGGACCAGCCCGTTGGGATGCGATGCGTCCCTTCGAATCCGGCCCACCAACACGTCGTCGCTGCCTTCCGCGTCACAGGGCATTGGGTATATTCCGCGGTCCGGGTCGTCTACCACCTTGACACCGGGCATGGCATCCAGCAATCCCCTGGCTTCTTCGGGGTGCATGGGACGCTCAAACTCGATGTGCACCGCGGCGCTGTGGGAAACGTAGACGGGGACCCGCACGCAAGTGGCCGACAGGGCCATGCTGGGGCAGTGCATTATCTTGCGGGTCTCCTGAATCATCTTTTGCTCTTCAAACGTATAGCCATCGGGTTGGAACCGGTCGATCTGGGGAATCACGTTGAATGCCACCCTCTGGTTGGACAAGGGGCTGGAACCGGCAATGCCATCCAGGTGGTTCCGGCTTTGTTCCCGAAGATCTTCCATCAGGGCCCCACCCGCGCCGGAAACCGACTGGTAGGTGTCGGCCACCATGCGCACGATGGTATTCACTCGGTTCAGTGGATGGGCCACCATAACCAATGGCGTAGTGGAGCAGTTGGGTATGGATATGATCCCTTCATGCCATTCCACGTCAGCGCCATTCACTTCAGGCACCACCAGGGGCACGTTATCCTCCATACGGAAAGCGGAGCCATCGTCTATCACCACCGCGCCGCAGGCTACGGCGATCGGAGCATATTTGAGACTGACAGCAGAACTGGCCGATATGAAAACCACGTCCACACCGTTGAAAGAGCCATCGGTGGTCTCCTCAACCACGAACTCCTTTCCTCCCACGGTCATGCGCTTGCCCGCCGACCGGCTGGAGGCCAGAAGTTTGAGGCAGGGGAGGTCTGGGTGGCGCTGCTCCATGATGCGGAGAAACTCCACTCCCACGGCCCCAGTCGCGCCCACCACCGCTATGGTGAGGTCTTTCACCGATGCTCCTCAGGCCTTTCGGGGATTTTATGAAAACCCCAGGCCCGTCCAAAGTGTTCCAGGATCAGGTGTCATGACAAGCCCGAAACGTTCATCTCGCACATGTTTTGTGACGATAATCTTATATCTGAGCCTGCTACAAGCCCAAAATGTTTTCCAAGCCTACCACAAGACCCTTTCGGTTCACAACGTCTTTGATGCAACGAAGCACACCGGGCATGTAGCAATCCCGGCCCAGGGTATCGTGCCGCAAGGTCAAGGTTTGCCCGGCCGTTCCCAGTATGACCTCGTGATGCGCGCTGCGGCCGGGCATTCGAATGCTATGGACAGATACGCCATTGTAATCGCCGCCCCTGGTCCCTGGCAGGTTCTCCCGCTCAGCTTTGTTTCGTTGAAACTCTCTCTGGTCCCCGATAGCCTTGGCCAGCGCCATAGCGAAACCCGATGGCGCGTCTATCTTCGCTTCGTGGTGAGATTCCACAATGTCCACATACTGAAAATAAGGCGCAGCCTGCTCCAACAACCGCTTCAAAACCACGGCGCCTAGAGCGAAATTGGGAGCGACGATCACACCCACATTCCCATCGTTGGCCATGGCGTCCAGTTGGTTCAGGTGCTCTTCGGTCAACCCGCTGGCCCCCAGCACAAGGTTGATGGAACGGCCCGCCGCGGCGGGAGCCGCTTCCATGCAAGCGGTGGCATTAGTGAAGTCCACCAGCACGTCGGGTTGAGTCTGTTCCAGCATGCCTGCTAGATCGGTGGCAAGAGGAACGTTTGCGCCGCCGGGCAGGCTCAACACGGGACCCCGTTCCCGGTGACACACCGCGCCGGCCAACTCAAGGCCGTCTTCGGCGTTTACCGCCGCGACGGTTTCCATCCCCATCTTGCCGGTGGCGCCGTTGACAACCACTTTTATGGGCGCCATTTCTACCCCCGTAAGCCGATTCAGATGCGTTAATCCAGAGTCACCCGGCAATGGAGCCGGGGCCTAGATGGGAAGGTTTGATGTTATCACTTATCAATTCCACCGAAAAGCGCAGGCGTCTGCGGTCTTGCCCGCAGACGCAGCCTAACAACCCCTCATGGTGCGCCGGCGGATGCAATGCGTATCCTTCCGTGACAACGAAAAGAGTCCGTATTACGTAATAATTCGTCGACTGGGGCGACCACTTCCCAGTGCTATCATCCCCCAAAGGACTCAAAAAGACTAAAACCGGGCTGAGCCAAAATCATTCCAAACAGTTAGGGAGCCGCGGCAAACATGATTACTTTAGGGCGAATCGCCAATACATTCAGCTTGCTCAAAAGCGAACCCCACCTGATAGCCCTCATGATGATAGTGGCGGCGCTCGGGGTGGTGATACTGGCCGTGGTGGCCGGAGGAGCTTGGGACCCCTGGGTTTTCGGCGCCATTTTCTTGGTCCTGGTCATCACGCTGGCCGTAGCAGGAGTGGTGGCCATCGGTTACATCTCATTTAAACCCAGCAGGGGCAAACAGAGGACCGAACTCCGCATGGAAGAGGTAGCCAACCGTTATCCCGCCGGCTGACGGCTGACAGCGGCATTTGCTTCAAACGATGTGATTGGGAAGTGAGAGTTTCGCAACTTGGACCAGTCATATTGGCCGTAAGAAGGAATCGAGGTTTCTTATAGATGAACGCCATCAACACGCATACCGGAGAGCTTGACGCCAATATATTGGGGGTGATGGCCGGCAAAGGAGGAGTTGGTAAAACCCTTATTGCCGCCAACCTAGCACGTATGGTGTCCAAATCGGTGAAGGTCCTGCTGGTGGACCTGGACCTGTACAATCGGGGCTCCACCGCGTTGCTCTTGGATGAGGCTGTATCACCAGGGGCGGACAGCGCTTATTCGTTGCTCAGAAAGGCTGTGGGGCCGGACAATTCCGCGGGGCCGGAGCAACCTCTGGAAAACCTGGACCGGGCCCAAATAGAGCAAGCGGCCGAGCAGGCTAACCTTCAAGAAGTGGCGGAAAACTTCTACTTTTTGCCCAGCAGCCCCACTGGAACGGTTATCACGCGTCTGGAATACAGCCTTTCTCCGGAAGCGGCATCTACCTTCTTGATGGCCATCTCCCACGTCTTTATCAAGAAATACGGCCTGGGCTGCGTCATATTCGACTGCAAAGCCGGGCCCGACCCCTTGGCCCTGGGAGTGGTGGGAATGGCCAACGAAACGGTCCTGGTCTCCGAGTACAACCAGGTTACGTTCGACGGCACGTTGAACTTCTACGAACACATTCGAGAAGTCTATGGGACGGCTGAACTTCGCACCGGTCCTCTGCGGGTCGTGGTCAACAAGGTACCTGAGAAATTTGATCTCACCCAGAGCGAAGCCCGGGAGCTGTTGGCCCGCCAGTTGAGGCCTCTGCCGCTCCTGGCGTCCATCCCCTTCGAATATGACGTGTTCCAATCCTTTGGCGAGTCGCAGTTCGTGGTTGATGATCTGCCCTGGTCAAAATTCACCGCCAACATTGCGCTGTTGGCGGTACGGTTGTTCGACCGGAGCCCCGTACACCTGGGCGACGCGGTGCGGGAGATGGCCCGCAGGGCTGACCGGGGAGGACCAAGGGGGTTCCGGCCCCGGAGGGAGCGGGTCACCCAGTTGATGGTGCTCACCGGATGCGTTTACGCCCTGGCGGGGCTGGCCATCCTGGCCTTTGCCGGACCGGAAATAGACCTGGACGGACTGAGGAGCTTGGTCAACGATCCCGCCCGGGGAGGCGCCGCCTTGGCCGCGGTTGCGGGACTGGCAACCGTGGCATCTGGAGCCTTGGTCCGGCGGTGACCCAAAGAATCGCCAAAACCAAAGCCGGCCACTATGGTGGCCGGCTTTTTTTGTGGGTCTTATCCGGTTGGAACGTTTAGGGCCCTTGCACCCAAGCCCGGACCCGTGTCAACCTCATCGCTCGAGTTAGTTGCTCCGGGGTCCGCCGCCTCCGCCCAAGAACCGGCGGTCAGGTCCGCCAGGCCTGCCTCCCGGACCACCGGGCCCCCCCGGCCCCCTAGAGCCGCCGGGTCTCGGTCCTCCAGGCCCTCCACGGCCGCCGGAGAAACCACCGGGCCTGCCGCCGCGGCCCCGGTCGGAGAACCCGGGGTTGGGGTTGGGGTTGGGCCGGGGTGCTCCGCCTCCGCCGTTATCGCCAAACAAGGCGCTTCGGGACAGATTCAGCCGTCCTTGAGAATCGATCTCCTGGATCATCACCGTGATCTCCTGGCCAACCTCCACCCCGTCTTCCATATCACCCATGTCTTGGCTGCGGACCAGCCCCTCCCTGCCAGGCATCAGTTCTACGAACGCGCCGAAATTCACTACCTTGGAAATCTTGCCGGTGAAGATGTCTCCAACCTGTAGCTCCCTGGTGAGGCTGTCTACCTTGTTGCGCGCCTCCTCTAGCATGGCGGCGTCTATCCCGCCTATGGTCACCGACCCGTCGTCTTCAACGTTTATCGTAGTGCCCGTATCTTCGCTGATGCCACGGATGACCCTGCCTCCCGGTCCGATCAGGGCGCCGATCTTTCCAACAGCTATCTTCAGGCGGATCATCTTTGGCGCGTAGGGGCTCATTTCCGTTCGGGGCTGGGAAATGACTTCGTCCATCTTGTCCATGATGTGAAGCCGGCCGACTCGCGCCTGCTCCAGGGCTTGTTTCAGGATATCCTCATCCAACCCCGTAAGCTTGATGTCCATCTGCAACGCGTTGATCCCGTTTCTGGTGCCCGCAACTTTGAAGTCCATGTCGCCCAGGAAGTCTTCCATGCCTTGGATATCGCTGAGGATGGCGTACTGGCCGTCTTTGCCGGTGACCAAGCCCATGGCGATTCCCGATACGGGCTCGGAGATGGGCACGCCGGCGTCCAACAAGGCCAGCGTGCTGCCGCAAACGCTGCCCATGGAGGTGCTGCCGTTGGAGCTGACGACCTCGGACACAATGCGGATGGCGTATGGGAATTCTTCCTCCGAGGGCAGAGACGGCATGATGGCCCGTTCGGCCAGAGCGCCGTGGCCGATCTCACGGCGGCCCGGAGAGCCGACCCGCCTTGCCTCGCCGGTGGAGAAAGACGGGAAGTTGTAGTGGTGCATGAACCGTTTTGTCCCATCTGGACCCACGGTGTCCAAGGTCTGTTTCATGGCCATGGAAGCCACGGTCACTATGGAAAGCACCTGGGTCTGTCCCCGGGTGAACAAGCCGGAACCATGGGTGCGGGGCAGTAGACCCGCCTCGCAGGTGATGGGCCTAATCTCCGTTGTGCCACGCCCGTCTGGGCGAATCCCCTGGTTCAAGATCCGGTCGCGCACCACTTCTTTCAGTGCGCCGTTGAATGCCGCCGAAACCTTGTCCTTGGAATGATCCTCGGCCAGCTTCTCGATGGCTTCATCTTCCAATCGCCTTTCGGCGTTGTCTCTAGCTTCTTTATCCAGGTTGCCTTCCAGCATGGAAGTCAGCCCGTCGCCCATCAGGGACATGACCTTGGATTGAAGCGTTTCCGCCTCGGATTTGTCCACGGTGAATTCGACCTTGGGCTTGCCCACCTGGCGAACCAGGTCGTCTATCATGCTGATGCAGACTAGATTGGCTTCGTGGGCCCGGCGGATGCCCTCCAAGACCACCTCTTCGGAGACCTCGTTGGAGCCGGCTTCCACCATCATGATGGCGTCCCTGTTGCTGGCTACCATCATGTCCATTTGGCCATCGGTAACCTCCTGGTAGGTGGGATAGACTATATACTCCCCGTCCTTGTATACCAGGTGGCAGGCGCCGATGGGCCCCGCAAAGGGGATCTGAGACATGGACAGGGCAGCCGAAGCACCGATCATGCCCAGGACCCCGGGGGAATGCTCCGGGTCTGCCGACAAGACGGTCAATGTGATCTGAATGTCGTTGTACAGACCCTTGGGGAACAAGGGGCGAATCGACCGGTCGGTCAGGCGTGCGTTAAGTATGCCTTCCTGGCCGGGACGTCCTTCCCGGCGGAAGAAACTGCCGGGGATCTTGCCGGCTGCGTAGAGCCTCTCTTCGTAGTCCACCGTCAGGGGCAGAAAGTCCATGTCGTCGAACCTGGGCTTTTCCGACATGACGGCGGTAGCCAAGACGATGGTTTCACCGTATCGAACGGTGACCGACCCGTGGGCCAGTCCGGCAAGCTTGCCGGTCTCGATAATTAGTTGCTCGCTGCCCAGCGAGCGTTCAATAGTAGTGGGCATAGCGATACTTAAAGTACCTCGTAAGTAGGATTGCAGTGGAGGTTAGAAATGAAACAACACGCCTGAGGCGTGTTGTTTGCGAAAGGGGCTTAGCGCCGAAGCCCTAACCGGGCGATGAGTGACTGGTACCGGTCCACGTCTTCATTGGTGAGGTATTTCAGGAGTCTCCGCCGTTTGGAAACCATATTGATCAGGCCGCGGCGCGAGTGTACGTCCTTTTTGTGGACGCGTAGGTGGTCGGTAAGCTGCCTGATTCTCTCGGTGAGGATGGCTACCTGTAGGTCTGCGGAGCCCGTGTCCTTGGCGTTGAGGCGGTATTCGCTGGTGATTCGGTCCCTGGTTTCCACGTCTATCATTGGTGGTTTTAAGCCTTCTCTATCTCTGTCCTCTCACTAACATCCCGAAGATTATAGCATACGGGTTTTGGCCGGAGCAACGGAGCCTTATTCATAATTTAGGCAAGAAGGGTCGACTGGCTGCGAGGTTCGAAATCTAATGCAACGCAGGGTTCATGGCCGACAACCCAGGCATCATGACCTGGACCAACTTCAAAGAAATCTCCAGGGCCGACCTCTACCTCATTACCGTTGGCTGTACGAACCATCATTTTGCCTGACTGCACCCATCCAATATGCCTTGCTGATTCTTTCCCGGTTTGTGGACCTGAATGGACCGACCAACGCCATCCGGGGTTGTAAACTCCTCGTCCTATCGTTACGGAGACGAGATTTGTAACACATCGTTTACTACCATCAATAAATATGTGGCAGTCAGAACCAATTTGATCAGCATTTATGGATACGATATCGTTCATGGGGTATTCTCTCGTCTTAATTATCTACTAGGCTCAAACCTAACAATTGCCTCAATTGCGCCATTAGGTGTGGGCTTTAGTAAGCCGCTGCCAACAGCCTCCATCCCGTTCGCCCTGAGCTTGTCGAAGGGTCCGCGACCTACGAAAGTCGTAGGTCGCCGGGGAGAACATAAAGCCTTTGATTTTCGCAAACGGACGCCCCGCCCCAGATGTTTCGCCGCGATTGAAATCTGGGCTGGCTCAACATGACAGGGCGGGAGCGGGCTTTTCGCTGTGCTATTATCCCATTTACAGCCGGGAGGCAGGAACATGCGGGACAAACAAGCTATTCGAGAAGCGGTCTGGACGGCGCTGGAGCAGGCGGCGGTGGTCCGGGGCCGCAGCGTCCACGACAAGATACCGGCGTTCCACGGCGCAGACGAAGCCGCCCAACGGGTGTTCGGCTTGGACATCTGGCAGGCCGCTCGAGTCATCAAGAGCAACCCAGACCAGCCCCAACGGCCCTTGCGCCAGCGGGCCTTGGAAAAGGGCAAGACGGTCTACATGGCGGTGCCCCGGTTGCGCCAGGAGCAGTGCTTCGTGGAGTTGGACCCTTCGGTCATCGATCTGCCGCCGGCCAAGGCGGCGACCATTTCAGGGGCATTTCGCTGCGGGAAGCTGGTCACCGTTGAAGAGATGCGGTCCGTAGACCTGGTCGTGTCCGGGTCGGTGGCAGTCAACCGGTCGGGCGTCCGGGTGGGCAAAGGCGGCGGTTACGCCGACCTCGAATACGGCTTGGCAGTGGCGGCGGGAATCGTCAAGCCCGGCACGCCGGTGATCACCACGGTCCATGACATGCAATTGCTGGAAGAAGACCTGCCCAGCACCCAGCACGACGTTCCAATAGACTACGTGGCCACTCCTGGCGAATTGATCCGCTGCTCGGGAGAGATGCCCCGTCCCACGGGTATTTATTGGGATGACCTGGGCGAAACCAAGATCGCCCAAATACCGGTTTTGCAGAAGATGCGGATGGTTCAAGGCATGACCAGCGCTTAAAAACGAACTGAAGGAAATGGGCTGGCGGCCTATCAAGAAGAGGACCCTCGGGTTCTACCCCACCAGCGAGAATCCGGCGGGAAGGGAGTGGCGTCCGGTGAGCGCCAGAGCTGCAGCGGGACCATGGCCTCGTAATAAAGCTAGGTCCGCCAGGATGTGCAGGGTCTGAGACATCGCCTGGACCGGCGGCTGAACTTTCAGGTTGCTGGCTTCAGCTAGGTCCAAGGTATGGACTGTGAGCTCGAAAGTCCGGGTGGGCAGATAGTCGGCCAATCTGATTCCACCCAAAGGCAATCCCAGCACGGCTTCATCCTCCATGCCCTCCAACAACGCCAGGACACCATCCGCCGCGTCCCGCACCCAGCCAACGGGGTCGTCACCCAATGCAAGGCCGGCCTCCTTGCCCCGTTGGGCGATGCTGTCGTGAACCGGCGGCCCATCAAGAGCATTTTTGAAATATTCAGCCGGGCTGTGGATGTCGGCCTGAGACGCCGGGTGGGCTGCGTATTCCCCTATGAGGGTCAGAGACCGGCAGGCATGGCCAGCCAAGTCCCGAACCGTCCAAACCCCCAAAGCCGGGCAATCCCAACCGCCGTCCGGGGTCTGCTGCACGGTGTTGACGAAGAAATCGACGGCGTCCGCGTAGGCCCGGCGAATGGTCACGGGCTGCCCACCTTGTCCTCCACCTTCAGTTCCTGCATGATCGACGTTATCTGATGCCAAGTCGCGTCTTCGATGGGGATGCCATCGCGCCGGCGGGTAATCTCGGTGCGGTGCTCGATCTCGCCGGGGTAAAGAACTTCGTTGAATCCGGCGGCGGGAGGGGACGATTTGACGAATTCGGCGAACTCTTTGACTTCCCGCTTGAACTGGTCCAAAGGCCGGAAATGCTCCACGTTGTAAACGCTGATGAACACTCCGTCGTTGTGTTTTGCCTGAGGGTCCAGGCCGAACCCCAATCCTGTGAGCAACCCGGAGAACACCTCCACCATGAAGGACATGGCGTAGCCCTTGTGGCCCTGATCCGCGCCTACGGGAAGGATCGCTCCCCCAGCGGGATAGTCCTCGGGGTCGGTGGTGGGATTGCCGTCCTTGTCGATGATCCAGCCCGGCGGCACCTGCTCCTTGCGGTTGCGGGCCAGGCCGATCTTTCCCGCCGCCACCGCGCTGGTGGCCATATCCATCAAAACCGGGCCTTCCAGGTCGCTGGGCATGCCGATGCAGATCGGGTTCGTCCCCAACCGTCTCGCCTTCCCGCCGAAGGGGACCACCGCCTTGGGGCCGGCCCCCGAGTCGGCGGTGACCAACGCGATCATTCCCTCTTCCAGCGCCATGGTTGGGTAATCCCCCAGCCGGCCGATATGGCTCTGATAGTGGATGGTGATGGCCGCCACGCCGTTGGTCTTGGCCTTCTCGATGGCCATCTTCATGGCCCGTTCGGTGACCACGAACCCAAAGCCCCAGTTGCCGTTGATCACGGCGGTACACGGAGCTTCTTTTTCCACCACGAAGGGCGCACCGGGCACGATGTGGCCCCGGTCGATGCGGCCCACGTAATCGGTGATGTGGATGACGCCGTGGGAGTCGTGGCCCACCAGATTGGCCTTGACCTGGTGCTTTGCGACGATCTCCGCTTCCTCCGCGGAGACCCCTTTGGCCCGGTATATTTCGTAGGTGACCTTGTGCAGATATTCGGGCGTGAAAACAGGCATTTTCAAGTCCCCCTGAGACAGATGGCCCTAGTCTATTCCCGGCCCCCGATGTTGTCCACCAAACGCGTTGTTGGCCCCCAGGGAAATGTACTGGCGAAGCCAGGTAATCCACGCCCCAATGTCATTCAATGCCAGCGCCGATCACGATCGGGGTGAAGCTCTGGGTTCGTCGCGAGTCCTCGACAGAGTCGGGAAATCTTTAGCGGCGGGTCGTCTTGTTGCCCCCAGTCATAAAGTGTTATTCTTGAGTCTGGTACGTGCCCCTGTAGCTCAGTGGATAGAGTGCTGGCCTCCGGAGCCAGAGACGAGAGTTCGACCCTCTCCGGGGGTAC
>MUCP01000041.1 GCA_002816875.1 SAR202 cluster bacterium Io17-Chloro-G2
CCGTTCAGGTTGCCCGTGTGGCCCAGGAAGGTCTTTTCGCCGTCGTCGTGGTCCTCTCCCAAGTACTCGAAAGCCCAAGGGAAGCGTCCAAAGGGCTGCCGAGGCAGCTTGGGGGCGATGGTCCAACCGGTGAAAGCCCTGGAGGCCTCGCGGACGTCTACCTCGGTATAGTTGCTGACGCCCATGGAGAAGAGCTCCAGGAGTTCCCGGCCCCAGTTCTCGTTAACCGCGTCCCGGTGGTTCTCGTTGTTATCCAGCCAGTAGATCATGGCCGGGTTCCTGGACACCTCTAAGAGCATGTCCCGGTAGTTGGCCATCCCGTGTTGGCGGAACATGACGATCTGCTGCAACATTTGGTCGCAGTTGTCCACCTTGGAATTTCCCGTGGCGAACACCTGGTGCCAGAACAGGGCCATCTTCTCTTCCAGGGGCCGCTGGGTAGTGATCATGTTGTACATCCAGTTGTACTGCCCCGGTTGGGGAACTCCACCCGGAAGCAGGCAGCCCGGCATGTACCGCAAAAGCAAGGCCATGTTACCCGCCGGCATTTCCTCGGGCGGGTTGATGAGCTCCTCCACCGTGGCCGCATAACCTTGGGCCACCCGGCGTTCCAATTCCTCACGGGTTGCCCCGAAACCGGCTCGCCGCATCAGGTGGGCCATTTGGGCAAGGTCTTCCTTGTTTGCCATCCGACGCCTCCATAAAAATTGAGTTCTATATTTCCACAGGGCACAAACGCCCCAGGATTACTCTATCGACGCTGCCATCATATTGCATCCCGAATTCACTGTCAACGCTTTTTCGTCCGATTTTCGAATTTGACTCTTTCATGATAATCATTATAACTTGAAAATGGCGGTGCAGGTTAAAGGCCTGCCATCCGCCATATGAACGCGACCATATCCGCCTAATCTCCGGATATTTTGCGCCGGTTCCGCTATTCAACCGGCAACGGGTGTAAATCAACCACCCCAACGGCTCCTCTTAAGTGCCCTTCCCGGTGTGGCCCCGGTGTGGGTCTGGCCGTCTATCACCACAGTCCCGTTGACTATCACGTAGTCTATGCCCACCGGAAATTGCTTGGGGTCTTGCCGCGTGGCGGGCGCCTTCACCGTATCAGGGTCAAAAACCACGACATCCGCCTTGAACCCGTCGCGAAGCAAGCCCCTTCCGCTTAGCCCCAGCCGTTGGGCAGGGAAGGAGGTCATCTTTCGGATGGCGTCGGGCAAAGACATGACCCTCTCTTCGCGGACATATTCGGACAGTATCACCGGGAAGGTCCCGTAGGTGCGGGGGCTGGGGAAGTCGCCCAATAAGACGGCGTCGCTCCCCACCATAGACAGGGGATGTTTCACGAAATCCGGCAGGGTGGCTCCGTTGGGTCCAGGGGTGACGTAAGAGGTCTGGAGGTCTTCATCCAGCAACAGATCGCACACCACGTCCACCGGGTTCTCCCCGGTATTCTCGGCGATCTCACCCACCGACCAGCCCTCATACCGGTGGTTCTTGGGGTGCTTGAAATAGGTGACCCACATCTCATGCCAGGAAAGGCCCCTGGGCCTGACCTCGGCCCGCAGGCGTTCCCGGCCCTCTCCGGACCTAAGCACTTCTTTCAGGGCCCTGGGGCCACCTGACTGGCACCATTGGGGCAATATTATAAGTAGCCTGGTGCTGCTGAAAGTGTATGGGTAACTGTCGAATGTAACGTCGAGCCCTTCTTCCCGGGCGTCCTCCACCAACTCCAAAATGCGGCGGCCGCCTCCCGGAGCGGTGACCCGCTGATACAGATGGGTCACGTGGGAAGGGATGCCGGAACGCCTTCCGATCTCAATCGCTTCTTTTATAGGATCCAGGAACCGGTCACCCAACCCGTTGCGCACGTGGGTGTGGTAGATGCCACCCAGTCCCGCTACCTCCTGGCATAATTGGATCAACTCATCGGTGTCGGCATAACTGCCCGGCGGGTAATCCAAACCGGTGGAAATACCGAATCCGCCTTCTTCCATCCCTTCCCGCAGGATCGCCCGCATATTCGCTATGCCAGCGGGAGAACCCGGCCTGTCGTCCCAACCCATGGCGCAAATACGCACGGGGGAATTCCCGATTATATAGGCGATGTTTACCGAAACCTTGGCATCGAACATCTGTAGGTATTCTGCCACTGATGACCACCGGCCAGGCAACGGCGGGTTGCCATCCAAGCCCGAGTTCAACTCAACGAATTGGAGGAAATCGTCGTGGCTCGTGAATGGGGCGTAGGAGTTACCGTCTACTCCCACCAACTCTGTGGTTATCCCCTGGCGTACCTTTGGCTCGTGCCGGGGCTCGGCCAGGATCACCAGGCCCGAATGGGCGTGCATATCTATGAAGCCGGGGCAAACGATCTTTCCGGTGGCGTCGATGGTCCTGACCGGCCCCAGGTTGCCTGTATCGCCCCGCAACACGTGGACCTCGTCGCCTGTGACGGCAACCGAGCCATAGAAGCCCGGATTCCCGGAGCCGTCGATGATCAAGCCATTCGTCACTAATAGGTCTAGCGCCATTTGACCGAATGATAACCCACACAGCCACCCGTTTCCCACCATTAGGCTCGAGTCAAGGCCGGACACAAACGCCAGCACCCGCACTGGAAGCAGCTGGCCGTTGCGCAAGGAACCACGTTGGAATTCCTTGCGGTGAATCGGATATTCCGCCGGTCCCTACAACGGCAGAATAAACCACCATAAGGTATAATCGGCCCCACATCCGGCAATCTAGACACGGGAATTAGGCATGAGTAAATTTCTTGACTACATGGAGCGCATAACCTTGGCAGGTCCGGGAGGTATGGGCTTTGGCGCCGCCCGCACCGGGAAAACACCGGCCATGGCCCTAATCGGATTAGTTTCCGGGAGTTATGCCAAGGGTTTGGGCACGGTGTCAAAGTTGGCCCTCGATGCCGCCCTGATGTCGGGAATCGATAACGCCGCCGGACTGAAGCGGATAGAGAAATCGCTGCCCTCGATGCCATGGGGAGTCAAAACATCTACCCTCACGGAAGAATCGGCACGGGGATTTCGAGACGGAGGGTGCGATCTTTTGGCATTTGCTCTGGAAAACACGGCGGCATCTGCCTTGGCCACTGACGACGCAGCGCGAATCTTGTACATAGACGCCGAAATCGAAGAGCGAGAACTGCGGGCCATTGGGGCCTTGCCCGTCGACGCCTTGATCCTGCCGATGACGGAGATCTCCGGCCCCTGGGAGTTGGCCAACCTGGCCTCGGTTGCATCCATCAGCCGCCGGGTGGATAAATATATCCTGGTGGAGGTTGGCGGCGCGCCATCGGCAAGCGACCTGGAGTCCCTAAGGAATGCGGGCGTCCACGGACTGGTGTTAGACGTCGCCGCCGTGGGCGCGCATGACTTGGAAACACTGAAGTCAGCGACTCTGGATATGCCCAGGCAACGCCCCCCAGGGCGGGGACGAGCCTCCGCCATCGTCCCTTCATCGGTGTTCCCCTCCGGCGCCGGACCCCAGCGTGAGGAGGAGGACGAGGAAGAGGATGACGATGACATATGACCGGGCATCTGCAACCTATGCAAAACAGCGTTAAACCCAACCACACCTTTGAATCTGGAGCAAGCCACCGGGCGGATGGAAAAATCCTGGCTCTGACCCAGCCATTCTCCAGCAACGGCTGTTAGCGCCTATGTTGCTGGGTTCCTATGAACTGCTTATAAATGATCCCACAAGTTTCCTGCGCCTAACGGTGCTGGTGGCCGTTTCCCTGCTGGTCGCGGTAACTGTCCACGAGTTCAGCCACGCCCTGGTGGCCACCGGCTTGGGGGACGCCACCGCCAAGAGATTGGGCCGGCTGAGCCTCAACCCCAAAAGGCACTTGGACCCCGCGGGCACCGTGATGATGCTGGTGGCGGGATTTGGCTGGGGAAAACCGGTGCCGGTAAACCAACATAATCTTGCCCACGGGCAAACGGGTATGGCATTGGTGGCGGCCGCGGGCCCGCTGACCAATGTGATGGTGGCATTTTTGCTGGCCCTGCCCATCAAACTGGGTTTGTTGGAATGGAGCGCCCCCGCTTTGAACCGGGTTTCCTACGTTATGACCGGCGGCCTGCCGGAGGGTCTGGCGGACATTTTGGGCCTGCTCATCTTTTTCAACATCTTGTTGGCCGTCTTCAACCTGATCCCCCTGGCGCCTCTGGACGGGTCCAAGGTCCTGGCGGGACTTCTGCCCCGGAACCAAGCCCAGTCCTACGCCCGCTTGGAACGATACGGGCCGGCCCTGTTGGTAGGGCTGATCATGCTGGATTACATATCGAACTTGGGACTCTTGTGGGGCGTCATCGGGCCGGCGGTTCGGGCCTTGGCAACGGTGGCCACCGGCTACTAATACGGCCCGCCGTGCTAGAATTAAATCGATCTCAACCAGTCTTGATTAGCCGGTCCTGCCAAGCCCGTCCTATCCCGCCCAACCGCCTCCAGGAGTTCATATCTCATGCCTGATGAGCAAGAAAACAACCAAGACGCAGGCCCCGGACACTTGGGTATGGTGTTGCCCGAAGAAGGCGTGGTCGACCTCGCCGATAAGCTGACGGGCTATATGACAGAAATCGAATTGGGCGGGCTGCCCGACATAATGGGGCAGGTCCTAGACGATTTCCTAGAGCAGTGCGGGAGTATACCCGAAGACCTGAAAGATTCAAGCGCCTTCGAGCAGATCACCGGCAACCAGCTTTCGGTGACTTTGGCCTATCAACTGGGCAGGTTGGAAGGCCGGTCTCCCCAGGTGGTGCGGTTATTGATAGAGGAGGCGGTGAGCAAATGGGGAACCCGGCCGGTAGCTGAATCTCCTGACATTTCCGACCAGGACCTGGCAACCCCTAAAGAATTGGTGTATCCACGCCTGCGTCGGTTGGAATATCCCGAGCCTCCGCCGGAAAATGGAGAAGACCCATGAGCACCCGTGAGCAACCAAACGGGCCAACATACGATCTGGCGCTGACGGGAGGCACGTTGTTAGACCCCGGCCAGGGCCTGAACGGCCGCCGGGACATAGCATTTAAAGACGGTCTCGTAGCAAATATAGCCCAACGCATCGATCCCGCGTCGGCGGCCGTCGCCGTTGACGTGTCCGGCAAGGTCATCACCCCCGGCCTGATCGACCTGCACGGCCATTTTTACCACGGCGGCACCGGCAGCGCAGTCTCCCCAGATAGAAGTTGCCTGTCATCGGGAACCACCACTGGGGTGGATGCCGGCAGCGCCGGCTTCGCCAATTACCAAGCGATGCGCGATTACGTCTTTCCCGCCCACCGCACCCGCCTGCTGGCCTTTTTGCACATCGGCGCCGGGGGCCTGACCCTCAACCAGGTGCTGGGTGGGGGGCTGCACGATATGGCGGTCATAGACGCCGACCAGACGGCTGACCACGTGAAAGCGAATCCAGGCTTCCTATTTGGCGTAAAGGTGCGGATGCATCACAACGCCGTGGCGCCATGGAACGCCCACGAAGCGATGAAGAAGACTAGGGCGGCCGTGGACCAGTCGGGAAGCCGGTTGATGGTTCACGTTAGCGGAACGCCCATACCTCTGCCGGAAGTCTTGGAATACCTGGGGCCCGGAGACATATGCACTCACGCCTTCAACGGAAACCCTGAGTCTATCCTGACTCCACAGGGCAAGTTGCGCCCCGAGGTACGGGAGGCGGCTGATCGCGGGGTCATCATGGACTTGGGCCACGCGGGGATCCACTGTGACGTTGACGTGGTCAAGGCGGCCATGGAGCAGGGTCTGCCTCCCACCACCATCAGCACCGATATACACATCGGGCCTCCTGATCGCACGGTCTATCTGATGAACGATCTGGTAAGCAAGTTCCACGCTTTAGGAATGCCCTTGGTTGACGCGCTGGAGGCCAGCACGTCCCGCCCCGCTCAGGTGCTTGGGCTGCAAGAAACGATCGGCTCTCTGGCGCCGGGCATGGCGGGAGACGCGGCGGTCTTTGACTTGAGGGAAGGCAGGTTCGTTTGGCACGACATGGCCGGGCACAATGTGGAAGGAAAGGTCCGCCTGGATACCTTTCTAACAGTGAGGGCCGGCCAGGTCGCCTGGCGGGAAGGCCGCTTGCTGCAAATGGGTGAGTGCTGAGTTAATAGCGAATCTTTTAGCGCTCCTAACCTTAGAGAGACCCTCAATCGATGGCGGCGCTCACCGTAGCCGCCGGCTCGCCGTTCAGTTTAAACACGAACTCCACCATCTCCCCGGCGGGAAATAGATCCTTGCTTAGCGCCACCACCCTCATGGGGGCCAACAGGTACGGGCGAAGCCTGCCCTGTGGCTGGTCTTCCAACTCCAATTCCACCGTCGCAAGGTTCCCGGTCACTGCAAACCCCACTACCGAAAGCGGGTCTCCCTGCACCGGGCGCCACAGGTAGTAGGCCGCCAGCAGGATGGAATCTTCGAATTCGATCCTGGCTAGACTGACGGAAGTACCCCGGGTTAGCCTGGCTGTGAAACCAGCGTTGAAAGCATCTAACTCCCGCTGGTTGGTGATGACAAAAGCCATTAACTCCTGGGAAAATGCCGTGGCCGACCCGGCGTCCTCAGGTTCCACCCAACCGCTATTCACATATCGCCAATTTGGCGGCGCCGGGTCTTTGAACGCTGGAACTTGCTCTAGGGAAGAAGGCGGCTGCTGGGTGGTCAACCCTTCGGCCGGCCGCGCCTCCTGCGTCTCTTTGAATGGGGCGGACGCTTCAGACGGGGAATCTGCTTGAGGCCTGGCCGCTCCCTGTCCGCAGGCCGCTACCATAAAGAGCATCGCCAACGCCACCCCTAGATAAACCCGATCGTTCACGCTGTCAATGACTCCATATTTTCGCGAACCCATACTACATCCAAGCATCCGGAACCTAATCGTATTTTATCAGACGGTTCTCACCCGGCGGCTCTCGTTCCCGTCTAATTCACTGGCCTTGGCGCCGTGGCGGTCCGGCTAGATGGCGGGGCTGTCACCCAGGCCGCACGGGCGGAAATCCTCGACGTGGGACCTTCAGCTATTGAAAATACCCTCATAGACTGTCAAACTGTAAACATGCGCTTGGGCGAGTTTGAATTCACCGAGCCGCTTCCCCAGCTGAAAGACCCCCACGTTTTAGCGGTCATCAAGCCTTGGATAGACGTGGGCAACGTGGGCTCCCTGGCCCTGGGCAGAATGGAGCGGCACATGCGAGCCACCGAGTTGGGCCGCTTGGCGCGGCCTGGCAGGTACTACGACTTTACCCGTTACCGCCCCCGCTCCATCCGCAATCAGGGCCGCAGGGAATACATCATTCCTAATACCATCATCCGGACTGCCACCCGGGAAGAGGCCCCGGACCTGATATTCATGCACATCAGGGAGCCCCACGCCTACGGAGAGGATTTCACCGATTCGGTGCTGGAAGTGCTCACCGCTCTGGGGGCCAAGCGGTATTCGTTGGTGGGCGCAATGTACGACATGGTGCCCCACACCAGGCCTTTACTGGTTTCAGGGGGCTCCAGACACCCCGAAAACGAAGAGGAATACCAATCGATAGGGGTGCGCCCCAGCGATTACCAGGGTCCCACATCCATCACTTACCTGATCAACCAACAGGCGGAGTCCCTGGGCATTGAAACCCGCACCTTCGTGGTGCACCTTCCACAATATTTCCAGGTGGATGAGGACTTCACCGGCACCACACGTTTGATGGAAGTCTTGTGCCGGCTCTACCACCTGCCCAACAGGCTTATGGACCGCCAACGAGGCAAACAGCAGTACGAGGCCCTTGAAAACATCGTCAAAGACACTTCGGACGTGGCTTCCTTGTTAAGCAGGCTGGAGGAACGTTACGACCGGGAACAGCAAGACGCGGAAGGTGGGCCATCCCAACCTCCGGCCCTATCCCAAAACATAGAAAATTTCCTTCGTGAACTCAATGAAGGCTTTGAGCAGCCGGACCAGTCTTGATCCACCTGAAACAGGCTAAATAGAGTTAGCCATGACCCTCCTCTCATTCCATCCCTGAACCGCAAACCCATGATTATATTTGACGAAGAGATGGCCCGGCGCCTGCTCCGAAGTCACTGGCCGTTTCACCCATCAATCAGCGGATCACCATCACGCCTCCTAAATTACGACAGGAAGGGCCCGTTTGTCCGCGTCCTCTACACAGCCCATCCCCGGTTTGAACCTGAGTTCCATCGAGCTGCTACAGGCCCTGATACGTTTCGACACCTCCAACCCTCCGGGCAACGAAAGGGAATGTATCAGCTACATCCGCGGCATTCTCACCCAAGCTGGCTTGGAATCCGAGATCGTAGCCCGTTCTCCGCAACGTCCCAATCTGATCACCCGGCTCCAGGGAAGCGGAGAAGCGCCTCCATTGCTGCTGTACGGCCACGTGGACGTGGTCCCGGCAGTCGCCCAAGACTGGCGCTATCCACCCTTTGACGCACAAATAGCCGAGGGTTGTGTTTGGGGCCGGGGCGCCCTGGATATGAAAGGCGGCATCGTGATGATGCTGGCGGCGATGATGCGGGCCCAGGCGGAAGGCGCCAGACTTCCCGGCGACGTAGTGTTGGCTTTGGTAAGCGACGAAGAAGCCGGTGGAGACTACGGGGCCAGATACCTGGTGGAAGAGCACGCCCATTGGTTTGAAGGCGTCCGCTACGCCCTGGGAGAATTTGGCGGCTTTACCTTTCCACTGGGCGGCAAACGGTTTTATCCAGTAATGGTGGCCGAGAAGCAGGTCTGCCACCTGAGGGCCACCGTCCGGGGGATCTCCGGACACGGGTCTCTCGCCACAAAAGACGGGGCGATGGGCCGTTTGGCCCGGATCTTGGACCGGCTGGAACGGGCCGCCCTGCCGGTGCACGTCACTCCAGTGCCACGAAACATGTTCCAGACCGTTGCCTCCCACGTACCATGGCCGGCGGGATTTGCCCTTCGCACCATGCTGATCCCCAGGCTGACCGACGTGACGCTAAAGCTCATGGGGGACCAAGCCCAGGCCTTCAGTCCTCTGCTCCGCCACACAGTCAACGCTACGGTGGTCCGGGGAGGGAAAAGCGTAAATATGGCGCCCGGGGAAGTTGAACTACTGCTAGACGGCAGACTGCTTCCCGGTTTCAGCCCCGAAGACCTTCTGGGTGAATTGAAGCCGGTATTTAAAGGAGAAGCTGATCTGGAAGTGGTTCATCACGACCCCGGCCCGGCCCAGCCCGACATGGGGTTGTTTGATACCTTGGCTGCCGTGCTGCGGGAAGCCGACCCCCATAGCATACCCATTCCAATGCTGCTGCCCGGTTCCACCGACGCCCGGTTTTTTTCGCGGCTGGGAATTCAGACCTATGGATTCCTGCCCATGAACCTTCCGGAAGGGTTCCGGTTCCTGAGCGCAGTCCACGGGTCTGATGAGGGAATTCCCCTGGAAGCCCTAACCTTTGGCGCAGACGCCATCTATGAGGTGTTGCTCCGGTTTGGCCGGGCGTAATCCGGGCGACCGCCGCTCCCGTTACGGCCGGGCGGTCGGGGGGAGATATCGGCTTGCCGGCGAGTGTGCGCCGGATTGACCAGCCCAAGGGCTTGTGATATGGTGAATTGGCGTTTCTAGGCTGTAATTCCAGGGGATTCTACCCGGAGGTAGCAGAGTATAGCTAGGCAATATCGGGTAAACGAGCGGATCAATTCTCCCCAGGTGCGAGTCATTGGCGAAAACGGGGAACAACTCGGGGTGATGGCGGTGGCCGATGCCCTCAGGGCCGCCCGAGAAGCCGATGTGGACTTGGTAGAGGTGGCCCCTAACTCTGACCCTCCGGTTTGTCGCCTACTAGACTACGGAAAGCTTCGGTACCTCTCCTCGAAGAAGGAGCGGGACTCAAAAAAGGGCCAGAAGAGCACGGACCTTAGGGAAGTGCGTTTTAGGCCCAACATTGGGACCCACGACCTTGAATCCAAGACCCGTAAAGTAAGAGAATTGATTGGGGACGGCTCAAAGGTCAAACTGACCGTCCGTTTCCGGGGCCGGGAAGCCACCCACCAGCAGATAGGTCTATCTGTCTTGAAGCGGGTGGCCGACGACCTAAAAGACGTGGTGCGCCTGGAAAAGCCCCCTTCCATGGAGGGTCGGGCCCTGTCCATGATCTTGATTCCAACTACCCAAAAAACCGAGGCGGTCCAGAAACCTGAGCGGGCCGAAACACAGGTCGAAGAAGACTTAGCAGATGCCAAAACTTAAAACCCATAAGGGCGCAAAAGCCCGCATCCACATCACCGGTTCCGGAAAATTGATGCGGCGCAAGCGCATGAGCAGTCACCTCCGGCGTAAGAAACCCACCAAAGTCACCCGCAAGTATGGAGATAAACTTTCGGTTGACCCTAAGGATGTCCACCGCCTAACCCGGCTGCTCCCCTACGGCTAGGACCCCAACCCCAGTCTTGGAGAAATACATTGCCCAGAGTAAAGAGGGGCGTTACCAAACATCGTCGGCACAAGAAAGTGCTGCTGGCCGCCCGAGGATTTCAAGGTTCTTCCCATCGTAACTACAAATGGGCGAAAGAAGCCCTATTGCATGCTTGGACCCACGCCTATCGCCACCGGCGCCAGCGCAAAGGCGACTTTCGCCGGTTGTGGATCGTACGCATCAGCGCCGCATGCCGCCAGTCGGGGACTACCTACAGCCAATTCATGCACGGACTGAAACTGGCGGGAATAGAATTGGACCGGAAGATGCTTTCGGACCTGGCCGTAAACGACCCGGCCGCTTTTGAGAAATTGACCGGGTTGGCGTCACAACAGGCGCCCGCCTAGTCTTCCAAGTTCATCGGCCCAGTAGATTCACTGGATAAGCTCCACTGGAAATGATAAAGGGACGTGGTTTATGGCCACGTCCCTTTATCATTTCTCCCACTGGCTCACTCCGGGCAAAGTGTTTCCGGCTGGTCCTGGGCCGGTTATTACTCCCCTTCCCTAGCGAACCCGTAATAGGTGTCCCCGTCCAGCACCCGTTGAAGGCCTTCTTCGGTCACGTTGATCGGCCGTACCGGCGTAGCCCAGCGTTCAGTCAACTCGTAATGAAGGTCTGTCAGACTGGTGGGCTCGTTACGCCGGGAAAGAAGGATGCGAAAGACGATTTCCATTAGGGGCATATCCGATTTGATGAAATCCTGGTCGTCCTTATAATGCCGGGCGATCTCGGTGATCAACGCTCTAGGGTCGGTCAACTCGTGTACCTGTTTCGACATCGATGGGCACGACTCCACCCGCCGGGCGGCAACCACCGCTACCGGAGACCGGCCCAACTCTTCCAACCGCTGGAAGCTGACGTAGTAGTTGGGCGGTTCCGGCTCGGGCTCAGGCTCCGGTTCCTGTTGGTCTTCGCCTCCGGCCCCTGCTCCCGCTCCTTCATCCTGTATATCCTCGCCGGTCTCCAGAAAATCTTCAGTTTCTGGGGTGGTCATACATCAACCTCTTCATTCCAATCCAGCATTATGATCTCAACGGTTTCCCCGGAATCTTTCTTAGGCAGGTCCTCGGGACAGATGGCTAATCCATTGGCCCGGGACATGGAAGTAAGTATGTTGGAACCTTGGGGCCCGGCGGGAGAAGCGTAATAAACCCCGTCTTTCCGGGTGACTTCTACCCTGGCGTAAACCCGCCGCCCGTCGTAATTAAATATGGGGCTTGTAAGCACCCCTTCTACCTTCGGCCGGGCCAGGCGGCGATAACCCAGCATGGTCCTGATGGCCGGGCGGGCAAACATTTCGAAGGCCACCATTGCGCTGACGGGATTGCCCGGAAGGCCCAACAGAGGGATGGCGGTTCCGCCGCCGTCCTTTAGGTGTCCAAAGGCCAAGGGTTTTGCCGGGCGCATCCGCACCGACCAGAAATTCATCTCGCCACGCTCGGTCAGCACATCCTTGACTATGTCGTAATCCCCTTTGGAAACCCCCGCCGAGGTTATCACCAAATCGGACCCGGCGGTTTGCTCCAGTTTGCTTCGCAGGTCTTCCAGATTGTCCCGGGCCACGCCCAGTAACCTGGGAGAGCCTCCACTGGCCAAAACCGAGGCCGCTACGCTAAAGCTGTTGCTGTCATATATCTTCCCCGGTTCCAGTGGACTTCCGGCCGGCGATAGCTCGTCGCCAGTGGCTAGGATAGAAACAACCGGCCGCCTTCTCACTACGGCGGAATCCAACCCTAACGAAGCCAGCACACCCACCTCAGCCGCCCGCACCGGCGTTCCAGCCGTTAGCACCATCTGCCCAGCGCTCACATCTTCTCCGGCGGGGCGCACATTGCAGCCCAGGGGCAGGTCGGCCATGACGCCGATCTGATCTAAAGTCTGGCCCGAGTCCCGCCGCTGAACTTCGTCGGTTTCTTCAAACGGCACCACTGTGTCGGACCCGGCTGGAATGGGGGCGCCGGTCATGATACGTATAGCCGTGCCGGATGTTACCGCTTGCGATGAAACCTGTCCAGCCGCCACCAGGCCGATAACGGCAAGGTTGCGCGGAGCACCTTCGCCCGCGCCTCCGATATCATCCCTGCGTACCGCATAACCGTCCATAGCCGAATTCGCCAACGGAGGCAGGTCCAGCGGCGAGCTTATATCGACGGCCAACACCCTTCCCAGGGCTTCCACCAGGGGGACGGTTTCGGTATCCAGCGGGCTAAAGCAAGCAATGATCCGCTGGTATGCTTCCTCCACGCTGAGCATATCTTCATCCGCATGCCTATGAGCGTGTTCATCTACTTGGTGATGCCCTTGGGAATGACCGTGCTCCCTCCGGCGAACATCCTCGCCGTGGCCGGCATGCCCCTGGCCCGAGTGTTCTTCATGGCCGTGGTTATTGCTTTGCATTCCCTTTGCTCCGATGGGCGCATCATATGGCCCTCAGGCCATCGATGGCGGTTCTAAGCCCTGAGTGAGGCGCCTACTTCCCTTTCTAAGGATTTCAGCAACCCTTCCAAAGACCGGTTCACTTCCTCCGCCGTCAGGGTGCGCTCTTGGGATTGAAAATTGACGTGGAAGGCCAAGGATTTGGTCCCTGGGGCCACGTTTTCGCCGGAATAAATATCAAACAAGTCCGCCTGTTGCACCATGCGGTGCCGGGTGATGATCTCCCGCACCCTTCCCGCGGGAACGTCTTGCGGCACCACCAAAGCCAGGTCCCGGGAAGCGGCGGGATAACGGGAAATGCTTTTGAACTTCCGCTCCGCCGGTCCCAGGGATTCTAGCAGGCTATCCAGACTCAGTTCCAGTAAAGAGACTGGCGCCGCGTTCAGGCCAAATCGCTGTCTTATATCCGGGTGCACCTCCCCAACTACCCCCAAATCCAACCCGTTGGCAGAGATCTGGGCGCACTTTCCCGGCTGGAACAGCGGGTCTTCCGCGGGCCGGTATTCCGGCTCCACACCCAGGCGGGCCAATACTGCCGCCAAAACACCTTTGGCATCGTAAAAATCCAAGGCCTCATCATTCATGGGCGACGAGTGCAGCCACGAGTAATCCAGACGCCTTCCCGCCAACAGGGCCACTACCGTCTCTCTCTCCAATGGGAGGTCGTTTTCCCTGGAGATAAATACCCGTCCTAACTCAAACAGCCGGAACGGCCCTTCGCCGTGTCCTTCGTTTGCAGCCAGGGCCGCCAGCGGGCTGGAGCGCAAGGTGGGGCGCAATATCTCATGATCCGCGCTCATTGGATTGGCCACCCGCAGCGGAGGTCCATCGCCCTCCGGATGGTTTACCTTTTCCAGGTCTGCCTGGCTGACCAGGGGGTAGCTGATGACCTCTTGCATGCCGGCGGCAGCCAAAGCATCTTTTACCTTAGCCACCAATTGGGTCATAGGGCCCACCTGACGATAAGGGATCGGCGTTGAAAGCATGGTCGTCGGGACGGCGTCATACCCGACTATGCGCACCACCTCCTCAACCAAGTCTTCCTCAATGGTTATGTCGTTGCGCCAATAGGGGACCGTGACCTCCAAACCAGCAACGGCGCCGTTGGATTCCGGGCCGCCACCCTGATGGCGAATGTCATGAAATCCCAGCGAAGCAAGCACTTGCTCCACCCGCTCCATGTCAACGTCCATACCCAAGATCTTCTTGAGACGCTGGCCGGTGACGCTGACTTTCAGCGCCGGCGCGGGCTGGTGGTTCACGTCGATGATTCCGCGGGCGACCTTGCCGCCCGCCACCTGGTGAATCAATTGGGTGGCCCGCCGCAGGGCAATGGGGGCCAATTCCTGCCGCAGCCCCTTTTCAAATCTCAGAGTAGCCTCTGTGCGAAGCTGGAACGATTGGGCCGTGTCCCGGTTGTTATAGGCCTCGAATGTGGCCGATTCCAAAAGGACCGAAGTGGTCTCCGGGCCGATCTCACTGTTGGCGCCGCCGATGACTCCACCCATGCCGACGGGGTCATTCGCATCGGCGATGACCAATACCTCAGTGTTCAGGTTTCGCGGGACGCCGTCCAAGGTCACCAGGGTTTCGCCGGGCCTGGCCCGCCGCACCACCACGGTGGCGTCGCGTATCTTATCGAAATCAAAGGAGTGCAGCGGCTGGTTCAACTCCAACATGACAAAGTTGGTCACGTCCACCACGTTATTTATGGGCCGTAGCCCCGCGCGGGTGAGGCGGTCTTGAAGCCACTGGGGAGATGGGCCGATGCTTATTCCCTGAATCAAGCTGGCGGTATACCGGGGGCACAGGTCCGAATCGGTCACGCTGATCGAGACTAGGGATTCAATGGGCGGCCCTTCTTCGCGGTAATCTACATCTGGTTCTGTAACGGTGGTTTGGGTCAGGGCGGCCACCTCGTGGGCGACTCCCAGAATAGACAGGCAATCCAGCCGGTTGGGCGTCAATTCTAAATCTAAAACCGTATCGCCCAGGTAATCGTCCAGCGGGGTACCGACGGGGGCGTCGGCGGGAAGCACCACGATGCCCGAGTGGTCTTCGCCCAGCCCCAACTCCAGCTCGGAACAGATCATTCCCTGGGATTCCACGCCCCGTATACGAGCTGCTTTCAGGGTCTCGTGCTTGCCCGAGTGGGTATCCAAAAGCCGGGCCCCCACCGTGGCGAAACAGATCTTCTGTCCGGTGGCTACGTTGGGCGCTCCGCATACCACTTCCAATTCTTGTGTTCCGGCGTTCACCCGGCAAAGACGCAGGCGGTCGGCCTGGGGATGGGGCCTGACGTCCAACACCTGGCCCACATAACACCCGCTCCACCCGCCGGTCTCGACAACGTCGCCTACCTCTATTCCAGCCATAGTAAGTCGATGGGCCAATTCCTGGGCTGGAATTACCACGTCCACATATTGCCGCAGCCAGCTAAGGGGAACTTTCATAGGATATTAAACAACCAGGATTAAGTCACTATCTCAACAGGTGGTACGCCCCAATCACATCGGGGTCACCACGAACGGGAGGCTTCTCTTTGCCCGTTCGTCCTGATCCGCCTAAGGCGGACGAAGGATGGTCTTTTTTGATGGACGGTATCGAGATATATTCTAAACAATCGGGAGATCAGATAGCCTCCAAGCACTGGGCTGAGGATACTCTTATAAACCCGTGGCATCCGTCTGGCCCGGCGAACCAAGTCCGTCAAAATTGGCGCAAAAACCTGAGATCGTTGGAATAAAACAGGCGAATGTCGTCAATGCCGTACTTCAGCATGGCGATGCGTTCCGGCCCAAGGCCAAATGCGAAACCCGTGTACCGCTCGGGGTCGTATCCCACCCCCGCCAACACCTTTGGATGGACCATACCGGCGCCCATGATCTCTATCCAACCGCTGTCCCGGCAGATGCGGCATCCCGTTCCCTCACCATTGCAGGCAAAGCAGTCGATGGACATGTCCACGCCGGGCTCCACAAATGGAAAATAATCGCATCTGAAACGTACGCGCCGCTCCTCTCCGAAAAGCCGCCGGGCAAACTCGTAAAGGGTGCCCTTAAGGTCGGCAAATGTGATCCCCTCGTCTACGGCCAACCCTTCCACCTGGTAGAAATGCCATTCGTGGGTGGCGTCGGTGGCCTCATACCGGTAGCACTTCCCTGGAACAATGACTCGCACGGGCGGTTGGCTTGATTCCATGACCCTGGCCTGCATGGGCGAGGTGTGGGTGCGCATCAACATAGAACGGCCGGCCGAGGGGTCCTGATAGTCGACCCACAAGGTATTCCACATGTCCCGGGCGGGATGGCCCTGGGGTATGTTGAGCATCTCAAAGTTGTAGTGGTCCCACTCTACTTCCGGGCCTTCGACTATGCTGAACCCCATGGCGCCAAATGCGTCGCAGATCTCGCGGAGTATCTGGGTGGTGGGGTGCAACCGTCCTATGGGTGACGGCCGGCCGGGAAGGGTGACATCCAACTGGTCCCGCACGAATGCCTGTTCCAGTTGTGCTTGGTTGACCTGTTGGACCCGTTGCTCCAACCGTTCTTCCAGGTTGCCTTTGGCCCGGTTTCCCAGGGCCCCGGCCTCCCGGCGTTGTGCCACGTCCAGCTGGGCGATGCCTCTTAGCACCTGGGTCAGATGTCCGCGGCGGCCCAGGTACGCCACCCGCCATTGGTCCAGCGATTCGGGATCGTCAATGCCTTCTAGTTCGCCCAACGCCGTCTGGACCAACTCGTCTATAGACTGGGGTGTGGGTCCGGTCACCAGTGGATGCCCCCGTGCCTGAAGCTCTTGTCGAAGCTCTGCCTGAAGCCCTAGTTGTAGCTGACGAAGGGTGAATTCCGCTACATTTCGTGAGGTAATTATAGGAATGGCGCCCTACCGGGTCAAGGCGTCCGGTCAATAATCCGGTGGTGTATAATCCACCACCGCGGCCATATGCTTCAGGCACTCTCCAAACTCACCACCTCCTTCACCAGAAAGCGCCATTACGGCTGGGTCATTTTCGCCCTGACCGGGGCCAATCTCACCGTTGAAGGCGGGATGAAAAACAGCGTCCCAGTCATCTTCGTGGCTCTGAGAGACGGTTTCGGCCGCAGCGCCGCGGCCACATCGGCGGTGTTCTCCGCATCGGGTATCACCGGAGGGCTGGTGGCCCCCTTGGTGGGATGGCTGTTGGACCGGCTGGGACCCAAACGCCTATTCCCCGTTGCCGGCCTGGTGATCTTAGCGGGATACCTGTTGGGCAGCTACGCATCTGATATGTGGCAGCTGTTCATCTTCTACAGTTTGGTAGCGGCCCTGGGTGAGACCACCATCTCTTCCTTTACCGCCACCGCCACCCTAGCGCCCTGGTTCCCCCGGACACGGGGCCGGGTTTTGGGCCTGGCAGATGCGGGAAACCCTTTGGGCCAGGGAATTTTCGCCCCTCTGGCGCAAATATTGATCTCCTTTATGGGGTGGCGGCTCACCTTCAGGATCTTGGGGCTGGTGTTTTTCTTAATGGTCTCGCCGGCCAACTTTCTGCTTCAGCGCCGTCCGCCTGCTTATGAAGCAATCCAGGCGCCTTTGGAGCCCGTCGCGGCCCCTGAATCAAAGGACCCGGGCCAAAGCGTTGAATTAAGCCGAACTATGCGCCGCCCTGCCGTTTGGTTCTTAGTCTTGGCCCGCATGTCCGCTTCCGTGGGAATCTCCCTGACCACCGTCCACCTGGTGGCATTCTTCATTGCCGCGGGTTACAGCGGGCTTCAGGCGGCGGCTACCATAGGGGCCGTGGGTGTGGTTGGCATGGTTGGGAGACCGATATCCGGTACCCTGTCCGATTACTTGGGCCGGGAATTGGTGTACACGGCAGGCCTGGGAATGCACATCTCCGCGCTGGTGCTAGTCCTACTCTTCGGCGACGGCGCCAGCATGTGGCCCATCATCGTTTTCGTGGGGTTAAGCGGCCTAAGCGATGGTGTTGCCGGCCTGGTGGTAGCAGCCAAGGCGGCAGACATTGTCCCATCCTCCAACTTGGGCTCTGTGATGGGGGTGATCCAATTGGGCCGAGGGGTGGGGTTCGCCGCCGGACCGGTCATCGGCGGTTTGCTATACGACCTGCAAGGCGATTACTTATGGGCCTTTTCCTTGGCGGTAGCGATGTCGATGGGCGCCATTCTATTGATGTGGGCCGCCCGCTTCGCCTCACCGAGACAATCCTTGGCATCTACCTGAGCAGAACTCGTGCCCGTCTTCTCCAAGGTCACCATGCTCCTTCGACTCCTCGTCTGACACGTCAATAGTCATGCGCCTTTAGCTTTCGAGGCAATCATATGACCTTGCAATATTGAATTAGAACGTATGTTCTGTTATATTTACCGGCAACACCTGCTTAGAAGCCCCAGTCCCATTCGCTGCGGCCACGGTAGAACTTTGACAAACATATTCATCAGGAACCCGGCACATGTGCACCAACCAGGAGTGAAAATTGCTCCATTTCCACCTAAAGGCCTGTTCGAAATGCCACGGAGACCTGGCGCTGGATGAAGGAGACTGGATTTGTCTGCAATGCGGGACTTATTACTATACCCGGCTTTACCGGACGCCCATTCAATTGCCCATGCGATTGCCCGAACCTGACGGCGGTATCGATGGCAGAATCGAGGACCAAAAGGCAAAGTCCCTATCCTTGCTGATAACTGCCGTGCCGGGGCTATCCCAATTCCCGGACCTGGCGGCGGTGTCTTCTGGTCTCGTTGAGACCACGGCTATCGCGCCGGATTCGTTGAGCTTGGGGTCCGGCGCCCCGGCCAGGACCGTCTATGACCGCCGGTGACGCCGGGCAAACGTTGCTGGCGCTGGACGCTGGGGTCAGGGAGACGGGCTGGGCCGTTTTCGGACCTCTTGCCATACCAGGCGTTCGGAATATTGCAGCCTCCGGTGTCATCAAGGCCCCCGCCCCCCGCAAGGCCGATGTCCAAACCAGGGTGACCCACTTGACTGCATGTTTGGACCGGCTGGTGGACGAGTGGGCGCCCCTGGCCGTGGTCCATAGCCGCCCTTCAGGCATCCATTGGCCGGTGCCGGCCCTGGAGTTGCTGGAACATGCTCTGGCCCAATGGAGCCGCCGCCACAACCTCCCGCTCCACGCCTACACCGCCCAAGAGGTAAGGTCCGCCATCGCCGGCCAGCCCAACGCGTCCCAAGACCAGCTTGCCTTCGCCGTGATGGAACGCCTGGGCCTAATCGGTCAGAGCAAGACCTCCCATGAATGGGAAGCCCTGGCCGTGGGTGAGCATCACCTGGGGCAGTCTATGCCCGCGCCTGCTCCATCGCCCCCGGATCGCCGTTAAAGCCCAGGGACTCGCGCGGTCCGATGTCCCCAAGCCGTGTATAATGAGCCTCATTGCAGCTAGCCAAATCTGGCCTTGCGCGGCTCGGGGTTCAACGGTCCTGGACCGCTCCTGCGCCTGTGTGAAAGGGGACGACCCATGCCCATCATTCAACGGCCCTACGTACCACCCGAAGACCAGGTCCCTCAGGAAGAGACCTACCACAACCCCGGTGATACCCAGACCAACGGGGAGCATTCCGGCGAACCAATCACCTTCTACTGCGACTCCATGCACATTTTCAGCAGCCTGTATTCAGCCGTGCTCTTTTTCGGAGAACAGATGGAGGAGCGGGAACCCATTTTGAGGGCCCGCGTCAAGGTCAGCCCCCAGATGCTAAAGGCCATTGCCCTGTTGGCCAGCAAACACGTCAAGGAATACGAAGAGGCGGTTGGCCCCATCACTCTGCCCGACCAGGTCTACGCGGCGTGGGAATTGGGGGAGCAAGAGTGAGCGAGCCCCAAGACAGTGAGCTGACCGAAGACGCTGATTTGGGTGAAGACCGGGTATTAGCCGAAGACCTGGCCACCCCGGTGGAGATAGAGCCCGGTAAAGACGACGCCACTCCCGCCGGTTGGGATTGGCGGCGGACCGGGACCAGCCAACCCAACGCGGCGACCTATCACATGAGCCACAGCGACGTGGGCCGGATCTTGGTGGACGTTCTCACCCCCGCCGATTCACCGGAGGATACCCCCTTCGTGGTATCCCAGGACATACCCATAATCATCATGGATAGCCTTGACAAGTACTGGGCGGGAGAATCCCGAACCAAGCTTCCCCTGGAAGGCATCCGGGTACCGGTGGCCGATGACACGCTAAAGGGGTCTAAACGGGCTTTGGCGGCAGACCTTGCGGCGCAACTAAGGCTGTTGCTGCTGCTGTCCAGTTCCCGCAAAGGAGGATTGGCGCCCCAGCTGCAATCCAACCTGGATTACCTGCGGTCCGTCCTGACGCCTCGCGAAAAAGAAGAGGGAAAAGAGAGCTAAATAATCCAGCAGAAATTAGCTTGTCCAGCCAATCCGGTCATTGACCGCCCGGCCCTTCATCGGCCAGCCGCTGCGCCTTCTGCCGTTCTAGAATGTCTTGGACCACCTGGTCCAGAGGGACCAACGTGGACTCCTCCTCTTGGCGGCCTTTGACTTCCACGGACCCCTTCTCGAGATTCCTGGGACTGATGATTAGCCGCACCGGCAGGCCCAACAGGTCGGCGTCGTTCAGCTTGACCCCAGCCGAAGGGTCGGTCCTGTCGTCGTAGAGGCACTCGATCCCCTGCCCCCAAAGTTCTTCGTACAAGTCGCCGGCCGCCTGGGCAACCTCGGGCCGGGCCAGATTCAACCCCACCAAGTGAACTTGATACGGAGCCATGGACGCTGGGAAGACTATTCCCCGGCCGTCGTGGTTCTGCTCTATGGCGGCGGCCATCAACCGGCCCACGCCGATGCCGTAGCATCCCATGATCACCGGTTGTTGCCGTCCATCCTGGTCCAGGAAGGTGGCCCCCAACGCCTCACTGAACGACGTCCCCACTTTGAAGATGTGGCCGACTTCCACTCCCTTGAGGGACTCCAAGGCATGGCCGCAATGAGGACACAGTTGGCCCGGCTGGGCCAGTGCTATGTCGGTGAGCAGGTCCACCTGGAAATCCCGGGGGTAGTTGGCGCCACGCAGGTGAGTGCCGGGTTTGTTGGCCCCCACCACGAAGTTGGCTCCCTTGGATATGGAGAAATCGGCCACCTTCTTGATGCCGGTGATGCCGATTCCCGATGCCGAGCCCGCCACCAAGCCCGCCGCCTGGACTTCCTCGTCGCTGGCCATGGCCAGATCGTTGACGTGCAGGGCGTTTTTTAGCTTGACCTCGTTCACTTCCAGGTCGCCGCGGATAGTGACGAACACGATCTCGCGGTCGGCCATGTAAAACACGGCCTTCAGGGTTTTTTCGGTGGGCGCCTCTAAAAACTCGGCCAGCGCGGCGATGGTCTTGATCCCCGGCGTGGAAACCTCTTCCAGTTGCTCTTCAGCCTCAATAACCGCTTCCGGCAATGACGCCTCGGCTTTCTCAGCGTTGGCGGTGTATGCGCAGGTCGGGCAGGTTATGACCGTGTCTTCGCCGGTGGGGGTGGGAAGGATGAACTCGTGGGAATCTTTGCCGCCGATGGCCCCGCTGTCGGCCTCGGCCATCAAGACCGGCAGGCCGCACCGGCGATAGATGTTGCGGTAGGCCTGGGCCATTGCTTGGTAGCTCTTTTCCAGAGACTCTTCGTCGCCGTTGAAACTATAGGCGTCCTTCATGGTGAACTCCCGCACCCTGACCAGGCCGGCCCGGGGACGAGGCTCGTCGCGGAATTTGGTCTGGATCTGGTATAGGATCTGGGGCAGGTCGCGGTAGCTCTGCACGTTTGCCCGGACGATGCCGGTGATGACCTCTTCATGGGTGGGCGCCAGCACCATGGCCCGCCCTCGGCGGTCTTCCAAAGAAAACAGGTTATCGCCAAAGGCAGCGGCGCGCCCGCTCTGATCCCACAACTCCCTGGGGTGGAGCGCCGGCATCATCAACTCCTGCCCTCCGGCGGCGTCCATCTCCTCCCTGATGATGGCCTCGATCTTGCGCAGCGTCCTCCAGGCTAGGGGCAGGGATGCGTAGACCCCCGCCGCCACCTGGTAGATGAAGCCTGCCCGGAGCAAAAGGCGGTGGCTGGCGGTTTCCGCCTCCGGGGGGTCGTCGCGCATGGTCTTGGAGACCAACTGGGTGAATCTCATCCTACGGGAATGTTTTCAACCTCTTCCATCAAGGCGGTTAGCATATCCTCTTCGGTAACAACTCGGACTTTTTCCCCCTTGCGGAAGATCACCGCTCTGCCGGCTCCCGCGGCAATACCCACGTCGGCATCCTTGGCCTCGCCGGGACCGTTGACCTCGCAACCCATGACGGCGACGGTGACCTCTTTATTTTGCTTTTTCAGCAGGGCGTCTACCTGATTGGCCAGCTTTACCACGTCCACGTCGGCCCGGCCGCAGCTGGGGCAAGCCACCAGCACGGCGCCTTTGCGGCGGAGGTTCAAAGACTTGAGTATCTCGTATCCCGCGGCAACCTCGTCGACGGAATCGCCCGCCAGGGACACGCGGATGGTATCCCCGATGCCCTGGTACAACAGCAAAGAAAGGCCGACGGCGGTGCGGATGGAACCCGCTTGCACCGTACCAGCTTCGGTGATGCCCAGATGCAGAGGATAGGGCACCATCTCCGCCAGTTTGGCATAGGCTTCCACAGTAGTCGGAACGTCAAAGGCTTTCAGGGATATCTTTATCTGGTCAAAATCCTGCTCTTCCAGCAGGCTGATCTCCCATAGCGCCGTGGCCACCATGTGGTCCACCACGCTATATTCATCGCCAACCCCTTTACCTGCCTTGGGCAGCTTGTTGACCAGGTCCATATGCCTGGAGAAGCCCTTGGTCCGTCCGATGCCTCCAACGGGCGGTAGGCTGCCGAAATTAACGCCGATTCGGATGGGAATACCCCTCTCTTTAGCGGCCGCCACCACCTCGCGCACCTGGGATTCATCCCGCAGGTTACCTGGGTTCAGCCGCAGGCAGTCGATGCCGCCTTTCACGCACTCCAACGCCAACTTGTAGTGGAAGTGGATATCGGCTATCAGCGGAATGTGTATCTGCTTCTTGATCTCCGCCATGGCCTCGGCGGCTTCCATGTCGGGAACAGCGGAGCGGATGATCTCACAGCCCGCCTCTTCCAGTTGATGAATCTGGCGCACGGTTGCCGCCACATCCCTGGTGTCGGTTTTGGTCATGGACTGGACGGTGATATCCGCGCCGCCGCCGACCTTGACGCCACCTACATAAACGGGCTTGGTAGCCCGGCGATTGTTCATAGCCAACTCATACTTCGTTATGCAAGTTGATTCAAAAGTAGATATTACACGATAGCAGAAAGGCGCGCCACGCCCTGCGACGGCAAGGAAGCAGGTGTTTGGTCTAACCACGCCATTGTCTGTGACGAACTAAATCATTCAACCGCTCATGGTGACCCCGATGCAATCGGGGCGAACCACGGCCTTGGGGTTAGAACTCTCCAGGGTGATGCCAGGGTTTAGAGGTTGCGGTCCGCCCTTCGACGGGCTCAGGGTGAGCGGCTTGGGTGGCTAGAAGTCGCCCCAGGAATCAAGATCAACCAATCTCATGGCAAGAACGCCGGACTTAACTCAGAAGTTCTCGAATGTCGTTGGCGGTTATCAGCAGGACTCCGGCCATAAGCACCACAAAACCGATCAAGTGCACCAATCCCTCTTTCTCGGCGGGAACTCTCCGTCCTCGGCGAACCCACTCCAGCACCACGAATACCACACGGCCGCCGTCCAGCATGGGGATGGGCAGAATGTTGATGATGGCCAGGTTTATGCTCAGCAGGACAGTGATCACCAACCAACCGGTGAATCCTCCCTCCCGGGTAAATTCGCCGGCGACCTTCGCAATTCCCACAGGGCCGGCCACTTTGGGCGCCTGTCCCTCAGAGATGGCCCCGGAGAACCCTTGTTTGACCAAAACCAAAAGCTCCCAAGTGCTGACGAAACTCTGGGGCGCCGCCGACCAAATGGGCTTGGACCGGCTTTCGGTCCGGGGGTTGATCATGCGGGTAGTGATTCCCGTGAGCCACTGGGGATCAGACGATTGTTCAAATCTCGGCGTCACCGGTATCCGTTGTTCCCGTCCATCCCGGCTGATGACCAACTGCAATTCCGCGTCTTGAACCTCGGCGATGGCATCGATCAGGTCTTGCTGCTGGGCTATTCTATGATCACCCGCCGCAAGCACGACGTCGTTTGGTTGCAGACCTGCCGCTGCCGCCGGTGATTCGCCAAGCACTTGGTTCACCACCACTTGGCCGCCTTCAGAGCCGATGGACACTCCCACACGCCAATGTCCCCGGGGCAAGCCATACCTGGGTTGGAGGGTCACCACCTCCTGGCGGCCACCGCGCAGGATCAGCCAATCCATGGTTGAGCCACCGTTTAGATTGATTACCCTTGTCAGGTCCCCATTGGTCTCGATCTCATCTCCCTTGGCCACCAACAGGATGTCCCCCCGCTGGATGCCGGATTCTCCGGCAGGCGAACCCAGTGTCACGTCGGTAACCTGAACCTGACCCACGGTGACGTCTTTGGGAATCATCAACAGAACGGTGAAAATCACCAATGGCAGCAGGGCGTTCATGAATGACCCGGCCACCAAAACGATGAACCGGGTGCCAACGCCTTTGCTGGCCAAACTCCGTGGAATGTTGGGGTTGCTCTCCCCGGCCAAGCGCACGAAACCACCCAAGGGAGCCCAGTTGACTGTATATAGCAGATCGGCAAGCATCAGCGAACCGCCGTCCAGTTCCCGAATCTTGCCTTCATGCCTCAGGTAATCGTCGGATCCTGTAGCCGTATCCTCTTCAATCTCATCGCCGCCGGCCTGGGATTTTCCGCCTTTGAACCAACCCTTGGGCTGGGGAGCTTCTATTATCCTGGCCACCAGGTTGCCGTGGACGTCCTCGCTGGAGGCCACTTTCACGAACTGGCCCGCGGTCAAGGCAGCGGAGCTGTCGATACCCACGTACCGGGTCTGTGGGTCCAAAAGCACCCGGGTCCTGCCCGTGTATATGGCAAAGGCCCGCGGAGGGAATCCTACTCCGAACTCCAAGACCTTTACTCCCAAGGCCCTGGCGGTGGCGAAATGACCCCACTCGTGGATCACCACGAGAAACAGCAGCATGGGGACCATGGCCCCAACGGCTATCAGCACAGTAGTCATATAATGGCAGTCCTAGAGAGTCCCCTCTTCACCAACTCTTTAGCTCGGACCGTAGCCCAATGGTCTGCCTCCAACAATTCATCGGCGTTCAGTCCGGGAGTTCTTTCATGTTCTGTTAAAACCCGTTCCACCAATCTGGGAATGTCGGTGAACTTGATTCTCCCATCCAGGAATGAGTGAACCGCCACGTCGTCGGCGGCGCTCAATACCGTGGGGCAAGATCCGCCTAGACGGCCTGCCTCCATGCCCAGGCCAAAGCAAGGGTACCGTTGGGGTTCCAACGGTTCAAAGGTCAAAGAATGGCAGATTCCCAGGTCCAATCTAGGAATCATTCCGTTGGACAGCCGTTGCGGATAGAACAGAGCGTATTGGATCGGCAGCCTCATATCCGGCGGTCCCATCTGGGCTTTAACAGATCCATCGGCAAACTCTACCATGGAGTGGATGGTGCTTTGAGGATGGACCACCACCTCGATTTGTTCCAATGGCACCCCAAATAGCCAGTGGGATTCAATAACCTCAAAGGCCTTATTCATCAACGTGGCTGAGTCTATGGTTATCTTTTTGCCCATCTGCCATGTTGGATGCTTAAGGGCCTGTTCGGGTGTTACCTCCGCCATCGCCTCAACGGGTGTCAACCTAAAAGGGCCGCCGGATGCAGTTATCATCAGCCGGCTGATCTCGTTGTCCTCTCCCTGCAAACACTGCCAGATGGCGCTGGGCTCACTATCCACTGGAAGCACCCGGCCCCCGTAGAGGGCTTCAAATTCCTTGATGATGGCTCCCCCCATGACGATGGGCTCTTTGTTGGACAATGCCACGGCTTTTCCGTGCTTCAAAGCATTAAGGGTGGGTATGAGCCCAACGCTGCCCATGGTGGCCACCATCACTGTATCCACACCATCCAAGCAGACCATCTCTTCCATGGGAGTGAATGTGATGCCGCTGGGCAGATTATCCGGCGGGGAGATACAACAGATGTGCTTGGGGTGGAACTCGTCTATCTGTTGGAACAGCAGATCTACGTTGTTGCCGGCGGCCAAGCCAACCACTTCGAATTCATCGGGAAACGCCCGTACTATGTCCAGGGTCTGGCTGCCGATGGACCCGGTTGCCCCCAGAACCACAATTCTTTTCATGGCTTGAATACCGCCCCAACGAGATAATACACCGTGGGAATCGAAACCACGATGCTGTCCAGACGATCCATGATTCCGCCGTGTCCTGGAATTATACTACCCGCGTCCTTCACACTGGAAACCCTCTTCAACTTTGATTCCAGCAGGTCCCCGCTTTGAGCCGCTACGCCCGCGGCGGCCCCCACCACGGCCTGCTGCCATACGGGAATCCCCAGTTCCAGAAATTGGCCCATCACTAGGACGGATAGAACCGCACAGCCCCATCCGCCGACGCTGCCCTCCCAGGTCTTGCTGGGACTGATGTTGGGAGCAAGCGGATGTTTTCCCAGCGCCCGTCCTGTGAAGTATGCTCCAGTGTCGGAGGCGAAAACCGCCAACAAGGCAACCAACAGCCAATTCCGGCCCAAAAATCCAGCGTCTCCCAATTCCCTGAGGGCCAACGCGTGGGCTAGCAAGAACCCGATGTAAAAGCCGCCGCCCAGCAGGTAGGCGGCAGCCACCAGGGGACGGCCCCCCTGGTATACGGCTATAAGCCATAGCAGCGATAAAAAGGCGCCGGCGCCCAGGATCACAGCAGATATGGTTAGGAAGCTGTCAAGGCCGTCGCTGGCCTGGCCGCCAAAGATCAAGGCAGCCACCCATAGAGCGCCCAACATCACTGGTAGAGTGCCCCCGCCAGCAGGAAGGAGCCGGTAGAACTCACGGATGCCCAATACGGCCGCCAGGGCCGCTAGGACGGCTAGCCAGCCTCCGCCCCACCAAACCGCCGCCAACAAGACAGGAAGCCCCACTGACGCAGTCAGCGCCCGTTGCATCACCCGTCAGGCCCCGGGCTTTACCCTGCCGAAACGCCGCTCCCGGTTTCCAAAAGATTCCAGGACCCGTTCCAATTCGGCCGAATCCAAGTCAGGCCACAGAGTGGACGTGTGGTGGTACTCGCTGTAAGCGGATTGCCACAACAAGAAATTGCTTATGCGCATCTCTCCCCCGGTGCGGATGATCAGGTCTGGATCTGGGGAGTGGGCGGTGAAAAGATAATTGTTGAAAAGGTCCTCATCTAATTCTTCAACGGCCACGCCGTCTTGGATGATGCGCCGGACGGCTTCCAATATTTCGTCCCGGCCTCCGTAGTCGAAGGCCACGTTCAGGGTGATGCCGGTGTTGTCATTGGTTAATTCCTGGGCATGTGTCACGGCTTCGATGAGTTGCGAACTCAGCCGGTCCACCTTGCCGATATGGACGATACGGACGTTGTTGTCATGGAGAGACTGTGTCTGCTGGCGCAAGGCATCGTACAGGATCTCCAAGATACCTTGAACCTCATTGGCCGGCCGGTTCCAGTTTTCGGTGGAGAAAGCGTACAGAGTGACAAACTTGACGCCTTTGGCGGAAAGCGCCTCCAGCACCCCTTGTATGCAATCCACACCCACTTTATGTCCGGCTATCCGGGGCAATCCGCGTTTCTCAGCCCACCTGCCGTTGCCATCCATGATGATGGCTACGTGTGTGGGCACCTTGGGGTCCCCGGGGACGGAATTTTGCGAAGAGGCGGCCTGAACTCGCATGGATTAGACCTGCATTATCTCCGCTTCTTTGGCGCTGCCCACCTCATCGATGGTCTTGGTGTGGCCGTCGGTGGTCTTTTGCAATTGTTCCTGAGCCCGGCGGTTTTGGTCCTGCGAGATGGATTTACCCCGCTCCATCTTTCTAAGCGAATCCAGTCCATCGCGCCGCACGTTGCGGACGGATACTTTGCCATCCTCTATCTTTTGCTTGAGTAATTTCACCAGTTCCCGGCGGCGTTCCGTGTTGAGGGGCGGAATGGGGACAGTTATGTTGTTGCCGTCGTTGGACGGGTTAAACCCCATATCCGACTTGATCAGGCCCCGTTCGATATCCCGCAACGATTGCTTGTCCCATGGTTGGACTAGAATCGCCTGGGGGTCCGGCGCCGAGATGGAGGCGATCTGTTTGAGGGGCGTGGGTGAGCCGTAGTAGTCAATCAGCATGTTTTCCACCAATGACGGGGCGGCCCTGCCGGTGCGCAGGCTGCCCAACTCTTGGCGCAACGCTTCAATCGACCGGTCCATCTTCCGGCTGACCTCGGCAAGGACTTCTTCTGGCGTGGATTGTGCTTGGTCTCCGCTGTTGCTGGTCATAACTCACCCCTCGCGCTAATGAGAGTTCCGACAGCATCACCACACAGGACCCGTCCCACGTTGCCTTCTTGAAAAATGTCGAACACTATGATGGGCATCTTGTTGTCCATGCACAGGGACACCGCCGTTGCATCCATCACATCCAAACGGCGGTTCAATGCGTCCATGTAATCCAAATTGCAGAATCGAATGGCTTCCGGATTCTCATTGGGGTCCGAATCGTACACCCCGTCGACGTTGTTCTTGGCCATCAGCAGCACCTCGGCATTTATCTCCAAGGCGCGCAAGGCCGACGCGGTGTCCGTGGTCATGAAGGGATTGCCCGTGCCGGCGGCGAAAAGCACCACCCTGCCCTTTTCCAGGTGCCGGATCGCCCTGCGACGGATGTACGGCTCGGCCACCGCCTGCATCTGGAGGGCGGTCTGGGTCCTAGTATTGATATCCTGGCGTTCCAGGCCGTCTTGAAGAGCCAAGGCGTTGATCAACGTCGCCAGCATACCGGCGTAGTCTGCGGTGGCCCGGTCCATACCCTGAATCTCCGCGGACTCGCCCCGCCAGATGTTGCCTCCGCCTATGACCACCGCCAACTCAACTCCCATACCGTGGGCCAGACCAATCTGTTGGGCTAGGTAGTTGACCGCCGACGGGTCAATGCCGGAACTACTGGAGCCTTTTAGAGACTCCCCGCTGATCTTCAACAAAACCCGGCGATAACGGGCCTGGCGCATAGAGTTTTAGAGAAGGTTACTCCCCCAGGGCTAAACGGGTGAATCTTAGGACCCGGACGTTCTCTCCCACTTTAGCAGCCAACTCTTGAATCACCTCTCCAACAGAGGCGCCACTTTTTTTAATGAATGGCTGCTGAAGCAAGCTCACCTGGGCTACCGGCCGGGTGTCCCCCTCCTCCATCTCCTTTTCATCCACGTATGTTGGGGCCATGGCGGCAACTTGCATGGCCAAGTCATGGGCCAGGTCCCGAAAGGCTTCGGTACGGGCCACAAAGTCGGTTTCACATCCTAATTCCAGGATGGCTCCAACCCGTCCACCGGTGTGAACGTACGCCTCTACGATTCCCTCAGTGGTTTCCCGGCCGGCCCGTTTGGCAACCTGGGCCAATCCCTTCTCACGGAGGGCACCGGCGGCCTTTTCCAG
Source organism: SAR202 cluster bacterium Io17-Chloro-G2 (assembly GCA_002816875.1). GTDB lineage: Bacteria > Chloroflexota > Dehalococcoidia > Lucifugimonadales > UBA3495 > Io17-Chloro-G2. Next base: position 29,563 of record MUCP01000041.1, read on the forward strand.
GTCGCCGTCGCTATCCACCAAAGCTACTTTGCAGTCCATTATGCCGGCCCCGGTCTGCTCCCGCAGCGTCCGGACCATGTCAGCCGTTACCACCAAAGGGAACCTCCTGCCCGTAGCCGGGCAAGCTTATAGTCGTAATCTAGCCTGGATTCTTAAAGCGCCCTAGGCGCCGGCCTTTTCCGTATCATCACCGTCCAGTGAGAGGTCAGAGTCCTCATTCACCAAAGGCGGATCAGCAAGAATATCCTCCAGGGCTTCTTCCCTGCTAGCAGTGAAATCCTCCGGGCTAAATACTGCGTGGGTCAAATCCCCATCGCCGGAAGATTCGCCAGAAGATTCGCCAAAAGATTCGCTGGCTTGGGACATCTCTACGGCCCCATCCAGCGCCTCTTCTTCCTGCTCGGTTAGCATCAGTGCTTCCTGCTCTGCCAGGGCCATTTCCTCACGCTCGGCCTCCAGCATTGCTTCCCTCTGGGCCAGACCGTCCAAAGCGGCATTGGCCAGTTTTCCGGTGATCAACCGGATGGAACGCACGGCGTCGTCGTTGCCTGGAATGGAGTGAGTTACTTTGTCGGGGTCGCAATCGGTGTCTACGATGGCGAATATCTCAATCCCCATGCGCCGGGCTTCAGCGATGCATATGTCCTCTTTACCAATGTCTATTACGAACATGGCCTTAGGCAACTCATTCATGTCACGCAAACCGGTGAAGTACTTCTCCAACCGATTCAGGGTGTCCCGGAGTTTCACCGCTTCCTTTTTGGGAAGCACCCGGAAATAACCCTGGTCCCGCTTCTGTTGTAGCTCCAGCATATAGCTGATGCGGGTGCGTATGGTCTGGAAATTGGTGAGGGTGCCGCCCAGCCAACGCTGGTTGACATACCACATGCCACAGCGGTCAGCCTCGCCTTGCACAACCTCTTGGGCCTGGCGTTTGGTGCCCACGAAAAGCACTTTGCCTCCGTCAGCCACCAATTGGGTCATCGCCCGGCACGCTTCGTGAATCAAACCTAACGTTTGTTGGAGGTCGATGATATGGATGCCGTTGCGCTGGGTAAAGATATATCTCTTCATCTGGGGATTCCAGCGCCGGGTCTGGTGCCCAAAGTGCACCCCAGCCTCCAACAGAGACTTCATCGTGATGGGCTCTCTGGAGGTATTGACCGCCGGCTGGACCTCCGCCGGGACCGGAGTTGCGGCTGGAACTGGGGCCGGTACTGGTGCTTCTAGCGCCTCTACCATAAAACCTGCCTTCTCTTAGATTATTGCCATGTCTTGGATGCCGTAGCCGCGCGGTAACATGCCTAGTTTCGGGTCAATCGGCTACCGTTTTATTGCAATCAATACTGGCAGCTACGCCCTCCCAATTCGCTTTGCTTAGGGGGCCAGCCGCCACAGATTGGAGTATAACACAGGCCCCGTGCCTGGGCAATTAGGACTGCATACCCGGTGATCTTCTTTTCCTCAAGGGAAAAACGCCATCCTCAACCCATTCAAGATCAGGGCGCCAACCAGGCCTGCCGCCAAGTCGTCAGCCATGATTCCCAGACCCCCTGGCAGCCGCTCCAACCGGTTGATGGGCCACGGCTTGACCACGTCCAGGATTCTAAAGCATAGGAACGCCGCCACCAGCCATGGGATGGACTTGGGCAGCAAGAGGCAGGTGGCCCACATCCCTATCACTTCGTCCATCACCGCCACGGAAGGGTCTGGATCGCCGGCCGTGGACAGGGTGCCGGTCGCCCACACCCCCAGGACAAACCCCACCCCAACCATCAGGTAAAGGGCGATAGAGTCTTCTGAGATGGGAAGGAAATAATACAACGCCACGGCGGCAAAGCTGGCCACCGTCGCCGGAGCCACCGGAGCCCGGCCACACCCCATCCCGGAGCCCAACAGCCATCCCACTCGGCCCACGCCGGCTTGGCAATGTTGGATCACCTGCGCCGCCAACTAGTGGCAGAGACTGGGCGGGAAGGCCCTACGTATGTCTCCGTATGTGACCCGTCGGGCCGATACCGCCGATCAGCCATAGCCCAACCGGTCCAGGTCATCTTCGCCTAGCCCCAGGTAATGTCCCAACTCGTGCCACAACGTGACGCGAATCTCACGTTCAGCCTGGGCCCGGGTTTTGCAACTGCGCAATATCGGCTGCCGGTATATGGTGATGCGATCGGGCAGTCCCGCCGCGCCGGGACCGCCTTCCCGTTCCGGCAAGGGCACACCGTCGTACAGCCCAAACAGAACACCTGCGCCGCCAACGGATTCCATGACATCGGAATCCGGCCACTCTTCCACTGTCACATCCACGTTGTCCAGGGCATTGCGGAATTCCGGCGGCACCTGGCTATAAGCCCGGCGCAATAATCGCACGAATTCGCTCCGGGACATGCGAATCAAGGGCTGATCCCCAGTCTGTGGCGTATGTCTTTGAGTATTTGAACATTTTTCTCGTCGGGTCCGTTGCCCTCAAACCCCGGAACTTCCAGGAAAAATGGGACATCCTTAAAGGCCGGGTTGCCCATGATGGCCGCAAACCCGTCCTCGCCGATGAACCCTTCCCCGATGTTGTCATGCCGGTCGACCCCCGCGCCGCAGGGACGTTTGGAGTCGTTGGCGTGGACCGCCACCAGGTTGCCTAGCCCGATGGTCTCATCGAACTCGGCGATCATGGCGTCGATACCTTCTTTAGATGTCAGGTCGTATCCGGCGGCGAAGCTGTGTTGAGTATCCAAACAGATCCCGACTCTGGGGCTGTCCACTGCTTTTAGGATCCCGCCCAACTCGTCGAATCTAGCGCCGATGTGTTGGCCCATGCCGGCCATGTTCTCAACAGCGAGGATTGGCCCTTCCGGAGAATCGTCCAAGACCCTCTTTATGGCTTCAACGGTCTGGGGAAACACCGCCTCATATCCCTTTCCGCCGTGGCTGCCCGGATGGAAGATAACGCCGGCGGCGCCGATGCTGCCGGCCAACTTCATGTAGTTGACCAGGGAGCCGATTCCCTTTTCCACGTTGGCCGCATTGGGAGTGCCCAGGTTGATGAGGTAGATGGCGTGTAAAAAGATAGGCCCCATATTCGTCTCTTCCGCCGCCTGCCGAAAAGCCTCTATCTCCTCCCCAGGTATCGGTTTAAAAGCCCAACCTTGGGGAGATGAGCCGAAGATCTGGATGGTCTCGCAGCCTATCTCAGCGCCGCGAGCCACCGCTTTAGAGATGCCGCCGGCCGAGGACACATGGGCGCCAATTCGCATCTTCCACTCCCTTCTGGATAGCCGGTTCAAGAGGACCGTCGCGGCGGGTGGCGAGCCCGTAAAAAGCGCTAGGCACAACTGAGCAACTATCTCAAATGATGGTTGGCCCCGAGTACATCGGGGTCACCACGAACGTAGATGGCTCTTCCCGCCCGTTCGTCCTGATCCGCCTACGGCGGACGAAGGATGGCCGATTTTGGATAAACAGTTTCGAGATAGTTGCTTGGTCTATTGCCCGCCATTATACGGCACCACCAGTTGGAGGCACCACCGGTTGGACACGCCCCGAGGCGGGGATATAATTGCCGGGTAATGCGCGCATTGACCGTAGACCAACCCGGACATCCACCGGCGCTATCGGTGAAAGAGGTCCCCGTTCCCCAGCCCGGCCCGGAAGAAGTCCTAATCCGGGTGGTGGGGTGCGGCTTTTGCCACCATGACATGTTGGTGATGTCGGGCACATTGCGCCGCGGCGTCGCGCCGGGGGTGATTCTGGGCCACGAGATCGCCGGGGTGGTAGAGCAGACCGGCGGCCAGGTTACCGGCCTGAATGCCGGCGACAGTGTGGTAAGCATCCTAACCAACGCCTGTGGAAGATGCGATCGCTGCCAGGGCGGACAGGAGCACCGCTGCCGTTCCGGTGTTGGCGTAGGCCATGGCCGAAACGGAGGATTTGCAGAATACGTGGCCGTCTCGGAGTTCAGCCTGATCCAGGTGGCCGACGGGACTGATCTGATATCCGCGGCCCTCTTGGCCTGCCCCATTGGGGTTGCCTTGCAGGCGGCCCAAGACGTTGCCCAAATCAAGCCGGGTGAAACGGTGGTGGTCACCGGCGCCGGCGGGGGGCTGGGGGTTCACGCAGTGCAAGCGGCCGCTGCCCTGGGGGCCAGAGTCTTGGCGGTCACCTCGTCGCCGGAGAAACTTGGGTCTCTGGCGCCCCTGGGAGGAGAGGAAATCCTCCACACGGAGGAATTGGACTTCAGCGAGATGGTGTTGGCCCTGACCGAAGACGAGGGCGCAGCGGTGGTTTTAGACACTGTCGGCTCGCCCCTATTCCCATCGGCATGGCGCAGCCTGGCCCAATTCGGGAGGCTGGTCCTACTGGGAGAGGTTGCGGGACACCGGGTGGAACTCAACCTGGCGGAAATCATCTTTCGGGACGCTAGGGTGCAGGGTGCGTCAGGAGTATCGCGTGCATCGGTTCGCCAGGCCGCGGAAATGGCATCCCGGGGAGAGTTAAAGCCCATCGTCTGCCGCACCTTTGCGTTGGAAGAGGCCGAAGCAGCCTTCGCACTACTGGCCAGCCGCCAAACTCTGGGCCGGCTGGTGTTCACGCCAGGCGCCGGCCCGATTTAATTCCGAGGGCGGCCGGTCTAACCCCGTGTGTCCGGGTGGTTGTTGCCTATTTGAGAACCTTTATATATTCGATGAGCAGATCTAACTGCGAATCTGACAATCTCTCGGCAAAGTCGGCAGGCATGACGTCGGCCGGGAAATCCTTCACTATTTTGGCATTGGGATCCAGGATAGACTCCCTTAGATAGGCCTCATCCACGATTACCGTGGTCCCGTCCTCCAGGGTCTCTTCTTTGCCAAAAAGCCCCAGCCAGGTGGGGCCGGCAGCGCCGACACCATCGACGGTGTGGCAGCCATTGCATACGAATACTCGTGCGGTGGCCTTGCCAAAGGCCTTCACCTCTTCAGGTGACGTTTCTGACACACTCTTCAATTCGGCCGCAACAGGCTCGGAGGCGCCGCCAGATCCGGGCGCGTCGCTAGAAGACGGTGACGAACCGCCTCCACAGGCAACGGTGATCAGAAGCAAGAACATTGCTAACCCGGCGACCTTGGAAATGAACCTCATTCGATTCTCCTCAATGATGCGAAACCGGAATGATCATCCCATTGGGGAAACACCAGGCAAATGCGTGAATATCTTCGGGTATCCGCTGGACAAACAATCCACAGGACGGCCACCTGGGCAAGCAGGAATACATACTATCACATACGGCGCTATACCATCGCGCGCCGTCGGCATGAACGAGGGAGGTTAGCGGCCTAGAAGGGAGAGAAGGCCGGAAGCCGCCGCGGCAGTGGACCGGCGGCCCAGGCGCAGGAACCGGCCTAGCTCACCCCGGTCCCACATAACCAGGAACTGGCTGGCGATGAAAATCGAGCTGTAGGTCCCTGCGACCGCTCCCAACGCAACCGCCAGCAATAACTCACGAATGCTGGGGCCGCCTAGGAGCAACATGGCCAGCAGCATGAACAGGGTGGTGAAACTGGTGTTCAGCGACCGGCCGATGGTTTCCATGACGCTGAGGTTGACCATGGCGTCCAGTCCCCTATCGGGGTGCCGCACGACGTTTTCCCGAATGCGGTCAAACACGACTATCGTGTCGTTTACGCTATAACCCGCCACGATCAAGATCCCAACAATGAACATGGAGTTGACCTCCATGTTGATTGTCTTGCCCAAGATGGAAAAGATACCCAGGACAAACACCACGTCGTGGACCAGGGCTAGGATTGCGCTCACTCCATAACGCCATGGTTTGGGCACCCGCCGGAAGGCATACCAGATGTAGCCCGTGATGAATACAGATGCCGCCAGAACCGCGAAGAAGGCGTTGCGCACCGTCTCCCCAGCTATGATGGGTGACACAGATTCAAAGTCCACCTTGGCCCGCTGCATCCCCAGGGACTGCTCCAGGTCCCTTTCCACGATCTCCCTTTCCGACAGCCCGCCACCCACGGCTTCTTTAAGGCGGTTGGTCCTGACGAACGCAGACCGGGAGCCGATTTTTTGAATCAACGCCTCGGGGTGCCCCAGGGCATCCATGCGTTGTTTGATCTGCTGTTCGTCCACCGGTTGGTCGAAGCTGACCTGCAACACCGACCCGCTAGTGAAGTCGATTCCGGGATTAAGGCCGGAATTCCCGGAAGCCCACCCGGGTGGGCTTGCCATGGAGATGACGCCCGGCAGAAGGACCAGCGCGGAGAACAGGAAATACCAGCCTCGTTTCCCAACGATATTCAGCACGGCTAGCTTCTCCCTCCCAACGCCGGGGCCGTGCGTTGGACCTTCTCCGGAGTAAACAGCTGAATCCGGTGAGCCAGGCCGATCCAGGCCATGAGCTGGAGTAGATTACGGCTGAGAACCACCGCGGTGAACATGCTGATGCTCACGCCGATGAGCAAGCTCAAAGCAAAGCCGGTGACCAAGCCGCCCCCAAGCCTGTCGCCAAACCATAACAGGACTAAACAGGTGATCAGGGTAGATACGTTACTGTCGCGTATCGCCGGCCAAGCCCGGTTAAAGCCGACTTCCATGGAAGAGGCCAGAGTCCGCCCGGTGCGGATCTCTTCTTTCATCCGTTCGAAAATCAATATATTGGCGTCCACCGCCATACCTATGGACAGGATGAATCCGCCAATGTGGGACAAGGTTAATGTCACCGGTATGAGTTTAAACACAGCCAGGACCACCACCGCGTAAAACAGCAAGGCCACCGATGCAACCAGACCCGACGCGCGGTAGTAAGCCAACATGAACACCATCACCAACGCCAATCCCACCATCCCGGCCAGCAGGCTGTTACGCAGCGATTCGGAGCCCAGCAGAGCGTCAACATCGCTTTCTTGAATCAGTTTAAGCGGCACGGGCAGGCGTCCCGATTCCAGCTGAATTGCCAGAGTACGGGCTTCTTCCCGGGAGAAGTTACCGGTGATCTGGCTGCGGCCGTCCCGAATCCAAGCCCGGGCCACCGGGGCCAATACCTCGTCACCGTCAAGAAACACGGCGATGCGCCCGGTATCCTGGCGTTGGAACAGGCGTTCGGTGAGAGCAGAGAACACTTCCGAGCCCCGGCCGTCGAATTGGATGTTGATAGCCCAGCCTACGCCTGATGGATCGGTTGACACATCGGCCCGGGACAGGTCATCACCGGATAGCCCGATGTCGGCGTCGGTAAAACTCAAGCAGTTTCTATCGCCACAGGTGCGTTCTTTGAATTCCAACCGGGCAGTTTGCCCGATGAGGTCTTTCGCGTCGTCTATCCCGCTGGAAACAGTGAACTGTGCGACCGCGCCCAACCGTGATTCTATTTCAGCCCGAAGTTGCTCACGCAGGTCTGCGCTCAAGGTATCCGACCTAATCTCGAAGGACTGGCCGTCGCCTTCGATCACCGTATAGTTCTCCAGGTCCAGAACCGCCAGCACTTGCCTTATATCTTGGGGCCCCTGACCCTCACCCATCGGCGCAGCCAATCGCACTTGGGTGATCGATCCACTGGCGCCGGGCAACTGGACCACTATCCTATTTTTGCCCAGGAGCTGGATTATCGGCTCCTCGGTGCCAAACCGGTTGACCCTGCGGGTGATGATGTCTAAGACACCTTCCATTTGGTCCGCGGAGGGCTCGCCAATCTCGTCTACCTGGAAGGATTCTGCTGGGCCGAACCTCTCCTCAAAAGCTTCTTGCAAGGTCTGGATGGCAGTTTCGTCCAGCAACGGAGTCTTTATGAAAAAGGAATTGGTGCCACGGGCCTCCACTGAAAATTCGCCTTCGACAAGCTCGCCGACGATATCTTCGATATCGCTGTCCAGGATCGCCGGCGGTCCTTCGGTTTCTTGACCGGCGACATCGGTCCCGGTCTCTTGGCCGGGTTCATCGGCCTTCGTTTCCCCATTGGCAGGCTGCTGTGAGGCATCGGCAGCGGCTGCTGCGTCCGTGGGGTCGGCGCCGGCGGCGGCTTCAACCGCCGCTTCAGGACCCGGCTGGACCGGTAGGGCATCGGCGGTATCTCGGCCTCCGGCTGTTGCCGGCTCGACGGCCGCTTCTCCGGCGCTGATCTGAATATTGAAAGGGTCAGGAGCGGGGAAATCCACGTCCACCCGCGTACCGGTGTCAGCCTGATACACCAAGTGTCCTCCGCCTCGCAGATCCAAGCCCAGCTTTAACCCCAGGGGGCCTGAACCGCCTCGTTCCAAGGCGGGGAAACCGGGGATGTTGATGTAGACGGTTTGGAAACCTAGGGAGGCCAGGGCAAGCCCCAGGATCACCAGGATAAGAATGGTTAGACGGACGCTCCGGGCCCGCATGGGCTACTCCCGCCGGCGCCGGTTTGGCAGGCTCTCTTGGGCCAACGCCAGCGCCTCCTCCCGAGTGTGGATTTCTCCTGTGGACTGGGCTTCTATGATCTTTTCCAGTAATTCGCCGACCAGAGGACCCGGTGCCACGCCGAGATGTTCGATCAAGTCATGCCCGTTGAGCAGACGGTCTTGTCCCGTGGGGACCGGCTGTTGGGCGGCCGACTGTAAAATGTGCCCCATCATTCTAGCATGGCTAGACCAATGTTCCAGTGACACGGCGGGTCCATTAGTAGCCAAATAATCCGCTAAAGCAAGGTACACGGTGTCTATGGCCGCATCTCCCAAGTCCCGAAAATACCGGTGTACCGCCCTGGGTGTGGGCAGTTCAACCTCTTTACTCATATTGTTGGGCCGGAGGTGATGTTTCACCATTTTTGCGATCAAGGCGGCCGGCCGGGCACTGATGCGCAATTGCGTCAGCCGGTCTGCAGCCATCGCTGCCCCCAGTTCTGAATGGCCAAAAAACCGGGTCCGGCCATCTGCTTCCACGGATTTGGTCTGCGGCTTGGCGATGTCGTGAAACAGCGCCGCCAGTTTGAGCATGGTGGCGCGGGTATGGCCGTCGCCCACTTCTTGGGAGAAATGGATTTGGGAGTCGGGAGTCCACGGCACGAACATATAGACCGGGGAATTGCGGTGGCCCTTGACCACCATCTCGGCCTCTTCTACGCAATGCATGGTGTGTCCCCAGACGTCCCAATAATGCACCAGGGGCTGCTCAACTCCTTTGGCCGGCGCCAATTCAGGTATCAGCCGGCACAATAGATCAAGCCGGTCTAAGACCTCCAGATGGCCCCTGGCCCCATCAAGGGACAATATGGTCAAGAATTCGTCTCGCAACCGTTCTCCCGGCGTTTGGCCCACCAGGTGGGCATCCCTGCGAATCAGCGTTGCCGTATCCGGGTCCAGGCGAAAACCCAACTGGGCGGCCAGTCTAACCGACCTCAGCAGCCGGCCCGGGTCTTCTTGAAATACGTTGGGCGACACCGCCCGGATGCGCTTTCCCGCCAGATCTTGGCGGCCGTTGAATGGATCGATAACGGGCCCGTCCCAGCTGGCTCCCGTCAATTCAGCGGCAAGATTGTCATCCAAGCTCAACGCCATGGCGTCGATCGTGAAATCCCTCTGGGCCAGGTCATCCCGGATATCTCCGTAGAAGCCCTTCAAGTCGACCGACCATTTGCGGGGCATTGCCGGTTTGCCCGTTGCAGACGGGACCCTAGAGGTAACCCGGAATACACCCCGGGATGGATTGACGGGAACGAAGGAGGCATCCAAAGCAGCGGCCAGTTGGCGGGCGATGGACTCGGAATCCCCAACCACCGCCAGGTCCAGGTCTCCGTCATGGTACGGAGCACCGGCGTGCGAGAGCAGCCGGTCCCGCAGGTAGCCGCCCACCAAATAGGCAGGGTCTTGCCTGGCGGAGAAAAACCGGGTCAAGCGCGGAATCAGGTCTTGGGGGCTGGCCAAGTCTTCTCTGGTGTTTTGATGGGGATTCATAGCCCTGAGCTGGGACTTGCCTGGGACGCCTTAGCCTGCGGATTCAGGAGCAGCAGGCGCCAAGGATTCTTCATCGTCTTCAGGCTCATCGTCTTCGGGCTCGTCGTCTTCGGGCTCGTCGTCAATCTTCCACAGGTCGTCGCGAGACGCCAGGTGGTCAACATACAGTATGCCATGGAGGTGATCAGTCTCATGCTCCAACGCCTGGGCCAATAGTTCATCGGCGTTTATCCGGATGACTTTTCCGTCCAGACCCAATGCCCTGGCGCGTACCTTCACCGAACGTTTCACCATTCCCCGGTATCCGGGTATGCTTAAGCACCCTTCCACAACCTCCCGTTCCCCTTCCCGGTTGGTGATCTCCGGATTGACTAGCACCAGCGGCTCTTCCATCTCAGGGGTTTGGATTATGCACACTTTCTGGAGAGAGCCTACTTGATTGGCCGCGATGCCGACGCCCTTATGCTCATGCATGGTCTCTACCATGTCTGAGGTCAGCTTTTTGAGGCTGGGAAGGATTTTGCCGATCTTTTTCGCCTGCTTACGCAATACGGTTTCCTGCAGGATTCTCATGCGCAGAACGGCCACTAAAGTTCACCTCTACAGCGGGTTTGCTGCATCAGAGCGATGGGACACCGTCACCGTGACAAATTCGGAGAAGTGAAGTCCGGTATTCCATAGGCTGCCTGACCGCAGGCTTCAACCGGCATATTATATTGGCGGTCCTTTGATAGTGTAAAGCCAGCCTACAGCACGTGAACTGGGTCAATGTCCACGGTGCAACCCGGCGGAAACTGGGCGCCTTCCAAAAACCGGTGGAGGTTTCGGCCCCGGATGAGAAGGTGCCACCGGTGTTTACCCCTGAGACGGGCGGGGATCCCGGGCGCAGGGCCGATGACCTGGACGTCGGTCAAACCCTGAGCGTAGGCTTCCTGCCGTAATTGGCGGGCCATGGTGGCCGCCCTCCGCTGGCAAACTCCATCGTTGGTGTCCTGCCACACCAGGTGGGCCAACCGGTTATAGGGTGGGTTGCCCATTTCATATCGTGCCTTTATCTCCTGGTCGAACAGGGAGGCGTAGTCTTGAGCCGCCGCCGCAACCACGGCGTAATGGCTGGGGCGGTAGGTCTGAATCACCACCTTCCCCGGAACAGCTCCCCGCCCGGCGCGGCCGGCAACCTGGCACAGCAAGCCAAAGTTGCGTTCCCCCGACCGGAAATCCGGCACAAACAGACCCACGTCCGCCAGAATCACCCCCACCAGTGTCACGTTGGGGATATCAAGTCCCTTGGCAACCATCTGCGTTCCCACCAGGACTTGAGTTTCGCCGCTGGTGAGCCGGGCCATCACTTCGCCGGGGCCGGAGCCAGAGCGTGTGGTATCGGCGTCCCACCGGTCAACCCTAACCCCTGGAAACCGCTCCAGCACCGCGTCCAGCACCCTTTGGGTGCCGATGCCAAGCTGGCGGATGTGCTCCCCGCCGCACTGGCGGCAACGCCGGGGCATACGGCCGCGGCGGTTGCAGCGATGGCACACCAGCCGGTCCGCCGATGGCGGAGAAGAATGGTAGGTAAGCGAGACCGAACAACGGCTACAGGTGGCCACGTATCCACAGTCCCGGCACTGGACGATGGGGGTGCTGCCACGCCTGTTTAGAAAAAGTATTGTCTGCTGGCCGTTCTTCAAACATTCTTCGATATACCCGGCCAGCTTGACGCTGAAGATGCTCCGGTTGCCTTCCCGCAATTCCTGGCGCATGTCGCAGATCTCAACTTGGGCCAGTGGTTGATTGGGTTCCGAAGCAACTTCCGGATCCCCTTCCGGACCCAGGTTTTCGTCCCGCTCTGGGTTCCGGATGCGCTGGGGCAATTCCAACAACCGGTGTCCGCCTCGCCTGGCCTGTTGGTAGGTTTCCACGTCGGGGGTGGCGCTGCCCATCAGAACAACCGCCCCGGTCAGCCGGGACAGCTCCAAGGCCGCCGACCGGGCATGATAGAGAGGCTGGGACTCCTCTTGCTTATAGGTCCATTCGTGCTCTTCGTCGATGACTATCAAGCCCAACCGGGGGACCGGCGCGAACAGGGAGCTTCTGGGTCCCACCACCACGTCGTAGGCCCCTTCACGAATTTCCCACCACCGGTCGAATTTTTGACGCTGGGTGAGTCCGCTGTGGAGCACGGCCACCCTCCCCGGAAACCGCTGGTTGACCCGCTCCAGCGTCTGTGGGGTGAGGGATATCTCCGGCACCAGGAATATAGCCTGGTCTCCCCGGTCCACAACCGTTTGGATCGCCCGCAGGTATACCTCGGTCTTTCCGCTGCCCGTGACCCCATGTAGCAAAAAACTTCGTGGCGTAGCCGGCGGGTCGTTCAGGACAAGGCGAATCCGGTCCAGAGCGCCGGCTTGTTCGGCGGTAAGGGTTAGTTTGGACCCCTGTGGGCCCTTCTCCTGTTCGCCAGAGGTGTTACCGGAGGTTTCACCGTTAGTGTCACCGGCAGTCACATATGGGGTTGTGTCTTCCCGCACCCAGTCCATGGCCACAATTCCCTTGTCCACTAGGGCCCTGGCAACACCATAGCCAAATAGCTTGTTGGCCGAAGACGCGGGGTAAGCCTCATCGCTAGTGCGGATCGCCATTAGAAGGGCCTGCTGCCTCGCCGGGAGGCTCCCCGCTATTTCCATGACTTGGGATTGCGTGGCAGGGTGTTGCTTTCCAGGAGTTGCCGCCGGGACCAAAAAGCACCGGTATTTTGGGGAAACCAGGGGCCGGGGCAGGTCCACCCGCCGGCTTACGTACCCTTTATCAATCAGCCTGGTAAGCTCCCGGTCTCCGGACCTCCCCAAAAGCTTTACGAACTCGGCTTCGCTCAAACCCGCCTTGCCGTCCAAATGCTCCAAGGCTTCTTGGGATTGGGGACGCAACGTCTCTTGGGATGATGAGTCCGGCGGCTTGCCGGAGAGAGCTGTTATCCGAGACCGGACCCTGGCTTCAAATCCCGGTGGAAGCATCAGCCCAACGGCGGCGAACAAGGAGCAGAGGTAATATCGGCTTAACCATAGGGCCAACTGCAAATGGGTTGAGCTAAGGACGGGAGAAGGTTCCACCGGCTGGAGGACGTCGCGGGTGACATCTACCTGGGGGGAGCCGGCCAGGCTCATCACCACACCCTGGAGGGTCCTCCTGCCAAAGGGGACCCAGACCAACTGGCCTGGTTCCAAAGACATATGCCGGGGAATGCTGTAGGAAAAAGTGCGGCCCGGCCCCACTGGGGCATCCACCGCCACTTCCGCATAGGACAGGGCATGGGACATGGCGCCAGGGCCTTCTATAGTGCTTTACCGTTTTTGGGCGCCCGCGTTTCGGGTGATGAAGCAGTTTGGGAGGGGTTGGTCGCGCCTGAGGGGCCTGTCTAGCCTTGATCTGCAGGCCGGGCCCTTTGCGGGCGAGGCACGGTCTTTTCCTTGATCCGGGCGGCCCGGCCTTGGAGACCACGCAGGTAATATAGCTTGGCCCGCCGCACCGAACCCCGCCGGGTCACTTCGACAGACTCCACCAGTGGAGAGTGGAATGGAAAGATCCTTTCGATGCCAATGCCGCCGGAGATCCTTCTAACGGTGAAGTTGGCCGCTGGTCCGTTGCCGTTCTGAAGACGGATCACAACGCCCTGGAATACCTGAATCCTCTCCCGGTCTCCCTCGCGGATGCGGAAGTTGACCTTTACTGTATCCCCTGCCCCAAAGTCTGGAATATTGGGGTTAGGTTCGGTTCTTAGCAGTTGAGCGGCGTCCATGAAATGTTGCCTGCCTGAAAATTCAAATAATTGCGGAGCTACCAGCTTTTGGCTGGTGGGCCGTAGTGGACCAGAACACTGACCCTTCGCGTGTCGAGTATAAACGATAAACCGAGCTAGTTCAACGAAGGAATGTACCCATCCCTTTGTCTAATTTCGTTATTGGGTTTGAAGCCGGAAGGTCAAAACACCCGCCGCCAGCACGACGATTGCGGCACCCAACAAAACCAAGGCCCGCTCCGGCACCGCGATCATTCTATCGCTGTCCAGGTTTAGCCGTTCGCCGTCCGCCAGCTCGATATAGCCCTCTACATTTAAAGCCTTCCGCCGGATGGTCCTTACCGGGGTGCTTAGCGTACGTTGGACCAGGGTCAGAAAGAAACAACCCGCCGCCAGCAGCAAGGCCGCAACGTCCAAGCGCGAGGCATTGACCCAGTAGGACGTGAGGACCGGGAACGCCCCCCACGAGAACGCAAACCAGAGGTCGGTGTGAAACCGGTTGTGCCAAAGGCCCAGATTGTAGAATACCACGATGAATCCGCCGAAAGCGACGAAAGCGAAAATCCAAGGGGTTTCCAGGATGCCGGCCACCACACCCAATGCCAAGGCGCCGGCCAGGGATACGACGGCCAGGGAAACCAGCACAACCGGCGGGATCTTGGTGCCCAGCGGACGGTCATTCAACTCATCCAGAGCATGGGACGCAATCCCCACTGCCAAGAAAAACGCCAGCAATGTGCCTAACAGCCGGTCCAGGTGGACGGTTGGGGAAATGGCGGCGCCCAGGACTACATAGCTCAGGTGCCACAGCGTGTATGGCATATGAAGCAGGTTCACGTAGTCCTGCCACCCTTTGGCGCCCGGCAGGGCGTAAAACGCGGGGCTTTTTCCCGTCGCCATTTGATGCCGTCCTTACTGACTGCCTTACGGACCGATAGATTCGGTTAACGCCCTTTGGTACCCCACATGACCACGGCCCCGCCAAACGAGAGACGTTTGATCTGCACGTCCTGTATCCCCAGCCGGAGCCATAACTCCCGGAGTTTGTCCTCATTGTAGGACTTGTCCAGTTGGGTGATGCTGGGGCCCAGGAATGCGCCCACCTTCCGCCAGCCCCGTGATACCAATGTCCCTGCTATGGGAAGCACTCCTCTGGTGTAGACGTGCCAAAGCACTCGCGCAATGGGATGGGGCGGCACACCGAATTCCAAGGACAGCAGGCGCCCGCCCGGCTTCAAAACTCGGATGATCTCCAGCATGGTTGATTCCGGGTCGTCGACGTATCGAAGTAAGAAGGTGACGCTGACGGCGTCGAAGCTATCGCCGGCAAAGGCCAGGTCCTCTGCCCTGCCCATCACCAAGGGTACCTGGCCGGCCATGTCGTCGCGGGAGAGGTTGTGCCGGGCCTGACTGAGCATCTTGGGGCTCAAATCCACCCCTACCACCCGGCAATCGTAAGTCCGAGCCGTTTGCATCGCCACGCCGGCGGTGCCGGTGCAAAGGTCCAGAATCGTCGCATCCGGTCCGGCCTGCAGGCGAGAAACCAGGTAGCGCCTCCAACGTTGGTACTGAAAAAAGGAAAAAAGCCCAGGCACCCAATCATATTGGGCGGCGATCCCATCAAACAGTTGCCGGGCGTGCTGGTTGCGATGATAGTCCATGGGTCTCCGTGCGTCCGTCAACGAGGATGCGGGTTCTATATCCGAAAGAGGCGAAACCGAAGTGGCAAAATACCGTGGATTCTGCGTGCCGTTCCCGTATCAGCAGGAAGTCAAAACAGCTGATTACAGTTTTCTGAGGACTGTTTGTGCGGGCAAAAACGATACGCGGACCGAAAAGTGGTGGGCGGTAGTGGACTCGAACCACTGACCTCTTGCGTGTCGAGCAAGTGCTCTAACCAGCTGAGCTAACCGCCCATACCTGTCAGTCTAGCAAC